>CBDTVL010000001.1:0-63183 GCA_965363755.1 uncultured Sulfitobacter sp.
AGACCCACACGCCGATGTTCCATCAGGTCGAAGGATTGGCGATTGATAAACACATCTCGATGGCCAATCTGAAGTGGACACTTGAGGAATTCTTTAGTGCTTTCTTTGAGATTGAAGGCATCAAAACCCGGTTCCGCGCCTCGCATTTCCCGTTCACCGAGCCGTCGGCCGAGGTGGACATCCAGTGTAGCTGGGTTGATGGACAATTGCGCATCGGTGAAGGCGACGGCTGGATGGAAGTGCTTGGCTCCGGCATGGTGCATCCCAAAGTGTTGCAGGCGGGCGGGATTGACCCGGCTGAATGGCAGGGCTTTGCCTTTGGCATGGGCATCGACCGGATCGCGATGCTGAAATACGGCATTCCCGACCTGCGCGCGTTCTTTGAGTCCGATTTGCGCTGGCTGCGGCATTATGGGTTTGCCAGTCTGGATCAGCCGAACTTGCATGGTGGTTTGTCACGGTAGTGTTGAACATTACCAAACGACGCATGGCTCATGCATTGTCGATCATCGGCGAAGCTGGAATTGAAGGTTTCAGCTATGAAAGCGGAGTAAACGCACTCTTTGTGGAATGCGAGTATCGGTCAAGGAAGGGCCGTTGGATGCTCGCCAATTCACCGGTTTTTCTCGGGAAGAATTTAGATACATAATGGCTCACGCAGCGATAGCGGATTTGGTCGATGCTGGGCCAAATCAGGAAGAACTGGCTCGCGCACACCTAAGTGTAACAAATTGGCTTATACATCTTACTTTATCAGGTTGGGAACATGTCGAGCAATATGATCGAACATTGCTGGGTCAATGGTTTGGCAACATAAAAACCAACTGGCCTACGATCTTGACTTCGGTCGCTGCAGCATTGGTATCGGCATGGCTCTTGTACAACTGGGGACCTCCGCGCCAATAAGTAGATGTCTGGGTGCCTGAGGTTACATATTTTTGCCCACACAAATGTGAGATGACATCACCAACTCTCCCGCTAATGTCGCCATCATGAAATACGTTTTCTCCGTCCTTCTCGCCCTTTTCTTCACGACGAGTACCCAAGCCATGGGCCCGTGGAAAGACTGCCATGCAAAGGTTCCGTGTGAACTCGGCGATCGATCTTATCACGTCAAAACCCCCGATGACTGGGACGGCGAGACGCCACTGCCGGTTTTGCTGCACTTTCATGGTTGGATGCGCACCGGCGCTTTGCCGGTCAAACATGGTCGCATCTCAGGAGCGACCCGCAGACGTGGAGTCTTGTTGCTGGCGCCCAATGGCAACGGCCGAACCTGGGATTTCTGGGATCATGACACTGATGACGTGGCCTTTGCTGCCGCTGTCATCGAAGATGCGGCCAAACATTATCCGATTGATCGTAGCCGCATCTATGTGTCGGGCTATTCTTATGGTTCGGCAATGGCGTGGCGGTATGTCTGCGAGAACGGCAATGACGTCGCAGCTTTGATCGCCGTGTCGGGCACTCTGCGGCAATCAGAACAATGTCCGCAAGGACCGCGTGAAGTGCGTCATGTGCATGGGCTGGCGGACACTGTGATGGATTTCCCGATGGGGCCGGGAGAGGACACAACCTATCCCGTGGCCCTGTGGCGCGAGAAATATGGCTGCGCTGAGGGGGAAAATGCCGGCGACTGGCAGGCGGTTGATTTCCTGACATTCCAGCGCACAATCTGGGCGGGCTGTAGTGGCGGCGGTTCAGTGACACTTGATGTGCACCCGGGTGGCCACTTTATCCCGCACGGCTGGATTGCGCGACAGCTGGACGAGTTGCTGGGCCGGGCGCCGACGTACCCCTAAACCTGCCTCTTGTGTCATCGTGCTCTTTCCCCTTGGGCTGCCTTGGGCTAATACCGCCCGGACACCGATCTGACCGGGGACTTAAGGCTCATGAAATTCACTCTCTCCTGGCTCAAGAAACATCTTGAGACAGATGCATCGCTGGATGACATCCTCTATGCGCTGACCGATCTGGGCCTTGAGGTCGAAGAGGTCACAAATCCTGCCGCCAAATTACATGATTTTATCATTGGCAAAGTGTTGAGCGCCGAGAAGCATCCCGAAGCGGATCGTCTGAAGGTCTGTGTGGTTGCCACGGACGAAGGCGAAACCCAGATCATTTGCGGCGCGCCCAATGCACGCGAAGGTATCATCGTTGTCGTCGCTAAACCCGGAGTTTATGTGCCGGGCATCGACACGACGATTGGCGTCGGAAAAATCCGCGGGATCGAAAGCTTTGGCATGATGGCGTCCGAGCGCGAGTTGGAGCTGTCTGAAGAACATGACGGCATTATCGAGCTGCACAGCGGCGAGGTCGGCCAACGGTTTACAGATTGGTTGGCCGAGCATTATCCGTCCAAGGTTGACCCGGTGATCGAAATTGCGATCACGCCAAACCGTCCCGATGCTCTGGGAGTTCGCGGCATTGCCCGTGACCTGGCCGCGCGGGGTCTTGGCAAGCTGAAACCACAAGAAGTTGGTTCGGTCGAAGCCAAATTTTCCTGCCCGGTTGCTGTGACCATTGATGAGGACACGCTAAACGGTTGCCCGGTATTCATGGGCCGCGTCATCCGAGGTGTGACCAACGGGCCATCGCCGGAATGGTTGCAGGACTTGCTGCGCGCCATTGGCCTGCGCCCGATCTCAGCCCTTGTCGATATTACCAACTATTTCACCTACGACCAGAACCGACCGCTGCACGTATTTGACGTGGCTAAAATGTCGGGCAATCTGCGTGTGCATCGCGCTGCGGGTGGCGAGTCAATTTTGGCACTGGATGACAAGGAATATACGTTTTTTCCCGGCATGATGGCGATCTCGGACGACAATGGTCCGGAGAGCATTGCCGGTGTCATGGGCGGCGCGCTAACCGGTGTGACGGCAGAAACCACCGACGTGTTCGTGGAAAGTGCGTATTGGAACAATGTGCAAATCGCGCTGACCGGGCGTGCGCTGAAGATCAATTCGGATGCGCGCTACCGGTTCGAGCGCGGTATTGACCCGGCGTTCACACAAGATGGGCTGGAGCTGGCGACGCGGATGATCCTTGACCTTTGTGGTGGCGAAGCCTCAGATATCGTGGTCGCCGGAGCGATGCCAGATCATTCACGCGCTTACAAACTGGACGCGGCGCGGGTACGTTCGCTTGTTGGGATGGAAATTCCCGAAAGCACCCAGCGGCAAACTTTGACGGCATTGGGATTTCGGCTGGAAGGGAATTACGCCCATGTGCCCAGCTGGCGGCCTGATGTGGATGGCGAGGCTGATTTGGTCGAAGAGGTTGCCCGTATTGCGTCGCTGACCAAGCTGGAAGGTAAGCCATTGCCGCGGATGACCACCGGTGTTCCCAAACCAATCCTGTCACCAATGCAGCGGCGCGAGCAGGCCGCGCGGCGGACTTGTGCGGCACTAGGGTACAATGAGTGCGTGAGCTATTCATTCATTGATCAGGCCTCGGCCGCGTTGTTTGGCGGCGGCACCGATGCGACGATGCTTGAGAATCCGATCTCATCGGAGATGAGCCATATGCGTCCGGCCCTTCTGCCCGGTCTGCTGCTGGCGGCTGCGCGCAATCAGGCGCGCGGATTTGCCGATCTTGCATTGTTCGAAGTCGGACCGGCGTTTCACGGCGCCGAGCCGGGAGAGCAACATTTGCTGGTCTCCGGCCTGTTGGTCGGACGGACCGGGCCAAAGGACGTGCAAGGCGCCTCGCGCGGCGTTGACGTATTTGACGTCAAGGCGGATGCCGAAGCCGTACTGGCTGTGATCGGGGCACCGGCCAAGGTGCAGATACTACGCGGTGCTCGCGAGTGGTGGCATCCGGGCCGTCATGGCATGATCTGTTTGGGCCCGAAAAAGGTCCTGGGCATTTTTGGCGAACTGCATCCGCGGGTGTTGGCCGCGATGGATATCAAAGGGCCCGCGATGGCCTTTACGCTGTGGCCGGGCGAAGTACCAATGCCCAAGAAAACCAAAGCAACTCGGCCTGCTCTGGAAATTCGAGATTTGCAGGCAGTCGAACGCGATTTTGCCTTTGTGGTAGATGCTCAAGTTGAGGCAATGGCGCTAGTCAACGCAGCAGCAGGTGCAGATAAGGCGCTGATCAATAACGTGCGCGTGTTTGACGAATTCATCGGCGGTTCACTCGGCGAGGGTAAGAAATCGCTTGCCATTACAGTGCGTCTGCAACCCGTCAAAGCCACGCTGAAAGAGGCAGAGATTGAAGCCGTAAGCACAAAGATCATCGAGAAAGTCAGCAAAGCGACTGGCGGCGTGTTACGAGGATAGATGCGTTGAGACGGACCAGTGGCCAACCCAGTGGGGCCACGGGTTTGCTCTCGGAACAGCGAAGTTGTGAATAAACGAAGGGACAGTCGATGACGTTGAAGGTCTATTTATCGGGCGAAATTCATACCGATTGGCGAGAGCAGATCACAGATGGCGCCGCCGGTTTGGATGTGTCCTTCAGCGCCCCCGTCACCGATCATGCGGCCAGTGACGATTGCGGCGTTGCCATTCTAGGGGCAGAGCCCAACAAATACTGGCATGACCATAAAGGTGCGATGGTGAATGCGATCCGTACCCGCAAAGGAATTGAGGATGCAGATGTTGTGGTGGTGCGCTTTGGCGACCAGTATAAACAATGGAATGCAGCGTTTGATGCAGGATATGCCGCAGCATTGGGTAAATCGTTGATTATTTTGCATGGGCCGGATCTTGCCCATCCGCTCAAGGAAGTTGACGCTGCGGCATTGGCGGTAGCGGAACATCCAGCACAGGTGGTGCAGATACTACGGTATGTTCTGACGGGTCAGTTGCCGAACTAGGCGAGTGGCACTTACGCTGCCAACTGTGACCACCTGTATCTTTCAAGCTAATGAGGCCTCTCCGTGCTTTGGGCTGCTGTCGGTAAGCTCCGGCAGAAAGTGGACGTGATCGGGGGCTTTGAATGGGCCCAACATGCAGATGCAGACCTTTATCAGGTCATCACAGCACAACGCTGATCCGGCTTTCACTGTCACGGCAGCTTCCATCCGTTCATCGGATGTGGCGCAAGGTCTGGGGAATGCAGCGGCTTGAGATTTCGAGATCGATCATTGAAGCGCAATCAGACGTTGTTCGGATAGATTGCAACAACTAGGTTGCCGAACGAGAAACCTGCAGATCAGTTTGATCAGGACTATTCTTATTGGAATGCGCCTCGGAGCAATTATTCTGGGCGTCGGTTTATTTCAACCGCCCTTCCGAGTGCAAGAAAGCGCTGGAACTTTGGCTCGGGTGTGAATATTCAAGCCATAGGTAATTGCGAATTGCTGTTCCGCACTCGCCAACGACCGATAAAGTAGATCATTCTTGAACAATCATGGATCGCACTAATTAGGGGGTCCATTAGCCTAAAGTAGAGGAAAACCATATGCACAAACTCATGCTAACAGCAGGCGCCGCGATCATCGCGGCAGGTACGCTTGTGACCACCGAAGCGAAAGCTGACACTTTTGAAAAATTCGGTGATGTTGAAGGCTGGAATGTCTTCATCGACAAAGAAAAGATGTCATGCCTGATCGAAAAGTCTGATGATGTCGGAAACGTTGTCCAGATGGGTCTGACGACCGATCGCGCCGTCGCATATGTTGGTGTATTCACCAATCAGAAAACCGACGTTAAGAAAGGTGACAAAGAAGCTGTTGCCATTCTTCTTGACGACCAACTTTATGTTGGCGAGGCAACTGGAATGCGCGGCAATATCACCAAGGGATATACCGGTGGTTACGTCTTGTCGGACGACCCTCAATTCGTTGACGATGTAGCTCAGAAATACACAATGACTGTGTTTCCGGAAAAGGAATACGCTTTCGTCGTGGATCTGGCCGGTACAAAAAAGGCCATCGAAATGGCACGCAAGTGCAATAGCGGACTGTAGAACTGCAAATTCGTTAGTTAAGATGTTTTCTTGGGCCGATCATTTCATGGTGAATTGATCGGCCCATTTTTTTTTGGCGCTATGTCTCTGTACTCCGGGAAAACCTGCCAACATCCGGCTGGAGTGAGCCATGGCATAAACCGCTCCTCGTCCGAACTTTGAACGCTGCCTGAGAGGTCGACATTCAACGTGCATGGTCAAGCAATCTTGTCGTCAAAACTGAAGTGGGCTACACTTTTGTTTCTGATTATTATTATTAAATAATACCAATTAGATAACCTCCGAGAGTCGGAGCGCAAAAGGAAATATTATGAAACAACTCGATGACAATACAATTATGAGCAGCGGGCGACTTCGTTTCGCTGGAGTGCTCCTCGCCAGTGTGGCGCTGGTTGCTGGCACAGCCCATGCACAGGGCGCTGACAAACCAAATATTGTGGTGATCTGGGGTGATGACATCGGCCAGTTCAACGTAAGCGCGTACAATAATGGCATGATGGGCTACAGAACGCCCAACATCGACCGGCTTGCGGCGGAAGGTGCGTTGTTCACGGACTGGTATGGGCAGCAAAGTTGCACCGCTGGTCGTGCCGCGTTTATCACGGGGCAGTCCCCGATCCGCACCGGCCTTACCAAGGTTGGTTTGCCGGGCGCGCCAGAAGGCATGAAGATCGAGGACCCAACAATTGCGGGCCTTCTCAAGCCGCTTGGTTATATGACTGCACAGTTCGGCAAGAACCACTTGGGCGACCGGGACGAGATGCTTCCAACGAACAATGGGTTCGACGAATTTTACGGCAATCTCTATCACCTCAACGCTGAGGAAGAGCCTGAAAACGTCGACTATCCCAAAGACGATGATTTCCGGGAGAATTTTGGCCCTCGCGGCGTGATCAAGTCCTCGGCTGACGGCTCTATCGAAGATACCGGTCCGCTCAGTAGGAAACGCATGGAAACGGTGGACGAGGAAGTAACGGCTGCCGCGCTTGATTTTATGGACAGAGCTCACGAGCAGGGAAAGCCCTTCTTTTTGTGGTGGAACTCGACACGGATGCACATTTTCACGCACCTCAAGTCTGAATCTATCGGTGTGACCGGTCAGGGCATCTATGCCGACGGCATGGTTGAGCATGATGGTATGGTCGGTCAATTGCTCGACAAGATCGACGACCTTGGCATCGCCGACAATACAATCGTGATGTATTCCACAGATAACGGCGCCGAAACCTTCACATGGCCAGACGGCGGCACAACCATGTTCAAAGGTGAAAAGAACACCCAGTGGGAAGGCGGTTTTCGCGTTCCGACAGTGATCCGCTGGCCCGGAACAATTGCGCCCGGAACAGTGATCAACGATATCGGTGCCCATGAAGATATGTTGCCGACATTGCTTGCGGCTGCCGGCTCGCCGGATATCAAAGAGCAACTTTTGCAAGGTGGCGTTCAGGCCATTGGTCGTGAGTACAAAGTGCATCTTGATGGCTATGATCTGGCACCAGCGCTGAAAGGCGAGGCCGATTGGCCGCGCGAAGAGTTCTTCTACTGGACTGACGACGGCTCGGTAGCAGCGCTGCGCTATAATGATTGGAAGGTCACGTTCCTGCGTCAGAATGCCGAGGGCATGAAGGTCTGGACCACTCCATTCGAGGTGTTGCGGGCGCCGTCCATCACTAACCTGCGCATGGATCCGTTTGAGCGGGCCGAGGCCGAAGATGCAATGGGGTATCAACAATGGTGGGTCGAGCATATGTTTGTTATCGCCCCCGCAGGGGCTTATGTTGGCAATTGGTTGCAAAGCTTTGCCGAATTCCCGCCGCGTCAAAAGCCGGGCAGCTTCAGTCTTGACCGCGTTATGGAATCGGTGATGGCCGGATCACAGGGCAACCAATAAACGCCCATTCAGGTATAGATGACTTTCAGAAGGCGGGTTTTGATCGCGAAACCCGCCTTCGCTTTGACTGATCTGTGTGGGTTTGTTCTGGCGCGGGATCATTGGGTCCTCTATCGATTGGTGGAGAGATATTTTAATTTTGCGATTTAGCTGGAAGGGCCTGATCTTGACCTTTATTGCACAGGCTTCTGCCCTAGCACGGATCGTGTCGGCGGCGGTTCTCGTCGCGTTCTCATTTGGCGCCCCGCCTGTTTTCGCCCAAGAATTGACTGTTCCCGCCTATGTCGGGTCGCAGGCCTGCGCAGATTGTCACAGCGACGCAACCGAGAGCTGGACCGGATCGGACCATGCCCTTGCTTGGACAGCGCCGACAGCTGAGAACATTGTCGCAGATTTCGACGGAACTGAATTCACTCATGATGGAATGCTGGCCCAGTTTCGCATCGACGGTGGTCGTCACTTTGTAACGGTAACCGAGAACGATGGCGCAACCACTGATTATCCGGTGCACTCTGTCGCTGGTATTGAGCCCTTGCAGCAGTATTTATTGGAAACTGAACCGGGCCGTTTGCAAAGCTTTGATGTTGTTTGGGATACAGAACAGAAAACGTGGTTTCATCTTTACCCCGATCAGGTTCTGCCACCAGATGACGGATTGCACTGGACCGGCCCCTACAAAAACTGGAACGCCCGCTGCGCAGAGTGCCATGCCACTGGTTTTGAAAAGAACTATGACCCTGAAAGCGGCACATATTCCTCAACACAGGCCGAAATGGGTGTGGGATGCGAATCCTGCCACGGACCGGCTGCGGTGCATCTTGCGTGGACCAAAGATCAGGACATTTCGGGATGGGATGGACAGGTCGACGCGGTTGGTCTGACTATGGCCTTTGATGGTGCCGAGAGCACGATACAGCAATGCGCTGGCTGCCATTCTCGGCGCGAGGCGCAGGGGCAGGGCAATCCGCTGCCCGGCACACCTTATCATGACGCATACAATCTGGCGCAGCTCCGCCCTGGGCTTTACCACGCGGATGGGCAAATCCTCGACGAGGTTTACGTCTACGGCTCGTTCCTGCAGTCAAAAATGTATGCGCGAGGCGTAGGATGCACGAACTGCCACAACGCCCATTCAACTGACCTGAAAGCCGAAGGGAACGCGGTCTGCACACAGTGCCATTCACAAGCGGGAAATGCAGAGTTCTCGACACTGAAACCTGCGATTTATGACAGCCCGGAGCATCATTTCCACACGGAAGGTTCCGAGGGTGCCCAGTGCAAGAGCTGCCATATGGTTGAGCAGGTCTACATGGGCGTGGACGGGCGGCGCGACCACAGCTTCCGCATTCCGCGGCCCGATCTGGCAGGCGAAACTGGCAGTCCGGATGCCTGCACAACCTGTCATCAGGACCAATCTGCCGACTGGGCCGCCGCCCAGATCGCTGATTGGTATCCGGCCTCACAAAACCGGGGTCTGCATTATGGGCAGACTCTTGCGAAAGGTCGGGCTAACCCGGTTGCGGCGGCGGGGGCGCTCTCGGATCTGGCGGCAGATGCAGGCCAGCCGGGGATCGTCCGGGCCACCGCCCTGTGGCTGCTTGAGCAATCCGGCGATCCGGCCGTTGCCGAAAGGTTTGTACCGCTGCTGTCTGACCCGGATCCGGTAATTCGAACCGCTGCCATAGGTCTGCAACGCCTGGCGCCAGATCAGGACCGGGTTCTCCGGCTGGTTGATCTGCTTGCCGACCCGATCCAGACCGTGCGCATCATTGCGGCACGGCAGTTGGTGGATGCGCCGATTGCGCGGCTGCCCCAGAGAATGGCGGCAAATCTGCGCATTGCGACGTCTGAGTGGCGGCAATCACTGGCCAACCGGTTTGATTTTCCTGAGACTCATCTGCAGCTTGGCGGCATCGCACTGGCCATGCGTAATCCGCCGGCGGCAATCACTGCGTTCAGAGAAGTTGTGAGTCTTGATCCTCAACGGATTGATGCGTGGGTGATGCTTGTGCGCATCGCTGCCGCGACCGAAGGTCTTGAGGCAACACGCACGGTGCTGGCCGACGCACTTGAGATCAACCCCAATGATCCGAGTTTGCTGCAGTTTGCTGAGGAAATCCGTACTAATCCAAACAGTACATCGCCCTGAAAACACCTGTTTATGCGACCGACAGTACAATCTTCCCGATATGGCTGCCGCCCTCCATGCGCTCATGGGCGTCAACCGCCTCGGCCAGATCAAACTCGCTGTCGATGACTGGCGCAATCTGCCCCGCTTCCAGTAGCGGCCAAACCGCCTCTCGCAGGTCTGATGCGATCCGGGCTTTGGCCAGAGAACTTTGCGGGCGCAAGGTGCTGCCGGTGACAGTCAGTCGCCGCATCATGATCTGGGCAAAGTTCAGTTTGACCTCAGGGCCTTGTAGGAACGCGATCTGTACCAGACGCCCGTCATCTGCAAGGGCACCGATATTCCGGGGGAGGTAGTCGCCGCCGACCATATCCAAAATCAGATTGGCGCCGCCTTGGGCCTTCAGAATCTCAACAAAATCGGTTTCTCGATAATTGATGGCCTGTTCGGCGCCCAAGGAGATACAGACTTCACATTTTGCCTGCGACCCTGCAGTTGCAAACACACGTGCGCCAAACGCATTGGCCAATTGAATTGCAGTGGTCCCGATGCCAGACGAGCCGCCATGCACCAGAAACCGCTCCCCTGCCACAAGCTGGCCGCGAATGAAGACATTGGAAAAAACAGTAAAATAGGTTTCAGGCAGGCACGCTGCTTGCTTTAAGTCCATGCCCTTGGGAATTGGCAAACAATGCGCCGCGGGAGTTGTCACGTATTCGGCATATCCACCACCGGGAAGCAGGGCACAGACTTCGTCGCCCAAGTTCCAATCCGAAACGCCCGGTCCGATGCCAGCGATAACACCCGAGGCCTCTAAGCCCGGGAGGTCGCTGGCGGTTGGCGGCGGGGCGTATGCGCCTGCGCGTTGCAATACATCTGGGCGATTGACCCCTGCATAAGCAACTTGGATCAATACGTCTTGGTATCCCGGCTCTGGGATCGGTCGGCTGGTCATCCGCAATACGTTAGGACCGCCCGGCTCGGTGATCTCTATCGCGCGCATGGTTCGGATCATCAGAACAGGCTCCTTGTTATTACGACCTGTCTAACAGTGCGCGGGCCTGCGCGAAACTACAGATCACAAATGCAAGTGAACATGTAAATCGGACCCTCTGCCAGCAACAAAAAATCGACGGCACTGTCCAGCGGCATTATTTCATGCATCGCCCAATTCGGGGTTCAGTCATGTGGTCTGTTCCAACTGCCCGGCAGGTCATTATTGGGTTTTTTTGACGGTGCTCTGACTTTGCTGAGTGCCCAGAACGGTCCGGACAGAACACGCTTTAGAAAAGGGTTTTCGTTCACCTGCGCTTTGAATTTTTCAAACTGCATCACGTTCTCGATGCGGCGATCAAGGAAGGACCATGTGGCCTGATGCCCGATCGAATCGTCGCCAAGCCAATAAAGCACCGTCGAACTGTAGACAGCGCTCAAGGTCGCGCGTTTTGTGTACCAGTTCACGTCGTCCGAGGTATCACCCAGCGCGTCCCAGATTTTGTCACAGGTGCCCCAAATTGCCTTGGCCCCGTCGGCTGCGTGATGAGGCAAAGCAAACAAGGTTGTGCCACGGCGCACGACCTCCTTGTCGTCTACTGCTTCGAGCCGGAATCGCACGGCAGCGGCGATTTTCTCGCGAATCTTCAAGGCTTGCATGTCGGTCGCCTTTATCCGCTCCAGCATGGTTTTGTCGCCTGCAGAATGAAAGGCTACCGCCAGATCGACCGCACCGCGAGGACAGGCGGTACGAGCAAGCGCGGCGTCCAAGCCACTATCCGATATTGCAGCCTTAAACGTCGCCTCAGACCACCCGTCAAACGGGACGTGGGTCAACGCAGCCTTTAGCAAAGCGGCAACTGGATCATCGTTTGGTTTGGTGGACATGGCGGCCTCCTGCAGTGTCTTGTCGATACTAGACAACATAACGGGGCTTTGCTATATGGCCAATTCCTGCAAATCATTGCAACTCATACTAGAAAGGTGGTGAAAACCACATGCAGGTTAGTGTTCGTGACAACAATGTCGATCAGGCCCTTCGGGCTCTGAAGAAAAAACTCCAGCGCGAAGGTGTGTTTCGTGAAATGAAGCTTAAGCAACATTTCGAGAAACCGTCCGAGAAAAAAGCGCGTGAGAAGGCAGAAGCGATCCGTCGTGCCCGTAAACTGGCACGCAAGAAGATCCAGCGCGAAGGCATGATGTAAATCATCCCGGCTGTTATCCAAGAGTAGATTTAACCCCGTATGTCCATGGATCTGCGGGGTTTTCTCGTCTTTAGGAGAGTGTATTGGAACTTCTCCGCCCCCAACAGCTCAAATCGCAGCAGCCTGTCGACGACAGGGGAGATCGCTGGAGGTGAGGTCTTACCTTAGACTTGTCAACAGATGGCTATCGGCCGCAACTGCATTTGTTTTCGCAAGATCGTTCTCCCGCGGAGGCCATCGCTCAGACGAAAAAGTTAATGCAATGCTGTATCTGGGCCATGTCGAAGCATCTTGTCCCGGAAAATGAAGGCCGGTGGCAATCCCAACCCTGTTGTTCCCATCTGACTGGCTCAGCGCCAATTCCTATCTAACAGCCTCGAATACGGCCCTATTCAATTTGCAATCGCGCACCACATCCTGACCACAGGGAACAGGTGTCAGATCGCGCGAGAAACATAAGCGCGCCTCTTCAATATAACCGTCTTTGCAAGTGATTGTGATCATATCCGGCTCCAGACCGGGGTTGTCTTTCAGGAAGGCCTCTTCCACAACCGTCGCGGGCAGTTTAACGGCATTGTTCAGACTGCGAAACACGGCGGGGCGCACCACCGCTCCATAAGCTTGGCGTGAAAGATCATAATAGTCAGCGGCCGAGAGACCCGAACATACCCCGTGTTTGCGCCATTGGTGCCAGGCCAGACCGCTGGTTCCCATAATGTCTGACATCGCATTTGTCATTGACCGGGTTGGAGCAGGCTCAGCGGTGCGGCAATAGTTCGGATACCCCTTATGGTATTGGGGCCAGAGCCCATGCAATATCCATCCATGATCATTGTGCGCATCGCATTGATCCGACCCACGCGCATCGCCGTTCCGGGCGCACCAGTTAGGCGACCAACTGAGCGCCAGTACGTAATAGTCAAATTTTCCGGGCTTACCGTCGCCCGCCCAAACGGTCGAGGCAGACAATATCCAGATCAACAGCCAGCGCATTCTACTCTTCCCTTATCGCACGACCCCGACTATATAGCCTCTAAGTTCCCCGACAATGGTAACCCGTCCTGACCCTCAGGGCCGCCTTTACAGGCAACGGGGAAGATATGCGCAAGGAGACGTGACATGGCAAAACCGATTATGGCAAAGGCAACTGCCGTCTGGCTGGTTGATAACACAACTCTCAGCTTCAAGCAGATTGCTGATTTTGTCGAAATGCACGAGTTGGAAGTGCAGGGCATCGCTGATGGGGACGTCGCCACAGGCGTAAAGGGCTTTGATCCGATCACCAACAACCAGCTGACGCAGGAACATATTACCAAAGCCGAAGCGAACCCGTCGCTTAGACTTGAGTTAAAGTTCAACGCCGCTGCCGTCGGCGAAGAAAAACGTCGCGGACCGCGTTATACGCCGCTGTCCAAACGCCAGGATCGTCCTGCATCCATCCTGTGGCTGGTAAAGTTCCACCCCGAACTGACAGACGCTCAGGTGTCAAAACTGGTCGGAACAACCAAACCAACTATTCAGGCAATCCGCGAGCGGACTCATTGGAACATCTCCAACATTCAGCCGATTGATCCGGTCGCTCTTGGATTGTGCAAACAGTCCGAACTGGACGCTGCGGTTCAGAAAGCCGCCGCGAAAAAGGCCGCGAGCGGCGAAGTGATGAGCGATGATGAGCGCCGCAAGCTCGTCAGCACAGAACAGTCGCTAGGCGGCGATCCCGAACCAAAAATGCCAACAGCTATTGAAGGTCTCGAAACATTTTCTCTGAGCGGGTCGGCTGACGATGACGAAGAAGAAGAGTTGCTGGTCGATGCCGATAGTCTGTTCAATTTGCCTGATCCCGGCCCTGATGACGAAAACAAAGTCTAATGACGGTTATCACGCTGATTCTACTTAAAGCTTAGTCTGCCACGTAGCCCAAGTGGGGCTATCAAGTATCGATTGTGTCAATTGTTGGCCACAATGTCGGTCAAAGAATGGCATTGGTTCCAAATAGTGGTGGAATAGTCTTTAAAATCACGGATTTATAGACTATTTCTCGGCCCTCATTTATCGTTCTGCTCAGGCGTTTTTTGGGGGCAAACTCATAGAGTCCGGCGCGCTAAAGCATCGTGAATTAAAACTGGAAATGTGAAGACAATGAAGATTACTCAACTTATAGCTGCTGTCCTGGTCCTCGGAACGGCAGGCGGAGCGGCGCTTGCAGCAACCGCGGCATTCACTGAGGGCCGCCGAGACACTGTGGCAGGATCCAAAAACATTGAGCGTGACGTCCGTGGGAGTGTAAACAGCCAGGCTCCTGGTTTTAGAATTACTAAGAAAGGGCGCTACCTGGGCGACGGATCTCTTTCACAAATTGATGTACACGGCGTGATAGTTAACCGGCAAGACAGCTTCAGTTTTAGAGCGAAGTCCGCGTTTTCGGTCTCGTTCATTGGCGCAGGGTTTGAAAGCAAAAATCCAAGTAATAGCAACTCAACATTGTTTACACTTACTAAATTGAACGGTCAGCCCAACTCAATATCGCGCCAACTTTCGACAGGTGATCCCCTCGGACGACTGAACCTTTCCGGTGGTCCTGGCAGGTACAAGTTGACACTTTCCGGAAACGGCGGCGCGGCTCTCTACGATCTGCGTATTGCAGTGGTGCCGCTGCCGGCGACAGGTTTCATGCTGTTATTCGCCGTTGGTGGCCTCGCCATGATGCGCAAGCAAAAAAGCAAGACATCTTAGTCCTTCAGTCTGATTGCTGATCAGAACAATTTGACACTTGGCGCATGATTGCGCCGGGTGTTTTTTGTTTCAGAGCCGTTTTCGCGCCTTGAGGGCTGCAGAAATTGTCCCGTCATCCAGATAGTCCAGCTCACCGCCAATCGGCACTCCCTGCGCCAGCGACGTCAGCTCGACCGATCCTTCCAACTGATCGGCGATGTAGTGCGCTGTGGTCTGCCCGTCGACAGTCGCATTAAGCGCAAGGATCACTTCTGAGATATTTTCGGTACGCACACGGTCTATCAGGCGTGGGATGCGCAACGTATCCGGTCCCACTGCGTCCAGTGCTGAGAGAGTTCCGCCGAGCACATGGTAGCGCCCCTTGAACACGCCTGAGCGTTCCATCGCCCAGAGGTCGGCGACATCTTCGACCACGCAAAGCTCGCCATTGCTGCGTTTTTCCGACGTGCAGATATCGCAAATATCCTCGGTTCCGACATTGCCGCAATTGAGGCATTCGCGTGCGGTTGCAGCCACCACCTGCATCACGTCAGCCAATGGCGTAAGCAGCAGCGCGCGTTTGCGGATTAGGTGGAGCACCGCCCGTCTGGCCGACCGAGGGCCGAGGCCAGGTAATTTTGCCATTAATTCGATGAGCGTGTCGATGTCCTTGGTGCTGCTCAAATCGGTGTGCCTTTGGGGGTTCTAATTGCAGGGGTGTGCGACATCGCAGGATTTCATCAAGGTCTCACTTTGTCACACCAAGCGAGTTTGGGAAAACCGCCGTCTTAAAACGGCAGCTTCATATCTTTTGGCAGCCCCATGCCCTCGGTGAGTTTACCCATCTCTTCTTGTGCCTTGTCCGAGGCCTTGCCCTGTGCGTCTTTGATGGCGGCAAGGATCAGATCTTCGACCACTTCCTTATCGTCACCGTTGAAAATCGACGGGTCAATATCGAGGGTTTTCAACTCGCCCTTGGCAGTGCACGTCGCTTTGACCAGACCGGCGCCGGATTCACCGGTGACCATGATGTTGTGCATGTCTTCCTGCAATGTTGCCATCTTGCCTTGCATTTCCTGCGCGGCCTTCATCATCTTGGCCATATCACCCATGCCGCCTAGTCCTTTGAGCATTTCGTCATCTCCTGTTCATTCAATGTTAGGTTCAGAGATACGCGCGGGTGCAGGGTGTCACAAGGGGTTGGCCAGATTTTGAGCCATATGCTGTGCGCGACTTCGCCAAAACGCGGGTATTGTTGCCGTGTGGCGGGCGGCCATTTTTCTGACAACTCATCCGTCCTCGAACGGATCCCATTCGTCTTCTACTTCGGGCAGAGACTCAATTTGGGCATCTGCCGTAATCTGATCGGGTGTACGAATGCCAGTAATTCGCGCGTTGGGGAACTGAGCAAGGACTGCCTGCACCAAAGGGTGCGCCTCGGCCTGGGCCTTTAGAGCGTTGCCAGCGGCGTCGCGGAGTTGGGCGATGGTTTCAGCACCACCGTCGTTCACGACTGTCACGGCCCATCTGTTGCCCGTCCAGAGTTGTAACCTCGCACCCAGTCTTTGGGCCAGATCACGCGGCGCAGAGTCGGTGGGGACAAATTCGATACGACCCGGTTGATAACTGACAAGTTGCACACCGGTTTCGACTTCGACCAGCAGCTTGACGTCACGGTTTGTGCGGATCAGTTCGACGACATGGTCAAAGCTTGGATAGCGGGCCAGCGCCAGATCTGCTTGCGGCGCAATTGCTGTGACTGTTCCACTTCCTCCGTTACCGCTGCTAGGGGGAGTCGCAACAGCCTGGGTTCCTGCATCAGCAGTCGGGGGTTGAACAGTCTGACCTCCGCGTGGCGGCGTCGGTGGAACAGGGGTATTTTGTAAATTGCGAACCAGATCTTCGGGCGACGGAAGATCTGCAACATGGGTCAACCTAATGATTGCCATCTCGGCGGCCATCATTGCGTTTGGTGCAGCGGCCACTTCGTCCAGCGATTTCAGCAGCATCTGCCACATCCGCGTCATCACCCGCATCGGCAGTTCTTTGGCCATCTGCAACCCGCGCACCCGCTCGTCCGGGTTGATGGTCGGGTCGTCTGCGGCGTCCGGGGTAATTTTTACAACCGAGATCCAGTGGGTGATTTCGGCCAGATCCCGCAACACGGCCATCGGATCTGCGCCGTCGGCATATTGTCCGCTGAGTTCGGTCAGGGCGCCTGCGGCGTCTCCGCGCATAATCATGTCAAAAAGATCCAGCACTCGGCCGCGATCGGCAAGGCCCAGCATGGCGCGTACTTGATCTGCTGTTGTTTCGCCTGCGCCGTGCGATATCGCCTGATCCAGCAGGGAGGTCGCATCGCGCGCTGACCCTTCGGCGGCACGGGTGATCAGCGCAAGGGCGTCAGCTGTTATTTCTGCCCCTTCAGACGCCGCGATCCTGCGCATCATCGCAATCATGTCTTCAGGTTCGATCCGACGCAGATCAAAGCGCTGGCAGCGCGACAGGACGGTGACCGGAACTTTGCGGATCTCGGTGGTGGCAAAGATGAATTTGACGTGGGCAGGCGGCTCCTCCAACGTCTTCAAAAGCGCGTTGAACGCCGAGGTGGACAGCATGTGCACCTCGTCAATGATGTAGATTTTGTAACGCGCTGAGGCGGCGCGGTAATGCACTGAATCGATGATTTCACGAATGTCGCCGACGCCAGTGCGACTGGCAGCGTCCATTTCCATCACGTCGACATGGCGGCCTTCCATGATGGCCACGCAGTTTTCGCATTTCCCGCAAGGTTCGGTTGTCGGACCTCCGGTGCCGTCGGGCCCAACACAGTTGATGCCTTTGGCGATGATTCTCGCGGTTGTGGTTTTGCCGGTCCCGCGAATGCCGGTCATGATGAAGGCCTGCGCGATTCTGTCCGCCTCAAACGCGTTTTTCAACGTACGCACCATTGCATCCTGCCCGACCAGATCAACAAATGTTTCGGGGCGGTATTTGCGGGCAAGAACGCGATAGGCTTGGGGTGTGTCTTGGCTCATGAGTCCATCTGTCGGATTCGGGATCAAGGCCGGAGGGTAAAGCGAGGCGAGCGCGGCGTCCACCAGCTTCGCGTGAGAAAAGGTCAATCGTTTCCTCTTCGCCTCGGCCTCGTGTCGGGCTAAGCTAAAAGCTGAACACAGGCGTCAGGAGATTGAAATGCGTTTGCGAGGTGTGAAATCCAGTCGTAACGTCGATGACCGCCGTCGATCCGGCGCAGGTAAAGCTGGCGGTATTGGCGGTGTCGGACTCCTGTTGGTACTCGCAATCGGCTATTTCGCCGGCATTGATGTAACGCCTTTGCTGAACCAGACAGCTGCCCCGGCCCAGACCCAGGCCACAAGCGCTGAGCAGGATCAGGCGGCGGAGTTTTCAACCAGAGTGCTGGCCACAACAGAACAGGTCTGGGGCCAGATATTTGCGCAACAGTTAAACCGAACGTATCAACCTCCGGTGCTGGTGCTCTATTCAGGCGTAACCCAAAGCCCCTGTGGGGGTGCATCGGGCGCTACAGGCCCGTTTTATTGCCCTGCCGACCAAAAAGCTTATCTGGACACGGAATTCTTTGTCACCCTTTCGCGTCAGATGGGGGCCAAGGGCGATTTTGCCGCCGCTTATGTCATTGCGCATGAAGTAGCACATCATGTGCAAAACCTAATCGGAATACTTGGTCCCGTCGATCAGCGTCGTCGACAAGTGTCACAGACAGAAGCCAATGGGCTGACGGTGCGATTGGAATTGCAGGCTGATTGCCTGGCCGGCGTCTGGGCCCGGTCCGTCCAGGGGCTACTCGAACGCGGCGACCTTGAGGAAGCGTTGAACGCGGCGCGCCGCATTGGAGATGATCATTTGCAAAGGCAGGCGGGGCAGGTGCCGCAACCACATACGTTTACGCATGGCACCTCAGAGCAGCGTTCGCGCTGGTTCGCGCGCGGCTATGATAGCGGCAATATCTCGGAATGTGACAGTTTTGGCGCGCGCAGCCTGTAGCTGGGACAAGTGTGAATGACTTTGGTGCAGTCAGGCGCCGGGGTTGACCCGACGGGGGCGCATTCTGCGCCATTACATTATTTGCTCCGGCCCCCAGGGCCTTCGGGCGTCAGGAATTGATGTGCGGCATCCCGGATTGGGTTGATTTTAGGTTAAGGCCCGGTTGAAAATCAACCTTGCGCGTCTTCCGCCGAAATACCTTCAGAGCTTTTACTGGGGTGAGAGGCTGACAACGACCCAAGCGGGGCTCGTTATGGCTGCTTCCTTCCGGATCTGACCAGGTTGGCGAGGTGCCTGCCCGCGCCAACCTCTCAATATCGGATATAGGCGTGGTCGAATGGATTCGCAAGCGATGCCGCGTGTAGCAGTTATAATAACGCAGACCCGCGGAGATCCCCAATTTGAAGCGCCAGATCAAAAGCGCAGATCAATGCGCACGGATCAAATCAGGTACGTGACGCCGATTTGGTTCTTGGGTTCGGTCCATCATAAAGGCGGGTGCCATTGCGCGAAATCGAGGGGCATGTCATTGCGTCACAAAAGACCAGCATGACAGGGGCAGGGCATGAAACACGCAGAAACAGTGACATTTGGTGGTTCCGGTCTTGATCGTGGCGCCGAACTGCGCGGCGATGTGACCGCTTTGGCACTGGCAGCCGCCAGCCCCGAGGCAAGCGCGGTGTTGTATTGGCGTGGCAAACCGCTGGTTTCGGGCGCTGAGCGTGATGCATTGGTGCGATTGCCGTTGGATCACGCCGTTCTGGTGGATGCTGCGCTCGACCGCATTCTGCTGGGGCGTGAGGATGATCGGGCAATTTTTGCCTTCGACCTTACGGGGTGGGAGCCGAGTGATATCGACGAGGCTAAGCTGGGGGCCTTTTTTGACCCGAGCGAGCAAAATCACCCAGCATTGCCGCCAGATCATGTTTTTGCTGAGTTGCGCGGTGTGATGACGCATCTGAGCGCCCGAGATGCGGAACTCGCCGCCACTGGAAAGGCAATCTTTGCCTGGCATCAGAGCCACGGTTACTGCGCGCGCTGCGGGGCTAAGACCGACATGGCGCAAGCCGGCTGGCAGCGAGATTGTGCGGCATGTGGCGGGCACCACTTTCCGCGCACTGATCCGGTTGTGATCATGCTGATCACTCACGGCAATTCAGTCTTGATGGGGCGTTCGCCGGGATGGCCGGACGGCATGTATTCTTTGCTGGCCGGATTTGTCGAACCCGGTGAAACGCTCGAGGCCGCGGTCCGTCGCGAAGTCATGGAAGAGGCCGGGATCAAAGTCGGACCGGTGTCATATCTCGCCAGTCAGCCGTGGCCGTTTCCTGCGTCGCTTATGTTTGGCTGCGCCGGCGTCGCGCTGACAAACGAGATCACCATTGATCCGACCGAAATTGAAGACGCGATGTGGGTCACCCGTGAAGAAATGATGGATGCGTTTGCCGGCACCCACCCTAAACTGCACCCAGCCCGAAAAGGGTCGATCGCCCATTTTGTTCTGCGAAACTGGCTTGCGGATTCACTGGATTAACGCAATGGTTAGCGAACTCATGCAACAGACGTCCAAGACACAACTGCGCGCAGGCAGACAACAGCTATGAAATTTTCGACTCGAGAAGACATCAACGCACCGATTGAACAGGTGTTTGAGATGTTGTCGGAATTTCACGCCTATGAACGCAGCGCCCTGCGACGGGGGGCGGAGGTTCGGCGTGTTGATCGGCTGACTGTGCCGGGCGTCGGTATGATGTGGAAAGCCGCATTCGTGATGCGAGGAAAATCGCGTAAACTGGATATAACTTTAGCAGAATATGACCAGCCCAATTGCATGGTTTTCTCATCGGTATCTACAGGGCTCACTGGCCAACTTTCACTGGACTTGATGGCGATGTCTCGGACCCGCACCCGGGTCTCTGTGGCGCTTGAACTGAAACCACAGAACCTGTCAGCGCGGCTATTGATCCAGTCCCTTCGGCTGGCAAAATCCAATTTGACGAAACGGTTCAAGCAACGCGTTTCTGATTTTGCCAGGGATATCGAAGAGCGGCAGAGTTCAATTTCTCAGACCTACTAAGACCGGCCTGGGTCAGCTGGATAAACGCCCAGGATTTCGAGCATGTCAGTGAAATAATCCAACTCCTCAAGGGCGAGTTTTACAGAGGTGTCGTCGGGGTGTCCTTCAATGTCAGCATAAAACTGGGTGGCAGTGAAGGATCCGCCGACCATGTAGCTTTCCAGCTTGGTCATGTTTACGCCATTTGTGGCAAACCCGCCCATCGCCTTGTAGAGCGCTGCGGGAATGTTGCGGACCTGAAACACGAAGCTGGTAATCATGCCGTGATCGCCTCGGCGCGTTGTGTTCGCATCGCGTGACATAATCAGAAAACGGGTTCTGTTATTGCCCTGATCCTCGATGTGGCGGGCAAGCACGTCCAGTCCGTAGATCTCGGCCGCAAGTTCTGACGCCAGCGCCGCAACCTGCGGATCGCCTTCCTGCGCAATATGTTTGGCCGAGCCGGCAGTATCTGCTCCGGTGATCCGCTGAATGCCATGCTGCTCAAGGAACTTCTTGCACTGGCCCAGAAGCACGGTGTGGCTCATGGCGGACTGCACGTCGGAAAGAGAGGTGTTTGGCACCGCGAGCAGGTTTATGTGAACCCGCACGAACGCCTCCTCGATAATATGTAATCCGGATTTGGGCAGCAGGGAATGGATATCGGCAACCCGGCCATAGGTAGAATTTTCGACCGGCAGCATTGCCAAATCAGCGCTGCCAGTACTGACAGCGGAAATTGCGTCCTCAAACGTGCGGCAGGGCAAAGCTTCCATTTTTGGACGGGCCTTGCGGCAGGCCTCGTGTGAATAGGCACCAAGCTCTCCTTGAAAAGCAATTTTTTGGGTCATGTGGCCCTGTCCTTGTCATTTTGTGACTCAAAGGTCGTTTGGTCGCGCTAACTATACCTTGCCTCAGAGAAGGGGAAGCAATAGATACGCGCCAAGCGCAAGTTATGGAACACGGATCAATGTTTGACACGATGACATTCACCAAGATCGCAGCCGGCCTATGTGGGGCCCTTTTGGTCTTTCTGCTGGGCAAGACTGCGGCAGACGCACTTTATACTTCGCACGGTCACGGCGAGCAATCTTATGTGATCGATACCGGTGCTGAAGACTCCGGTGATTCTGAAGAGACCGGACCAAGCTTTGAAGAGATGATGGCCTCAGCCGACGTTGGCAAAGGCGCGAAAGTCTTTAAGAAATGTGGCGCCTGCCACAAGGCGGAAGACGGAGCAAACAGCACTGGCCCTTACCTTTATGGCGTTGTTGGTCGTGACAAAGGATCAGCCTCTGGCTTTGGGGCCTATTCATCGACCTTGACCAGCATGGAAGGCGACTGGACCCCGGAAAACCTAGACGGCTTCCTAACCAAGCCAAAGGATTACGCACCGGGCACCACAATGGCGTTTGCCGGCCTGAAAAAGGCACAAGATCGCGCCAATCTGATTGCGTATCTGGACAGCCTGGACGATTGATCACTTCCCAATCCTGTTTTATTGACCGCTTTCGCGCCCCGAGAGCGGTCTTTTTTCATGGTAGGCGCATAACTGAGGTCAAATCAGCTTGTCCCGATCAATTCGGGCCTTGAATCTTGGCGTTCTCGCCCCTTAGCTTTAATATGCAATACAGCAGACCAACTTGCGACGATGATCAAAAGGACAACGAATGCGCCAGATGACCCGATCCCGTGCCAAATCCCATGCCGTAGCCGCACGCCAAAACCGGAGATGGACCATTGTGGCAGCCGGGATCACCTTGATTTGGATGCTGATGATTGCTGCCCCGGTAAAGGCGCAGGAAGGCGATATGATCATCAGCCATGGCTATTCCTATTTTGGTGATCTTCAATACCCTGCCGATTACACTCATTTTAGTTACGTAAACCCCGATGCGCCGAAGGGCGGAGAGATTTCGTTGGCGGTCGGCGGCACGTTTGATTCAATGAACCCGTACACCCGAAAAGGCCGGTCAGGGGCGCTGTCGACAGTGATGTACGAAAGCCTGCTGGGTCAGGTTCTGGCTGGGTCGGGCGCCCTGCCTGCGGATGCTCCAAACGACATGTACGGCCTGTTGGCCGAGAGCCTTGAATACCCGACGACCAAAGATTGGGTCATTTTCCATATGCGACCTGAGGCCCGGTTTTCCGATGGCAATCCGGTTACAGCGCATGATGTGTACTTTAGCCACAATCTGCTGCTGGATGAAGGTCTGAAATCCTACGGCGATGCAGTGCGCGCGCGCATACCCAAGGCTGAAGTCATTGACGACCACACAATCAAATTCTATTTCACCGAAGGCATTTCCCGTCGCAGTCTGATTGATCAGGTCGGCACAGTGCCAGTTTGGTCGCGCAAATGGTACGGAGAAACCGGCGCCAAGCTGGACGAGAGCCGTTTGGAGATATCACCCGGGTCCGGCCCTTATGTTGTGGACAGTATCGATGTGAACCGACGCGTGAGTTTCAAGCGCAATCCAGATTATTGGGGCTGGCATCTGCCGATCAACAAAGGGCGGCACAATTTCGACAACATCCGTATCGAATATTTTGCGGATCAGACTGCGGCATTCGAGGCATTCAAGGCGGGCGAAGTGACTGTCAGAACCGAATCCGACCCCAAGAAATGGGCATCGCAGTACGATTTCCCGGCGATCCAAAGTGGTCAGGTGATCAAAGCCGAGCTGCCGGACGGGCAACCGCCAGCGGTCACCGGGATAGTCTTCAATCTTGGCCGTGAAGCTCTCAAAGACAAACGGGTGCGTCAGGCGGTAGCGCTGGCGTTTAATTTTGAGTGGACTAACAAGTCGCTGCTTTACGGCCTGTTTGCACAACAACAATCGTTTTCGGACGGCAGTCCGCTGATGTCAGCGGGTGTACCGGAAGGAAGTGAACTGGCCTTTCTGCAATCGCTTGGGGATATCGTTCCATCCGACCTTTTGACATCTGAGCCGGTAATTCCGCACACATCTGACGAAGACCGGTTGACGAGCCGGCGCAATATCCGCAAAGCCATGAAGTTGCTGGACGAGGCGGGCTGGGCAGTCGGAACTGACGGGGTGCGACGTTCTATAGACGGCACGGTGCTCAAACTTGATTTTCTGCTAAATTCCAGTGGGTCCGCGACGGACAAAGCTTTGGCCGAGAACTATGTCGCCAATCTGATTACCATGGGGATAAACGCGAAACTCGAAGCAGTGGACTCCTCGCAATATACAAACCGCGAGCGCGACCGCGACTATGATCTTGTCTTTGACGGGTATCCCGCACTGCAGGGAACCGGCACAGGCCTGGCGCAGCGGCTTGGCTCTGAGGCGGCGGCGTTCAGCCTGTTCAACCCGGCGGGTTTGGCCAGTCCGATGGTCGACGCCATCATCGCGGCGTCCCTGCAAAGTGAAAGCCAGGAAGAAGAGGACATGATGATGCGCGCACTTGACCGCGCGTTGCGTTTCGAGTTTTTCATCATACCGGACGGCTTTAAACCTGATTATTGGGTGGCCTATTTCGATCAGTATGAACACCCTGAAGTGATCCCGCCTTATGCGCTGGGTACGCTGGATTTTTGGTGGTTCAATGCAGATAAAGCGGCCGCGCTTAAGGCCGCTGGCGTGCTGAGGTAACAGAACCCGATGGGCGCCTATATTCTTCGACGGCTGCTGCTGGTCATTCCGACCTTGTTTGGCATCATGGTCATCAATTTTGCACTCGTGCAGTTTGTGCCGGGCGGACCGGTGGAGCAGGCGATCGCGCGGTTTCAGGGCGAAGGCGATGTCTTTGGCGGCTTTGCAGGTGGCGCCGGAGACACAACGCTGACCGAAGGCACCGCATCCGAACAATACATTGGCGCCCGAGGCTTGCCGCCTGAGTTTATTGCCGAGTTGGAAAAAGAGTTTGGCTTTGACAAACCCCCGCTCGAACGGTTTCTCAACATGTTGTGGAACTATATGCACTTTGATTTCGGCGACAGTTACTTCCGTTCCATCAGCGTCATCGATCTGATCATTGAAAAGCTTCCGGTGTCGATCACGCTTGGGCTGTGGTCTACGCTGATCGCCTATGCCGTCTCAATACCGCTGGGCATTCGCAAAGCCGTCAAGGACGGTTCCCGGTTTGACACATGGACAAGCGGGCTGATCATCGCGGCCTATGCGATTCCGGGGTTCCTGTTTGCTATTCTGCTGCTGGTGTTGTTCGCGGGGGGATCCTACTGGCAGGTTTTCCCACTGCGTGGGCTGACCAGCGACAATTGGGAACAAATGTCCTGGCTGGGTAAGATTGGGGATTACTTCTGGCATATCACCCTGCCTGTGCTGGCAGGGACAATCGGTGCCTTTGCCACCCTGACGTTGCTCACCAAGAACAGCTTTCTGGACGAGATCAAAAAACTCTACGTCATGACCGCGCGCGCCAAGGGCCTATCTGAGCGACAGGTGCTCTATGGACACGTGTTTCGCAATGCGATGCTGATCGTGATTGCGGGATTTCCGGCCGTGTTTATCAGCGTGTTTTTTGGCGGATCGCTGATCATCGAAACGATCTTTTCGCTGGATGGGTTGGGACGCCTTGGCTTTGAGGCGGCGGTGGCACGGGACTATCCGATTGTCTTTGGCACGTTGTTCATATTCGGCCTGATGGGGCTCGTGGTCGGCATCATTTCTGATCTCATGTATGTTCTGGTTGATCCGCGCATTGATTTTGAACGGAGGCAGGGCTGATATGGCATTGTCACCGCTGAACCAGCGCCGTGTGCGCAATTTCAAACGTAACCGGCGCGCCTATTGGTCACTGATGATCTTCTCGGTTCTTTTTGGATTGTCGCTGTTTGCTGAATTCATCGCCAACGACAAACCGATCCTAGTGCAATATCGCGGCGAGTATTTCACACCGATCTTCAACTTTTATCCCGAAACGGATTTTGGCGGTGATTTCAAAACCGAAGCGATCTATCGCGATCCTGAGGTGAAGTGCCTGATCGCGACGGGTGGGCTTGAGGGTTGTTTCGACGACCCCGAGGCACTGATCGTTGAGGCCAAAAGCGGCGTGATAGACGGCAAAGCGATCGAAAAGGGCTGGGCGATCTGGCCGCTTATCCCTTATTCGTACAAAACGGCGGTTGATCGCCCCGGTGCGGCACCGCTGCCGCCAAATGCGCAAAACTGGTTGGGTACCGATGATGCCAAGCATGACGTGCTGGCGCGAGTAATCCATGGGTTCCGTCTGTCGATCCTGTTCACCCTGTTTGTGACCGGAGCGGCATCACTGATTGGGGTCGCGGCCGGGGCTGTGCAGGGCTATTTCGGCGGCTGGCTTGATCTGATTTTTCAGCGATTTATCGAGATTTGGTCTGCCATACCGTTCCTGTATGTGATCATCATCATGTTTGCGATTTTAGGACGCAGTTTTTGGCTGCTTGTCTTCCTTTTGGTGATCTTTAGCTGGACAAGTTTGGTCGGCGTGGTGCGCGCTGAATTTCTGCGCGCCCGAAATCTGGAATATGTCCGTGCCGCCAAGGCGCTGGGAGTCGGCAACGTCACCATCATGTTCCGCCACATGCTGCCTAATGCGATGGTCGCGACGCTGACCATGCTTCCCTTTATTGTGACGGGCACCATCGGCACGCTCGCCAGCCTTGACTATCTGGGGTTTGGATTGCCGTCTTCGTTGCCGTCTCTGGGAGAGCTCACATTGCAGGCGAAACAGAACCTGCAGGCGCCGTGGCTTGCCTTCACCGCGTTTACCGTCTTTGCTGCCATGCTGTCGCTGCTCATCTTCATATTTGAGGGCATCCGCGACGCCTTTGACCCACGAAAGACCTTTTCATGACCGCGCTGCTGGACGTGCAGAACCTTAGCGTGTCGTTTCGACAGGATGGGGCCTCGACCTATGCGGTCAAGGGCGTCAGCTTTACGCTCAACCGGGGTGAAACTGTTGCGCTGGTGGGGGAAAGTGGATCAGGTAAATCTGTCACTGCCCTCAGCACCGTGTCGCTGCTGGGTGACAGCGCAAGTGTTGACGGTTCGGTGACCTATGAAGGCCAGCAAATGATTGGCGCGGACGAGGCGTTGTTGCGCAAGGTGCGTGGGAATGACATCAGCTTTATCTTTCAGGAACCGATGACGTCGCTTAATCCGCTGCACACACTGGAACGGCAGTTGACCGAGAGCATCGCCTTGCATCAGGGACTGGTCGGTCAGGCGGCGCAGGATCGTATCATCGAACTGTTAAACAAGGTTGGCATCCGCGACCCGGAAAGCCGCCTGGGGGCCTATCCGCATCAGCTGAGCGGTGGTCAGCGACAACGGGTGATGATTGCAATGGCGCTGGCCAACAAGCCAGACGTGCTGATTGCAGACGAGCCAACAACCGCGCTTGACGTGACCATTCAGGCCCAAATCCTGGAATTACTGAAAGATTTAAAAGACAGCGAAGGCATGGGTCTTTTGTTCATCACGCATGATCTGGGAATCGTACAGCGTATCGCCGACCGGGTTTGTGTGATGAAAGACGGTGAAATTGTCGAAGCCGGTCCAACCGCCCAGATTTTTGCCAATCCCCAGCACCCTTATACTATCAAACTGCTCAGTGCGCATGCAGTTGGTCAACCCGATCCGGTGCCCGAAGGGGCCCCAGAGATCGCCAGTACAAAAAACCTGAAAATATGGTTTCCGATCCAAAAAGGTCTGTTGAAACGCACGGTTGGATACGTCAAGGCGGTCAATGACGCCACAATTTCGGTGCGGGCCGGCGAGACGCTTGGCATTGTCGGCGAAAGTGGCTCAGGCAAGACGACGCTGGCCCTTGCTATCATGCGTCTGATCGCATCCGAAGGCGGGATCACCTACATGGATCAGGACGTGCGCCGGTGGTCCAGCCGCGAATTGCGCAGATTGCGCAAAGATATGCAGATTGTGTTTCAGGACCCATTTGGCTCCCTGTCGCCGCGCATGACGTGCGCGCAAATCATTTCCGAGGGGCTCACGATCCACAAGGTCGATCCGGAGCGCGCGCCGCGTGAACTTGTGACCGAAGTTATGATCGAGGTCGGTCTGGATCCTGCGGTCATGGACCGTTATCCGCATGAGTTTTCCGGCGGCCAGCGCCAACGCATCGCTATCGCCCGCGCCATGGTTCTGCGCCCCAAGCTTCTTGTTCTGGACGAGCCGACATCAGCACTTGATATGACCGTGCAAGTGCAAATTGTGGATCTGCTGCGCGATTTACAGGCAAAATACGGTTTGGCCTATCTGTTCATTTCCCACGACCTCAAAGTGGTGCGGGCAATGTCGCACAAGGTGATGGTGATGAAGCAGGGTGACGTTGTGGAATATGGTGACGCGGTTGAATTGTTTGACAACCCGCAGTCGGAATACACACAGACACTGATGAAAGCGGCCGGATAAATATCGTTCCGCTGATGTGGCTAATACGGGATCATATTAACTGGCCTCGGAGAGATTTGAAGCGGCTTTTGAAAGCATCATAGACAAACGGGTTTTGATCAGCTTTGCAAGAATCTCGGCGCTGATTTTACCTAAATCGCGGAGCTATGCCCGGCCTTGCTCAGATCATATGCATCAAAGCTACGCGCGATGATCCGCGTCAGCACCCGCGCTTCCTGAGGTACAAACAATCCGGTCTCGTCTATTTGCAACAGACCATCGAACTCCGCTGCGGCGGATTTCAGCAGATCCATGATCTCGTTCCTAGAAACCCCGAAGCGTGTCGAGATTTCATTCGCATCAATACGGAAATCACACATCACGGCCTCGATCAAGCGGGCCCGCAACTTATCCTCGCCAGCAAAGACATGGCCGCGCGCCGTCGAAAACTGCCCATCGCGAATGGCGCCAGTATAGGCGGATGTAGCCGAAGCGTTCTGGGCAAATCCTTGTGGGAATCGCGAAATTGAGGAGGCGCCCAAACCGATCAGCACGTCCGACGTATCGTCAGTATAGCCCTGAAAATTGCGGCGCAGTTTGCCAGCCTTTTGCGCGATGCTTAGCCCGTCCGATTTGGTGGCAAAATGGTCAATCCCGATCTCGTTGTAATTGTCCCACAAAAACAGCTGACGGGCGGTGTCAAACAGGTCCAACCGTTCCGAGGGAGTCGGCAGCGCATCCGAGGGAATCATGATCTGGCGCCGTGCCATCCACGGCACATGCGCATACCCATAAAGCGCCACGCGATCCGGATTCAGTGACAGAAGTTTTTGCACTGATGTCGTAATGCGTCCTTTATCCTGATGCGGCAGGCCAAATAGGATGTCGGCGTTCAGACTCTCTATGCCGCGTTCGCGGATCATTACCGTTGCATCGCGTGTGACATCATAGCTTTGGATGCGGCCAATGGCCTGCTGGATCGTATCATCAAAATCCTGCACGCCGATGGAAGCACGGTTCATGCCTGCCGCAGCTAAGGCATCCATACGGGTTTCGTCGATCTCGTTGGGGTCGATCTCGACAGAGAACTCTGCATTCTGCCCCAGCGGTGTGACCTCAAAGATAGCGCCTGCCAGATCCTCAATCATCGATGGGGACAGCAATGTTGGCGTTCCCCCGCCCCAATGCAGCCGGTTCAGGGTAACCCCATCAGGCAATTGGGTTTTCAGAAGGGCCAGTTCAGATTTTAGTGTCTCAAGGTAGGCTGCAACAGGCTTGTCACTTTGGGTGCCTTGCGTGCGGCAGGCGCAGAACCAGCACAAACGACGGCAAAACGGCACATGCGCATAAAGTGAGATTGAGGACCCTTCGGGCACAGACCGGACCCATGCGCCGTATTGATCAGGGCCAACTCGATCGCTGAACTGCGGCGCTGTAGGATAGCTGGTGTAGCGTGGCACTTTTGCGTCAAAAAGACCCAGCTTGGCTAATTGGGATTTCACTGTCATATTAATGACCTTAGTAGGGTCATCTTTAACTGATATTGACCCAGATCAAGCGCGCGAAAGAATCATGGCCCAAAATACACGGACACAAACCAGAATATCATCGCAGAGTTGCGCGGATTGCCCTATTCGCCACCGGGCTGTTTGCGCCCGCTGCGATGAAGACGAGTTGCAACGCCTGGAAGAGATCAAATTCTACCGCTTCTTTGAGGCTGGCCAACCCGTCATCTGGTCCGGGGATCGGATGGATTTTGTTGCATCGGTTGTGTCAGGAATCGCGACACTGACCCAAACTATGGAGGACGGTCGCACTCAGATGGTCGGCCTGCTGTTGCCGTCAGATTTTGTCGGTCGTCCGGGTCGAGAAGGTGCGGCCTATAATGTGACAGCCACCACCGATCTTATGATGTGCTGCTTTCGCAAGAAACCATTTGAGCAGATGATGAACAGCACGCCGCATATTGCCAATCGTCTGCTGGAAATGACGTTGGATGAACTGGACGCAGCCCGAGAATGGATGCTGGTTCTGGGGCGAAAGACCGCACGCGAAAAAATTGCCTCTTTGCTATGTATCATCGCCCGGCGCAATGCCACGCCGACTCTCGGGGACGCGGACCGTCCGACGGCGTTTGAACTGCCTTTGACCCGCGAGGCCATGGCGGATTATTTGGGGTTAACGCTCGAAACTGTCAGTCGACAGATGTCAGCGCTCAAGAAAGATGGCGTGATTCGTCTCGAAGGTAAGCGCAACGTAACCATTCCGAATCTTGGGCGTTTGTTGGAAGAGGCGGGTGATGACAGCGACGGCGGGCCGTTGATCTAAAGTTAGGCGTAGGTTCGCCTGAATGGGTAGATTCCTTAAAGAGCTTGGCGAAAAATCACGCACCTTCACACGTCAAGGTTGTATTTTGTGAAGGCATTAATACACAGTTAATTACTGTGGCTGTTAAATTCCTCAGTTAAGCGACGGAGGAATTCATGGTGGTCGCAATGACTGTTCTAATTGGGGCGTTTTGCACAATATCAGCTGTGCTGAGTATGATTTTATTCGGCGTATCGGGCTGGGCCATTGTTCAGATCTACGGCGTATTTTGTTTGGCATTGGCCCTAACCGGTGCGGCAGTCGCAGTGATTCTGGGTCACCAGAAATCAAATACTGCCGCCCCTCTCGAAAGTGACGAACCGTCAGAAGAACTTGCAAGTCCGTTCGAAGGCCGGATCGCAGTCAGTGGGCCATGAACACCGGCACTTTCGCCTGTTCCAGCATATTGCGAGTTGCACCGCCCAGGATCGCCTCGCGCAGCCGTGAATGACCATATGCTCCCATCACCAGCATGTCGGCGTCAATATCTGTGACATGTCGATTCAGGATATCAGACACGCGGGGCATAGTCTTACTGAGCACATCGATCTCACATGAGACACCGTGCCGGGACAACATCTGCGACACAGGCCCACCCGGATCAGACCGGCTCCGACCGTGCGCTGGCGGATCAATTACGGCGATGTGCACTATGTCGGCCCCGATCAGAAACGGCATGGCAGCACGAATTGCCACCAATGCCTCGTTGCTTTGGTTCCAGCCGATTACGACGCGTCTGGGGGCCGTTATTGGTGCTGCGTCTGGCGGAACCACCAGAACCGGCGCTTTGCCTTCAAACAGAACTGCTTCAATAACCGCCTCGACTTCGGCGCCCTGATCTGCGCCATAGGGCTGCGGCAAGATGGCAAGATCAGCAAACCTTGCAGGTTCAGCAACGTGCCGGCCTAGATCGGCAAGGGCCGCCACCGCCATGTCGTTGGCCCACCGGACATCCGTGCGCTGCATCTGATCTGTTGCAAAGGCGTCAATTTCTTTCACCTCTTCCTGCGCGCGATTTATCGTTTCCTGCAGGATCATCGCGTTTGCACCCGCGTAATAATAGCCGATTTGGCTGCGGTCCAGACCCAGCGACAACACGTCGACGTGGGCGTCCTGCACGGTTGCTAAAGCAATCGCCTGTTCCAGTGGCGCTGCGGCAAGTCGGGTATCTGTCAAAACGGTTAGTAGTGATTTGTATGCCATGGATTTCTCCTGTCGCGTTTGGTTCAGGCCTGCAACTTAGGACTCGCGCGTGCTTCCTGCCTTATGCTGGTCAAAAAGATCGCACTGACGCGTTGACACAGATCAAAGCGTCGGCTCTTTGTTCGTATGAGAAGGACAATAGTCAAAATACGTCTTTCGCGGCATCAGAACCGCAAAAGGCACGACGAAGGGACGAAGAATGTCAAACTACTTCAAGCTGGTTGTGTTTGGTCTGGTCACGCTTTTTGCGATGATCGCGGCCAATTACGCGCGCGATATTGCGTATCAGGTTCACGCTGTACTCATCATGTTAGTGGCCGGCTGCTTGTTTTTATACACGCTGCGCCAGACAGACGAAGTCAGCGCCGCGCCGGCCGATTTATCGCATGAATACATGGACGGCGTTGTACGTGCCGGGGTCATTGCAACCGCTTTCTGGGGAATAACCGGCTTTTTGGTCGGTGTTATTATCGCGTTCCAGCTCGCATTTCCTGCGCTGAACTTGGACGTGTTGCAAGGATACGGCAACTTCGGGCGTCTACGGCCGCTGCATACTTCTGCAGTGGTTTTTGCCTTCGGCGGCAACGCGTTGATTGCAACGTCTCTATTTGTTGTACAGCGCACCTGTGCCGCTCGTCTTTGGGGGGGCAACCTCGCGTGGTTCGTGTTCTGGGGCTATCAGTTGTTCATCGTTCTTGCGGCGACCGGCTATGTTCTTGGAGCCACGCAGTCCAAGGAATACGCGGAACCGGAATGGTATATTGATTTGTGGCTGACCGTAGTCTGGCTGGCCTATCTGGCAATTTTCCTTGGGACATTGATCAAGCGGAAAGAGCCTCATATCTACGTGGCAAACTGGTTCTATCTGGCCTTCATCGTCACTGTTGCAATGCTGCATGTGGTCAACAACCTTTCCGTCCCAGTGTCGATTTGGGGCTCCAAGTCAGTGCAGGTTTTCTCGGGTGTGCAGGATGCGATGGTGCAATGGTGGTATGGCCACAACGCTGTCGGGTTCTTCCTGACTGCCGGGTTCCTTGGCATGATGTATTACTTTGTGCCCAAGCAAGCTGAACGTCCGGTTTACAGCTACAAATTGTCAATCATTCACTTTTGGTCGCTGATCTTCCTTTATATCTGGGCGGGTCCGCACCACTTGCACTACACCGCGCTGCCAGATTGGGCGACTACTCTTGGTATGGTGTTCTCGATTGTGCTGTGGATGCCAAGCTGGGGTGGTATGATCAATGGTCTGATGACGCTGTCAGGGGCTTGGGACAAACTGCGCACCGACCCAGTGATCCGCATGATGGTAATCTCGATTGGGTTCTACGGCATGTCCACATTTGAGGGGCCGATGATGTCAATCCGCGCAGTGAACTCGCTGTCGCATTACACCGACTGGACCATCGGGCACGTGCATTCCGGGGCTTTGGGCTGGAACGGTATGATCACCTTCGGGGCGCTTTACTATCTGGTGCCGGTGCTTTGGAAACGCGAACGTCTGTACAGTCTGACACTGGTCAGCTGGCACTTCTGGCTCGCGACTATTGGCATTGTTCTTTATGCGGCGTCCATGTGGGTGACTGGCATCATGGAGGGCCTGATGTGGCGCGAAGTTGATGCCAATGGGTTCCTGGTGAACTCGTTCGCCGACACCGTGGCGGCAAAATTCCCGATGAATGTTGTACGCGGATTGGGCGGTGTGATGTTCCTCAGTGGTGCGCTCATCATGTGCTATAATCTGTGGATGACTGTAAGACGGGCACCGGCCAAAGAGGCCAGCCTTTCCACAGCCGTTCCGGCCGAATAAGGGGGCCTGAGCAAATGGCAATTCTTGATAAACACAAGATCATTGAAACCAACGCGACTTTGTTGCTGGTCCTAAGCTTTCTGGTCGTTAGCATCGGGGGCATCGTGCAAATTGCACCCCTGTTCTGGCTGGAAAATACCATCGAAAAGGTTGACGGGATGCGCCCGTATTCTCCGCTGGAGTTGACGGGCCGCGATATCTACGTGCGCGAAGGTTGCTATGTCTGCCATAGCCAGATGATCCGTCCGATGCGAGACGAGGTTGAACGTTATGGGCACTACTCGCTCGCAGCCGAGTCGATGTATGACCACCCGTTCCAGTGGGGTTCCAAACGCACGGGACCAGATCTAGCCCGCGTCGGTGGGCGATACTCAGATGACTGGCACGTAGACCACTTGCGTGATCCACAGTCGGTCGTGCCGGAATCTGTGATGCCAAAATATGGATTTCTGGAACGCAGGAAGATCGATGCGAAACATGTGGGCGATCTTATAGAAACGCATGCGTTTGTAGGCGTGCCCTATACGCAAGAGATGATCGAAAACGCATCACTGGATTTCGATGCTCAGGCTGATCCCGACAGCGACTATGATGATATGCTGGAACGGTACCCGGGCGCGCAGGTGCGCAATTTCGACGGCGCGGCGGGCATATCCGAGCTTGATGCGCTGATTGCTTATTTGCAGATGCTGGGCACGCTGGTCGATTTTTCGACCTTCACGCCTGACGCAAGCCGCTAAGGAGGGGCTGCAATGGAAACCTATTCCCTCCTGCGTGAATTTGCCGACAGCTGGATGTTGTTGCTGTTGTTCGGCGTGTTCGTGTTTGTTCTGATCTGGGTGTTTCGCCCGGGCAGCAACGCCACCCACCGTGACACCGCGAACATCCCGTTCCGCCATGAAGACAAACCCGCCACATCCAAAGAAGAGGAGGCGCGGCTATGAGCAAACCATCAAAAAAACTGGAAGGCGATCCTAACACTACAGGTCACGTCTGGGACGGAATTGAAGAATTTGACAACCCGATGCCTCGGTGGTGGCTCTGGACGCTGTATGCCTGCATTGTCTGGGCCATCGGGTATACTATTGCCTACCCGGCGTGGCCGCTGGTAACCCATGCCACGGCAGGTGTTCTTGGCTGGTCAACCCGTGCGGAGGTTGCCAAAGAAATGGCTTCTTTTCGCGAAGCTAATGCGCCGTTGAATGCGGAACTGGTTGCCATGCCATTGGATGACATTGCCGCGGATCCGGTGCTGGAAGAATACGCAATCAATGCTGGAAGTGCCGTGTTCCGGACATGGTGCGCGCAATGCCATGGCTCGGGGGCGGCAGGGGTTCAGGCGTCGGGTTATCCAAATCTGTTGGATGATGATTGGCTGTGGGGCGGCGATATTGAGGCGATTACGGCGACCATCCGCCATGGTATTCGCAACGAGGATGACGCCGACGCCCGCTGGTCCGAAATGCCCGCCTTTGGTGAGCTTCTTGAGCCCGAAGAAATCGAGCAGGTCGTCAATTTTGTGACCACCCTGTCCGGCGGTGCTGCGAAGAACGCCACGCAGGTTGAGGCGGGTTCGGTGGTTTTCGCTGACAATTGTGCATCCTGTCATGGCGACGCCGGTATGGGTGATCGCGAACAAGGTGCGCCGAACCTGACTGACGCGATCTGGTTGTATGGCGGAGATCACGAGCGACTGGTCGAGACGGTGACTGATTCCCGATTCGGCGTAATGCCATCGTGGACGACGCGTCTGTCCGAGGCGCAAATCCGCGCCGTTGCGACATATGTGCATACACGCGGGGGCGGTGAATAACACCCCTTTGCGTTGCGAATCCCTTTTGGTGCCATAAACACCACGAGGGAGCCGGCGTTGGCTCTGCGATATGTTCGCGCGTTTCCTGCGGAGCCAACGCCGATTTTTGAGTATCTCACAGTTACAGAGATTGTCCCCGATTGATAGATATCGAGCCATGCGGTGAAGAAATTCACTGACAAGCCAATGTCTAAGAAAGTTGAGTGACGTTAGATTCCGGCGAGCCCTACAATCATCGTGGCCAATGCCACGATAAGGATCAACATGATCGCATGATCCTTCCACAGAAAACCAACGGTGAACCACCCCAGTAATCCGGTCAGGAAAAAACAGACGTTCTAGCGCATCCAGCCAAAAGCTGTGGCTGAGCATCCCATAATCTGCACAAATGAAGCAGCCCATTTCAGAACTGAAATAGACTGCTTCCGATCAAAATATGGCATAGTCAGAGTGCCAAAGTGGGCCCTCACAGCTTATCAAGATCAAGGTCTTTAGTGGATGAAACCCACCAGTGGCCCTTTGGCAACCAGCGTTTCTTGGTGTCGTCGTCGGAATGCACGATTCCTTTGGCTTGAACGGTGTTTGCGCGGGTCGCCGTCATGAAACTACGGGCATAGATGTCGATCATTTGACTACTCCTTGTGATTGATCGCTTAACTGTATTCATACTTGCTCATTCGGTACAGGAATGCGACTCTGGAAGAATTCAGATATGTAAGGTAGGATTACATGTGAACTGGCTCGAGATGCCACCGCTTTCAAGCTTGCGCGCCTTCGCTGCTTTTGCCGAAACCGGGAAAGTAACGGCGGCTGGTGATGCGTTAAATGTGAGCCATGCTGCGATCAGCCAGCAAATGCGCAATCTGGAGTCCCAGCTCAATGCACAGTTGCTCGATCGGTCCGGACGGGCACTGATGTTAACTGAACAGGGGCAGCTACTGGCGGATGCTCTGGCGCTGGGATTTGGTGCTATCGAAGGTGCCTTGCGCGATATTACCAACGCAGATGCAGACCGCCCGGTACATATTTCTTGCACGCCAACGCTGGCGTCGGCGTGGCTGATGCCGCGACTTGCCGATTTCCGCGCCACCCATCCTGACATCGACCTGATGATCAACCCGACACTGGATGTCGTTGCGTTGGTACCCGGAGGAATTGATGTCGCCCTGCGATTTGGGGAGGGCGACTGGCCGGGTGTTGTGTCCGAGCCACTTTTGACGTCGCCGATCGTTATTGTCGCAGCGCCGTCGTTGATCAGCGATCGGACGATCACTCAACCTTCGGACCTGACGGCCTTTCCGTGGCTTGATGAATTCGGGGCATCAGAAAGCACGAGGTGGCTTCGGTCGCATGGAATCGAGCCGCGGATGGTCAAGGGCCGAATCCAACTGCCCGGCAATATGATGCTGGACGGCGCGCGCGACGGCCAGGGGGTTATCATAACGGTACAGCATTTTGTGCAAAGCGACATAGACGCGGGCCGCCTGCGAATCCTGTTTCAAGCACGGGCTGGTGGCGACTATCACATCCTGACCCGCCCGGGGGTGTTGCGCGCGCCGGTTAAAACCTTTGTGGCGTGGCTGAGACGGCAAAAGCCAACCGATCTTTGATCCTTGGCGCGGGTTCCTGTAAGGAGAACTTGAAAATGGAGGTTTTGACCCATGTCAAAGCTGGGGGCCAACCTCCATGTGAGAAGTGACGCAAACCATAACATTTAATCGGATTCTGCCCGTGAGCACTTCAGAAAAAACCCCAAGCCTTTACGCGGCACGTGAACCGATCTTTCCCAAGGGTGTTGCGGGCAAGTTCCGCAATCTGAAATGGCTTATTCTGGCAGTTACGCTGGGCATCTATTACATTACACCGTGGATCAGATGGGATCGGGGCGCCACCTTGCCGGATCAGGCAGTGCTGCTCGATATCGCAAACCGGCGCTTCTATTTTTTCTGGATCGAGATTTGGCCGCACGAGTTCTATTTTGTGGCCGGATTGTTGATCATGGCTGGGCTTGGCCTGTTTCTGTTTACTTCGGCATTGGGCCGGGTCTGGTGTGGCTATGCCTGCCCGCAGACCGTCTGGACCGATCTGTTCATTCTGGTCGAACGCTGGGTCGAAGGCGACCGTAACGCACGTCTGCGTCTGCATCGTCAAAAGAAAATGGATTTCCGAAAATTCAGACTAAACATAACGAAATGGTTTATCTGGCTGCTGATCGCCGTTGCAACCGGTGGAGCTTGGGTGTTCTATTTCGCGGATGCGCCGACGCTTTTTGTTGATCTGTTCACATTAAATGCACACGCTGTCGCTTACGTCACAGTTGTCTTTCTAACCGCGACGACCTTTCTATTCGGTGGGTTCGCGCGCGAACAAATTTGCATTTATGCCTGCCCGTGGCCGCGTATTCAGGCCGCGATGATGGATGAAGACACGCTTGTTGTGGGGTACCGCGAATGGCGCGGCGAGCCTCGCAAACATTCCGACGCCGCCAAGGCCGGAGAGCCACAGGGCGACTGCATTGATTGCATGGCCTGCGTCAATGTCTGCCCGGTCGGGATCGATATTCGGGACGGTCAGCAAATGGAATGTATCACCTGCGCGCTTTGTATCGATGCCTGCGATGACATCATGACCAAGACTGGAAAACCACGCGGCCTGATCGACTATATGGCGCTGAGTGATGAGCCGGCGGAACGTGCCGGCAATCGCCCCAAAAACATCTGGAAGCATATTCTGCGTCCCCGCACGATCATGTATTCATCGCTATGGTCGATCGTTGGCTTCGCGCTGGTCTTTGCCCTGTTCATCCGTCAGGATATCGAAATGACAGTTGCCCCCGTGCGCAATCCTACTTTTGTCACGCTTTCGAATGGCTCGATCCGCAACACCTATGATGTGCGGATACTCAACAAGAGCGGGGTAACCAGCCAGTACAATATCTTTGTCAAAGGCGACCCAACCTTACGGGTTCAGATTGAGGGCACACCCTATGGCACTGTTGAAGTGGCTGCGGATACGCAGAAACTACAGCGGGTCTATGTGAACTCTCCTGCAGGCTCGACTCCGTCAGGCGCTGAGCGAACTGAGTTCCGTTTCTGGATCGAAGATCTTGGCAATGGCGACCGGGCCTACACTGACTCGGTATTTAATGGGCGGGCGAACTAACCATGGCTGAGACGCGTGAATTCACTGGCCGCCACATGGCCATGGTCATGATCGGCTCATTCGGAGTGATCATCGCAGTCAATCTGACGCTGGCCTACAACGCAGTGAAAACCTTTCCGGGGCTGGAGGCCAAAAACTCGTACGTCGCCAGTCAGAACTTTGACGCGCGGCGCGATGCCCAGACGGCTTTGGGTTGGGATGTCCGGGCGGATGCAACGGGCGGCCTGCTGATCCTGTCGATCATAGATAAGACCGGAACACCTGTCAGGGTGCAAAGCCTTGAGGCGGTGCTGGGGCGCGCTACCCATGTAAAAGACGACACTTCCCCTGACTTGCGGTTCGATGGAACTGCCTATGTTGCCCCAGTCGAACTTGGCGCGGGGAATTGGAACATCCGCATGAAAGCCCAAGCGGCAGACGGCACAGAGTTCACCCAGCGCGTTGTGCTGCATGTGAAACGCTAACGTCATGGGAAGTGGTGTGCCAAGCTCTGCCGCAGCCTGTCCGGGATGCATTGCCAGCCCGGCATCTGTGATTGAGGCCGCAGCGCAAGATGCGCGGCTCGCCTTGGCCCTGCCGACAATTCACTGTCAGGGCTGCATTTCCAAAGTCGAACGTGGGTTGATTGCAATCCCCGGTGTGCACAATGCGCGCGTGAACCTCAGCCTGAAACGGGTAATGGTTGATGCGGCTCCCGAAATCACTGCTCCGGCGCTTGTTGATGCTCTGCACGGGATCGGGTTCGAGGCGCATGAGCTGGACGCCAGCGCTTTGCAAGCCACGCAGACAGATAAGGCTGGCCGCGATCTGCTGATGCGACTGGCCGTTGCCGGGTTTGCGTCAATGAATGTAATGTTGCTTTCGGTAGCGGTCTGGTCGGGGGCAGAGGATGCCACCCGTGATCTATTCCACTGGATTTCTGCTGCCATCGCTCTGCCAGCCATCGCCTTTGCCGGTCAGCCGTTTTTTCGAAATGCATGGGCGGCTCTGTCGGTACGCAAGCTCAACATGGACGTGCCGATCAGCCTGGCAATCCTTCTGGCGCTGGCGACATCACTTTGGGAAACCTCGCTCTCTGGCCATCACGCCTATTTCGACGCGGCCTTGACGCTGACCTTTTTTCTGCTTGGCGGGCGCTACCTTGATCATCGCACCCGGGCAGTGGCTCGCTCTGCCGCAGAAGAGCTCGCAGCACTGGAAGTGCCGCGCGCATGGCGGCTCAACAATGGCGCTCCCCAAGAGGTACAGGTCTCGACCCTCGCTGTCGGTGATCTGATCCTCGTGCGCCCCGGCGGTCGAATGCCGGTAGACGGGGAAGTGACCCAAGGCCAGTCTGAACTAGACCGATCTTTACTGTCGGGTGAGACGCTGCCGGTCTTTGCTGGCCCCGGACAGCGCGTTAGTGCGGGCGAGGTCAACCTGACCGGACCGCTGACGGTCTGTGCCACTGCCGTGGGGCAGGACACATCTCTGCACCGCATGGCTGATCTGGTTGCCATCGCCGAGAGCGGACGGTCCCGTTACACCTCGCTGGCCGACGCTGCCGCAAGGCTTTATGCCCCCGGCGTCCATATCCTGGCGGCACTCTCGTTTCTGGGCTGGTTGCTGTGGTCTGGCGATGTGCGAATTTCGGTAAATGTCGCGGCCGCGGTTCTGATCATCACTTGCCCCTGTGCGCTGGGCCTTGCAGTTCCTGCAGTGACCACGGCGGCCTCGGGTCGGTTGTTCCGAAAGGGCCTGCTGATCAAAGATGCAACGGCGCTGGAGCGGCTGGCGCAGGTCGATACGGTGGTCTTTGACAAGACCGGTACGTTGACGTCGGGAACACCCACGCTCACCAATCTGGACGCGCATTCCGAGGAAGACCTGAGTGTTGCTCTGGCGCTTTCCAGCATCTCGTCCCATCCATTATCTGCGGCGCTGGCAACTGCAGCGCAAGCGGCGGGTATAACCCCGGCGGATCTAACAGCCATCACCGAAGTACCCGGTTATGGTACGCAAGCGCAGTGGAATGGAAAAGACGTCCGGCTTGGACGTGCGGCTTGGGTCGGGGCCGACGCGCCGCGTGAGACGTCAACGTTTCTCAGCGTCAAAGGGCAGTTGCCAACCGTTTTCACATTCACGGACAGTCTGCGCGCCGGGGCTGAGGAGACAGTGAGGACACTGCGTGAGGCGGGCAATGAGCTATGGTTGATCTCGGGCGATACTACAGGGGCAGTACAGGATCTTGCGGATCGGCTGGGCATCACAAATTGGGCTGCCGAAGCACTGCCCGAGGACAAGGTTGCGCGTGTCACAGCCCTGACTGAGACCGGACACAAGGTGCTGATGGTCGGCGACGGCCTGAATGATACCGCCGCACTGGCCGTCGCGCATGTCTCTATCTCACCAGCCTCAGCCCTTGATGCTGCCCGTGTTGCCTCGGATGTTGTGCTGCTGGGTTCGGACCTTTCGCCCATCCCAGAGGCATTGGACGTGGCAAAAAAGGCGACTGCACGCATCCGAGAGAACTTTCGGATTGCAACGCTCTATAATCTGATCGCTGTACCGATCGCGGTCATCGGACTGGCAACTCCGCTTGTCGCGGCACTGGCAATGTCAGCCTCATCGATTACAGTCTCGCTTAACGCTTTGCGCCTGAGGTGACCTGATATGGAAGTTCTGAGTTTTCTGATCCCGATTTCCCTGACGCTGGGTGCAATCGGTTTGCTTGCCTTTATCTATACCGTCAAATCCAATCAATATGACGACCCCGAGGGCGACAGCCGCCGCATCCTCAGTGATGAATGGGATGATCATCCAAAGTCATAGGTAGATGTCGACACTCTTCCCAGAATTTGTCGCCAGATAGGCGCGGCTAGAAACACGTGGTTGGGGTCTATCAGGACGGCCCGATCATGAAACAAGTGACATTACGTGCCTGAAGACGGCGACAGGCCAGATCGGCGGTTTCTCGGGTCAGGCCAAGAAAGTTTGCGTCGAACCCTTGCGGGCGCTTGATCACTTTGCGCAGCGAGCCATCCAGTGTCGACATTTCAGCCAGCGCCGTTTTCAACAAGACTCGCTCTGCCTGATAGCGGCTGGAGTAACGCCCAACATTAACTCCCCAATGGCGGCCACCTGATGTGGACACGCGAGTGACCACCTCGGGTTCAGACGGTTGCTTTTCGAGGCTGGCAAGAACCAGATCCTTAGGTCGTGCTGCCGGACGCGGTGTAGGGGTATCGTTCGCATTCGCAATCGCAGCCTGAACGGCCTGCGGTTGGACGGCTGGTGTCAATCCGGCGGCGGGCGTTTCCTGTTGTACCAAGGCCAGAGCTTCGCCGATCTCGGCGCGCATGACGTTTTCGTCTGTCTTTGCATCGGCCACCACCACTGAAGCTACGCCAGGCTGTGGGCCGGGACGGGCCAACGGCCTAGGGCTTTTGCGCACAGCGGTCACCAGACGAATGGTCTTGCCAAATGTGCTTGGGGCCGGTTTTACGGCCGCATAGTTCGGTGCGGCTGGTTTTTTGATTTTGGCGCGGGATGGGGCGCGGCGAAATCCCATATCCAGAAGTTCGGCCACTCTTGCATTGCGTGATGCGCTGGACTGGCCGCCAAACACGGTCGCAATAATACGTTCATTTCCGCGCTCTGCTGACGCCACCAGATTGAAGCCAGCTGCACGGGTGTATCCGGTCTTAATGCCGTCAGCACCTTTATAGGCAGCCAAAAGGCGTCGGTTGGTGTTGGCGACCTCGCGGACCCCAGCGTTGGTCGTCCTGCGTGAGAAGAGGTTGTAATACTCTGGGTAATCAAAAAACAAATGCCGCCCCAGCAGCGTCATATCGCGCGCTGTTGACAGATGTCCTTTTTCCGTCAGACCATGCGCGTTCTTGAACGTGGTTCGCGTCATTCCAAGGGCTTGGGCCGTGCGGGTCATGCGGCGCGCAAATTTGGCCTCGGAGCCCGAGATTGCCTCGCCAATGGCGGTTGCGGCGTCATTGGCGGATTTCACCGATGCAGCACGGATCAGATAGCGAAACGAGATCTTTTGCCCGGATTTGAGCCCAAGCTTTGACGGAGGCTCAGATGCGGCATGTGGCGAAATGCGCACTTTGGTTTCCAATGAAATTTCGCCATTCTTGATGGCTTCGAATGCAACGTAGAGCGTCATCATCTTGGTCAAAGACGCCGGATGTAAGCGGGTGTCTGCGTTGCGGGAATGCAGCACTTCGCCGGATCTTGCGTCAATCACCATTGCAGCATAAGGCGCCGCTGCCACGCTGAGCGGCACGATGACAAACATCCACAATGCTGCGAATACGAATAGCCCTAATCGGGCCGGCTGGATACGCCGTACCTTCACGATAAAACTGCCTTCTACTGCCTCACGCCGCCGGTTATCCGGTCTAGCTTTGTTATTATTCAGAAAGGCTAGCACAAAGGTTTCTAAGAATAAACCCTGTGATTCAAGGAATTAGCTGCTCTTTCTAATGCAGGACTTCCATATATAGCTGTTGCCGGAGCCTTCTCCGCTAAACCTTGGATATTGGCGGGTATTTAGCATCAGGAGTGCCATTGGATAAGCTGTGTCTTCATCGCAACAAACGTTGTGGCCAGTGCGACAAATGGCAATGCCAGAATGCCGCTCTGACTGGGGTCTAAAGCACACATTATGATACCTGACAGGCATGGGGGCGCCCTGCGATCCATCCCGCCGCGTCGGTCTCTAATTGCACAGAGTCGAAAGTTTCCTTCGGGAATCCGGGGTGTCATGTGAATATGTTCAACAAAAAATGATCATATGTCACATTTTCCCCAAAGAATTGACACTGACATGAGATACCCGCTACCGGGTGTATCCAAATAGACTTATTGGGAGTGTGTGATCGTGCCCCGCCGGACGTTCTTTGCCTTTGACAATGATGCGATGTTAATCGACGGCGACCCAGCGACTCCGATCATCAACAATTCTGCAATGCCCGATGGCACAGTCTTCTCTTTTGTCGGCGGCGGCGGTGGCGAAGTTACTGTGCGGGACAGACAGGGTGGAGGCAGCGACGCCAACATTTTTGAAGACGACTTGCCTTCGCGTCATATAATTAGAGACGGCAATGGCCTCGTTGCAAATGGCACTCAGGTTGAAGCTGAATCTCTCGTCGAGATACGGGCGCTGGATGCTCTCGGTGACCCAACAGGCCCGGTGATCACGCTCACGGTGTTTTCGCAAGGCGGCGTGACTGGTGACGTCTGGGGTTTCTCTTCTGATACAGCACTGGTCTCAGGCACCCAGTATGTAAAAACTGGCGGCAGCAACACCGGTGACACCGCGTACTCCGACTTTGTGGCTTGTTTCGGTCGGGGGACGTTGATCCGCACGCTTAGCGCATATGTGCCCATAGAGACCGTGGCCAAAGGTGATCTGATCTGGACCTTTGCTGGGGGTGCGAAACCGGTTCGATGGATCGGACGTACCGTAGTTGCCGCCGATGGAGCGCTTGCGCCGATTCTGTTCAAAACGGGCGCTATCGGCAATAATCGCGACCTTTTGGTGTCGCCCAATCACCGCATGCTGGTCGAGGGGTGGCAGGTCGAGTTGCTGTTTGGCGAACAGTCGGTTCTGGTTCCTGCCAAACATCTGGTCGGATTGCCCGGTGTCAGAGTCAGCCAGTCGGCGGTTTGTGAATATTTTCACATCATGTTCGACCGTCATGAGATTATCGAGGCCAATGGGGTGCTGTCCGAGAGCTTTTATCCAGGGCCTGTGGCCCTGACCGGTGTCTGTCAGGACGCCCGCCAGGAATTGTTGGAAATATTTCCAGAACTATCAGGCGCTTCGATCGATTATGGTAATTTGGCTGTTCCCAGCCTTTCTCGGCGCGAATCTTTGGTATTAACAGAGGTACTTGGTGTCATTGCGTGATCAGATCACGCAATTGCCTGCATCTCTGATTGATTGCTGGGGTCGTTTATTCCTGCGTTGTTCTGGGTCTGTGTCACTTCGCTGGACCGCATGTTGCTTCCCCGTTTGGTTGGCGCCTTGATCGCATCGGTGGCGGTGAGATGTGCTCCATGTGCCGCCGCGGTCATTTCAGCTTCATCCGAAATCGGCCACCAGATCAGCCAACCCGCCCAAATCATCAATCCTTAGAAATCGTTCCACCCCAACTGGCGGGTCGGCCTTTTCCACTTCCCATTCCAGACCATGCGGCACAAACACGCCCCAGCCACCGGTTTCGATTACAGGCAAAACGTCGGATCGCATGGAATTACCAATCATCATTGAGCGCTCGACCCCATCGCCGTGCCGCCCGAAAATGTCGCGATATACATCTGGCGTTTTGTGAGACACGATTTCAACAGCATTGAACAAATCTCCCAGTCCAGATTGTGCCAGCTTGCGTTCCTGATCGATCAGATCGCCCTTGGTGATTAAGATCACGCGATGCGTTCGGGCCGCCATCTCAACCGCCTCGCGAGCATATGGCAGTAACTCGATGGGATAGCGGAGCATCTCTCGGCCCGCCTCCATGAGTTCGGATACTACCGAGGCAGGCACACGTTCTTCGGTCACCTCTATGGCGGTCTCGATCATCGACAGCACAAAGCCTTTGATACCAAACCCGTACTGACCCAGATTGCGCTTCTCTGCTGCCAATAGCCGTTCCGCCAGATGGTCAGAATCCGCATGGTCAGACAGTAACTCTGCGAACCGGTCTTGGGTCAGTTTGAAAAACCGCTCATTGTGCCAAAGCGTATCATCTGCATCAAACCCGATGGTAGTCAGGGCCCGGTCTTTGGCTCGTTGATGTTCCATAAACGTTGCTGCCTCTTTTCTAAATCGCAAGACTCGCTATATAGTCCATCATTCACGCTAGGGAATCGAGTGACGCCTAATGCTGCCGCAGATTTTAATGTCTGACACACCAAATGATAATGACAGGGATACTTCTGTCATTTTGGAAACACGCCCAAAAACCAAGCGCCCGCCGCTTTATAAGGTGATGTTGTTGAATGACGACTACACGCCGATGGAATTTGTGGTGCACGTCCTCGAGCGGTTTTTTGGGCTGAACCATGCGCAGGCATTCGAAATCATGCTGACTGTGCACAAAAAAGGTCTGGCTGTGGTCGGTGTATTCAGTCACGAGATTGCAGAAACAAAGGTCACTCAGGTGATGGACTTTGCACGTCGGCATCAGCATCCGCTGCAATGCACGATGGAAAAAGAAGAATAAACCCGACATGTCGCCTCGCCTGTCCTTTGCCCTAAACGGGGGCGGCCTTGGGTTGCCTGGTGGTGGTACAATTGCGGTATTTCATCCACGCGGCGACGCCGACCTGTCTGCCTTGCCAACGGATCGTGTTGTCGTGATCCAACCGGTTCGGCCAGATCACGATGCGTTAGCTGCCCTTGGATACCAATGTGTCCCCGAGGTTGGAGGCGCAGCGGGCCGGTTCGCCGCTGCGCTGATATATCTGCCCAGAGCGAAAGCTCAAGCGCGTGGGCTGATCGCGGCGGCCTCAGATCTGACAGACGGGCCTTTGTTGATCGACGGTCAGAAAACCGACGGGATCGACAGCCTGCTACGTGAAGTGCGCAATCGCGCGCCGGTGTCAGGTGCAATCTCCAAGGCGCACGGGAGACTTTTCTGGCTGGAGGCGGATGCAGCCGATTGGTCAGACTGGGCCGTAGCACCGGCACTAGTTGCTGGTGCGTACACGACAGTTCCCGGTGTCTTTTCGGCGGATGGCGTTGATCCGGCCTCGGCTATGCTGGCGGATCATCTGCCTGTCAAGCTCGGCAAATCCGTTGCTGACCTCGGCGCGGGGTGGGGGTATCTCTCTGCCAAGATGCTCGACCGTGAAAGTGTCAGGCATGTGCATCTGGTTGAGGCCGACAACACGGCCTTGCACTGCGCGCGCACAAACATCATTGATTCGCGTGCCCGCTTCCATTGGGCCGACGCTACGACCTGGCAGTCGCCAGACCGGCTGGACACTGTTGTTATGAACCCGCCTTTTCACACCGAACGCCGCGCTAACCCGGCGTTGGGCCGCGCGTTTGTTGTTGCGGCGGCCCGCTTACTTGCCCCTTCCGGTCAGCTTTGGATGGTTGCCAACCGGCATCTGGCCTACGAGGCTGCGCTGGCCGAGGCCTTTGGTGAAGTACAGGAAATAGCGGGCGACAATCGATTCAAAATATTACGTGCCGCGCGGCCCACTCGCCCACGGCGATAAACTCAGCTACAGTTTCACCCCAAAAGGAGGCTTACTCATGTCCTTTTCCATCGCCGGTAAGACCGCAATCGTGACCGGAGCGGCAAACGGAATTGGCCTCGCCATTGGGCGGCATTTTGCTGACAAAGGTGCAAACGTCATGTTTGCCGACATGGATGAGAAAAAGCTGGTCGAAGAACTGGGCGAGCAGGCCGAAGACGGCAACATTCGTTACTTCACCGGAGATTTGCGGGAAAAACTTACAATCACAAATCTGCTTTCAGCCACCATAGACGCGTTTGACGAGGTTGATATCTTGGTCAACGGATCGCGGCAGGTGATGAGTACGGACGCGCTGAACCCAGATGATACCTCAGTCGAGACGCTTTTGGCGCAGAACTTGATGATCTCGTTGCGTCTGTCGCAAGCTGTTGCCAAGAGGATGATCAAGCAATCCGCAGACGACTCCGAAGGGCAGGCCGGATCAATCATCAACCTCTCGTCTATTGCAGCCCGACGAACCAACCCGGAGATGTTGGCCTATTCGGTCTCAACCGCAGCACTTGATCAGATGACCCGCAGCCTGGGAGTCATTCTCGCGCCGCATCAGATCAGGGTCAACGCTGTGGCCTTTGGTTCGGTGATGAGTGCTTCATTGCAACGCGCATTGAAAGACAATGCAGATTACCGCAAGGATATCGAGAACCACACGCCTTTGCAGCGGATTGCCGCACCCAGCGAACTGGTCGATGTCGCTCAGTTTTTGGCCTCGGAAGCTTCTGCGTTCATGACCGGGCAGATTGTTACAGTGGACGGTGGACGCACCTTGCTTGATCCCGTTAACGCTCCAGCCCACTAACAGACCCGCTGGCTGAAGAGCGTACAAAAAGCTTGCGATCACCCAGATCGGATCCAAAACAAAGGCGACCTTATGACGGAGCAGTTTGAAGACAAAAAATCCCGTGCCTCCGCATGGTTCCGGACATTGCGTGACCAGATTGTTGCAGCGTTTGAAGGTCTGGAACAATCTCATTCCTCCGGCCCACTGTCAGATGCTGCTCCCGGTCAGTTCGACATCCGCGAAACCAAACGCGCGTCTGATGACGGTTCAGATGCAGGCGGTGGGTTGATGAGTGTTATGCGCGGTGGCCGAGTATTTGAAAAAGTAGGGGTCAATATCTCGACAGTTTATGGCACGCTGGCGCCGCGTGCTCAGGCTGCGATGGCTGCGCGCAAGGGCATCGCGGGCATGGCCGATGATCCGCGTTTCTGGGCATCAGGCATCTCGCTTGTGGCGCATATGCAAAACCCACACTGTCCGGCGGTGCACATGAACACTCGCATGTTTTGGACGCCACACGCATGGTGGTTCGGGGGCGGCTCTGACTTGAACCCTTGCATCGAATATGCTGCGGACACGGCCCATTTCCACGCCACCCAGAAAAGCCATCTGGACCCGCACGGCAGTGATAATTATCCCCGCCTGAGAGATTGGGCAGACGAATACTTTTTCATTCCCCACCGGGGTCGCGCCCGCGGCGTTGGTGGCATTTTCATGGACGACCATTGCACCGGGGACTGGGAGGTTGACTTTGCCCTGACACAGGACATTGGCCGGGCTTTTCTGCCGGCTTTTGTCCCGCTGATCAAAAAACGTCGAGGACAGGACTGGACCGACGCCGACAAGGATGTGCAACTGATCCATCGCGGTCTTTATGCGGAATACAACCTTGTTTACGACCGTGGCACCAAATTTGGTTTGGAAACCGGCCACGATGCCGACGCGGTTCTGATGAGCCTGCCGCCATTGGCCAAATGGGTCTAACCGGCTCGATGATTAGGAAATTGAACGAATCAACTTTTGCGGCTGGGCACCCGGGAAAATCCCTCAACTGTGCCAGTCGAAAAAACCGGGTCCTGCCTGCTTCAGCAATTTTTCCGCCATCGTGCTGCCGAGTTCTCTTGCGTCTTCGATGGGTGCCGACGCAGCGTCATTGATGCTTTCAGAACCGTCCGGGCGCAATACCTCACCGCGCAGGTGTATCGTACCACCGATCAGTTCAGCCAGCCCCGCAATCGGGGTTTCACATGAGCCGTCTAGCCCGGCAAGAAAAGCGCGCTCGGCCGCCAACCTTTGACCTGTTGGCGCGTCATGGATCGCATCGAGCAACTGCGCAATCCAGCCGTCATCCGCGCGCCGTTCGATCCCGATGGCACCTTGGGCAACTGCGGGCAGCATCACATCCGGCGAGATGGGCATCGCGGGGACATCGTCGATCTCCAAGCGGTTCAGGCCGGCCATGGCGAGGAATGTGCAGTCAGCCACTCGGTCATGTAATTTCTTCAACCTTGTCTGAACGTTACCGCGAAATTCGACGACATTCAGATCTGGCCGTGCAAGCAGTAACTGCGCCTTGCGCCGCAGGCTTGATGTGCCCACCACTGCACCCGGTTCTAGCTCGGCCAACATCGAGACAGAAGGCGATACAAAGGCGTCGCGTGGGTCTTCTCGAGGAAGATAGGTGTCCAGCAACAGCCCCTGAGGTTGCAGCACCGGCATATCTTTCATCGAATGCACCGCGATGTCGATCTTACCAGCCAACAGGTCCTCTTCAATCTCCCGCGTGAAGAGGCCTTTACCGCCGATTTCTTTTAAGGGTCGGTCCTGAACAACGTCCCCAGTGACTTTGATGACAATAATCGCAAACGCGTTTTCGGGCAGATCAAATGCCGCCATTAAGCGTCGCCGGGTTTCATGGGCCTGCGCCAATGCCAACGGCGATCCACGGGTACCAATAGTCAGGGGGGATTCGGGGGAAGGAAGAGCGAGTATCATTGACCTTCTTTATGCGGGTCAATTTGCCCTGACAACCGGGGCATCTTGACAAAGCGACGCCCGGAGGAGACGACCTGCTGCAATTAATATGATCAGGGGACGGAAATGGCCGAGCAAAAGACGATCCTGCGCGCACTAGCGGGCGAAACTCAGAGCACGCCACCGATCTGGATGATGCGCCAAGCGGGCCGTTATCTGCCAGAATACCGCGCTACGCGCGCAAAGGCCGGAGACTTCCTGTCGCTTTGTTATAATCCCGAATTGGCTACTGAAGTCACACTGCAACCCATTCGACGCTATGGTTTTGATGCGGCTATTCTTTTCGCTGACATCCTGCTGATCCCACAAGCGTTGGGGGCAGATCTTTGGTTTGTGACTGGCGAAGGTCCGCGCCTCTCCACCATCACCAACCAGGCTGATTTCGACAAGCTGGGGCCAGCCGCAGACATCCACGAGGTGCTGAACCCGATTTATGAGACCGTTAAGATCCTCTCCGGTGCGCTGCCATCTGAAACCACCTTAATCGGTTTCGCAGGTGCCCCGTGGACCGTCGCCACCTATATGATCGCAGGTCGAGGCACGCCGGATCAGGGACCTGCACACGCCCTGCGGATAGAGAACAACCCATTGTTCGAAGCGTTGCTGGCACGCATAACGCAGGCGACGATTCTCTACCTTTCTGCCCAAATCGAGGCCGGTGCGGAGGTTGTCAAAATTTTTGACAGTTGGGCGGGATCGCTGAAAGGCGACGCTTTTGAAAAATACGCATTGCAGCCAGCGCGCGAGATTACGACAGCGCTCAAGATCCAATACCCCGAGGTTCCGATCATAGGTTTTCCACGCGAAGCTGCGGAGAAATACATTGGCTTTGCCAAGGCAACGGGGATCGATTGTGTGGCGTTGGATAACTCGGTCAGCCCCGAATGGGCGGCGCAAAACGTACAGGTTGATGGCTGCGTGCAGGGAAATCTGGCATCGCATCATATGGTTACGGGGGGACACGCGCTGGTCGATGAAACTCGCGCAATTGTCAAAGCGTTCTCAAATGGGCCGCACATATTCAATCTGGGCCATGGCATCACGCCGGATGCAGACCCCGACAACGTGCAATTGATGATCGACACGGTGCGCGGTGGGTAAAGGCCATCTAAAGGTGTGTATGGTGGCGTGAGGTGGACTTGAACCACCGACCCCAGCATTATGAGTGCTGTGCTCTAACCAGCTGAGCTACCACGCCATACTACAGGCGCTGCGATACGAAACCGCACACCCGGTGTCAAACAGAAAACGACGACCTCAGATCACGATGGGTGCCTTTTGGCGGGCAATCTCTTTGACCACGCTCATCGCGGCAAGGGCAGAGGTGCGCGGGTTTTCCGGCAGGCCATTGCCGGCGATCTCAAAACGCAGGGATCCAAAGTCTCCGGTTGCAGTAATTTCGTGGATGTTTGCCGTTGCAGCGGGGTCGGCAATCAATTCTACCTTTGTTGCATCAAATCCCAGACCGGCCAGCGCCACAGCGGCTGCCACATTGGCGTTTTTGGGGTATTGCAACGCCGCATCGCGCGCGCTGCCAGTGAAATGGGCGGTGGCGGTGGCGAGAGCCTTCAGGTCCAGCACGTTCTCAGCAGGAGAGCCGGCCCAGCCTTGGGGCGGTTTGCGCCCGGTATATGTCACTGTATCAAGTCGACCCATCTTGGCAGACGCAATGGCGTCCAGGGCGCCAATTGCGCCTGATGCAAGATGCAGTCGACTGTTGCCGATGATCGCGGCATCGGACAGAGCTTTGTATAGCGCATCGTCCGCCATTGCTCCGATGGACAAGGTAATCAGTGGATAACCTGCCTGCAAAATACTCACGCCGTGGGCAATCAATCCACTATGCCCCGCACAATCCACGACGATATCAATACCCGTGGGCGCGTCACTGATGGAGGTGATAGCCGGGACGTTCCCCAGAGCGCCACGTGCAGTATCTTGCCGCCCATCGCGTGTGATGATGCAGCCGAGTTCGGCGTCCAACTCTGGCAAAGATTTGCACAGGTATGAGGCTACTGCGCCGTAACCAATTACTCCGATTCTTGTTGCCATATTGTTAATCCTTTGGATTACTATCTTGCCGCCGCGCGAAAGAGGTCTGTTGGGCCGTTTTGCAGGACATCCAGCAGCTGTTCAGCAATATCCCAGACCTCGGAGGTATGAATCAGATGATGGGTGAGCAAGCCCAGTGGTTCCGCGTTGTCCGCGACCCCATTGCGGCGGTCCTGCAACAGCTTGACGATTTGGTCGATCAACAGAGACGGATCCACCAGTCCCCGTGTACCGTGCCAGTCGATCGGATCAATATGAGTGTTGATCTGTGTGAGTCCCATGGCTGGTTGTGCAGCGGCTCTGGGTGTGAACGTGGACAGCATTGTGTAACCCGCATTGACCAAATCAGCATAGTGCGTGGGGTCGATTCGGTTCCAAGGCGGCACAAACATCGGTGCCAGACGCGGGCCAAACAAATTGCGAAGCGCGGTCAATCCACTTGCTGCGTCCTCGGCTGCGCCCCCGCGCCCCAAGCCGAATTCGGTCTTTTTTGATCCTGTGGGCGCGTGGTTCTGGTGAGCCCAGCCGTGAACAACTGGAATAAACTCGGATGCGTCTGTTATTCGGTTAGCCAGATGGTGGTCCGCATAGTGTGGGATGACTGCCAGATGAACCGGCACCCCGGTTTGCCGCGCCATTGCGGCAAGGCGATCCAGTTCTGGCGTGGGCTGCGTTGCGTCATCGTCACGCCACCAAATCGGCAGACGCAATTCTGCTGCGCGCCACTCTGCCAGCTCTGTGTGTAAGTTTGACCAATCCGTTGTCATTTGCGGCCCCTCAGCAGACCTTCGGTGATCTGCACGGATTTAGCAGCACCATCGAAATGCAATCCGGCGCCCCGATCACGACGAGAGGTCTGCACAGCGGCGGCTGTGCTCAGCAAGTTTTGCGGCGTCAACGTGTCGGTCTTGATCATCTTGATGCCGTCCAGTCGCGTTAGGCTTTGTGCGCGTAGGGTCTGCTCTACCTCGCCGCCATCGTCAAATGGTATGAACACGGCAGGGGTGCCAGACTGCAACAAATCGAGCGCCGTATTGTAGCCGCACATGCTGACAGAAGCTGCAGCATGATAAAGCATCTGGCGGAAATCCGAACGGGCGGGTTCTATGATGGTGGCGCTGCCTTTGGCCGCGGCCCGGAGCCGTTCGATACGCGCTGTTGAATCGTTTCCACCTACCAAAAGTCGCCAGACATTGCCGTCCGACAGGTGCGCAGCCTCGACTGCTGTGTAGAACAGGGCATTACCGACTGTCCCGCCTCCTGCGCTGACAAGGATTTCCCCTGCTCCGGCCTTTTTCGGGTGAGGTCCAGCCGGGGTGGGGGCGACATAGCCAGTATAGTGAATTTTAGGCCGCAGGGCGTCTGACACCGGCCAGCTTTGATCCAGTGGCGTGCTACTCGCATCAGAATGGACCAGAACGCCATCGTAATATTGGCCAACAACTTTGTCAGTGACCGCGGCGCGTTCGGGTTTGGAGGGTGGCGCGAGAATGTCGCGGATTGACGACAGAACAAGTGGTGCAGGTGCCATTGAGTTAGCGGCACGGAGCAAGGCGAGAAACTCGCAGCGCAAAACACGGCGGCCGAAAGGGTAGAGTTCCGTTATCAGCACTTTTGGCTGAACTTGGATCAAAACATCGTGCTGCACACCTTGGCGCCGCGCCAGATAGGCGTCATTTGCTGGAGCACCATCAGCGGTGAGCAATTTGGTGAAATTCACCCCGTCAGAGCGCAGCGGGGGAAGCTGAATAAGATTGATTTGGGCGCTGTCAAATTGATCTACTGGCATGCCGCCTGAAACGACGGTTGCTTTGTGACCTTGGGCTGTGAAAGCTCGGGCAAGCGTGAGCGCACGGCTTAGATGGCCAGCGCCCAGCAGATGGGTAACGACGATCATAACGTTCATGTTGCGCGCGCCTCAAGCCGTACAATTCCAGGATCGGACAACGCCAAAGCGGGTTTGAGTTCGAGCACATAAAGTCTGTTGCGCTTGACCTGAAACGGCGGCGGGCCGCTAAAGTTCCATCCCGTCGCTTTTGCAAGGATCATGCGCATGATTCCGATGTGACAGACCGCCAGACTGTCGCAAGCCAGATTGGTCAACCACGGTTCGATCCGGTTCCAGACCTCTTGCGGGCTTTCACCTGAAGGGGCGTGATAGTTCCAGCCCCAGTCTTCGATGTCGCGAAACCCGCTATCGGGTTCAGCGCGCAGATCAGATCCGTGCAGACCTTCCCATGCGCCCCAGTTCATTTCTGTCAGGGCTTCGCTGGTTCGCGGCGTCCTGTCGGCAACCAGCATTGCAGTGTCATAAGCGCGCATAAGCGGACTGGACCAGAGGTCTGCTTGCTGCCAGGTCGATGGCAGGCAAAGGGCAGCGAGCGATTTACGGGCGTCGGCGTCCAAGGCAATATCGCTGCGGCCCTGAATGCGGCCCGCGCGGTTCCAGGCAGTATGACCATGTCTTAACAGAGCCAGTCTGGTCATGGCATAGATCGGATCAAGGGTTTTATGTGCGCCATCAGAGTGCGCGAGGCGGCGGAGATCAGATGATGATTTTGGATGCCATCGCGCCCGATCTGAGCCAGCTGCAGGCGTCGATCTGGGGCCGATATCAAGCTGTCAATTTCGATTGCCAAGGCTGTTGGATCATTGGGGTCAGTCAATACGCCACCGTGGACCACGTCTCGTACGCCGGGGCGGTCTTGGGCGATCACCGGCAGACCAGCGGCCTGAGCCTCAAGAAATACCATCCCAAAGGCTTCGTTCACGCCGGGCCAGAAAAACAGATCGACGGAATCATAAGCATCCCTCATGGCTTGGGCCCCCAATACTCCCAGAAAAGTGACCTGATCCGAAAATGGAGCAAACAGTGCCTCGACAGCAGAGCGAGCGGGGCCATCTCCCGCGATATCAAGTCTCCAGTTTTTGCCTCTAAGTTTAGTTAGCGTTTCTGCGATAATTTGATAAGAGGCAAATTTGTCGCCGGGGCGCATCATGCCAGCGCAGAGGATCTTTGCAGAATCGCTGGGGCGTTCTGGTATGGAGTCAAGCCTGGTGAGCGCCAAAAACGGTGGCAGGTGGACAATTTTTTGGTGGTCGGCCTTGTGTTTCAACAGCGTTATCCGGTCATGCGCGGTGAGATGAAAGATGACATCGGCGTGGTCGCTGGCGATCTCAGCCGCCTGCGCAAACGACCCCCAAGGGCCGTGCAGCCGTTTGTGGGCACGCGTGGATTCGATCTGGACATAAGGGATGCCGAGTATGGCACTCACCGCAGGGCCAATCAGATCGGGGGCTTTATAATAGTTGTGATAAGTAACCCAGACCTGCCAGGGTGTTTCGGCGGTATGATTGAGCAAGCGCTGGATTTCGTGTTCTGCCTCGGATTGCAAAGCTGCCTGCTGATCGTGGTCTCCAATGCGGTCCAGACTGCGCAACTCTGACGTCAGATCAACGGTGCAATCAGCGTCGGCCAGTGCTTTCATCAGTGAGCGCGCCATCGCCCGGTCACCGGAAGGCACTGCGTGGTTGGGGGATTTGAGTGGAGCATAAAAGGCCAGATGCGTCATCGGGACATCTAAGCCCCCATTGCGGTCAGGCGATGCGATAGTTGCACAATGCCAGGATCCATGCCGAAATCAGCAATCAGACGATTGATGGCGGCATCCGCCATGTCAGCGGCTTTTTGAGGATCCTGAACCAAAGTCATGATTGCAGTTGCTAAATCTTCGGCTGAATCGCTCGTCAGGATGCCCTGTACACCTGTTTCAATGAACTCCGGAATCGCTGAAACGGCGGTCGAAATGATTGGAAGGTTTTGTGAAGCCGCCTCCATCAGCACATTGGGCAATCCGTCGCGGTCACCATCGGCGGCGACACGGCTGGGCAGCACAAAGATGTCTGACGCGCGCATTGCTTCGATAACCTGCGGCTGATCACAGGCGCCGCGCCACTCTATTTGTCCAGCGATCCCCGCTGTAATTGCCCGGTTAGTCATCTCGTTTTTCAGACTACCACCGCCAATATGGATCCAGCGCCAATTTAAGCCTTTCGGCAATAACGCTAGGGCATCAATGAGCCGGTCGAACCCCTTTTTTTCCACCAAACGGCCGACGGACAGGAATGTGACCGGGTCATTTGGTTTACGAAGCGGGCACTCAGGCGGTTTGGGAAACCGTGAAAGGTCTAGCCCGTGATAGACCAGATCAATACGTTCTGGATCGTCTGTCAGGCTTCGCAGGAAGTTTGCCCCATAGGCCGTGCATGTCGCGCCAAACTCGGCCCCATGATGAGATATATCCAGCTTCTCCCTTAATTCCCATTCTTGCGAGGTCCAGATGTCTTTGGCATGGGCGGAAAACCCCCAGGGTAACCCGCGCATGATCGCGCAATAACGTGCAACAGAGGACGGCGTGTGCAGGAAGTGAGCGTAGAGCGCCGTGTTGGCAGCAGGCAGCTCGGTCGCCATGACACAAGCTTGACCAAAGCGCCGCGCCCGGTTGCGGGTTCTGTCACGCGCGTAGTCCGCCCGCCAGATTGACCATGCTGTGCTGAACCCGGGCAACTGTCGGGCGGTAAGATAGGCACGCGCAACGCGTAACGGTTCCTGATGCAGGTATTCCGGCAGATAGTGGACTTTGGCCGTAATCTGATCGTGGAGAGGGTGGCGTTTGATATCTGTTGGGTGGCGAAGTGACCAAATGTCAAAACGGTGCCCCGCGGCCTCAAGAGCCGCCAGCTCTTGAGCAATGAATGTCTCAGATAGGCGTGGCCACCCTTTGACGACAATTGCCAGTTTTGCAGGAGTTGGCGTCATTCAGCGGCGCGGGCCGGGGCCATCGCCATCAGCGCCTGCGACCGCTCGATCACTTTGTCCAGCCCGTCCAGAAGACCAGCGGTAATGGAATGCGACGGCAGGTTCTGCAATGGCAGAGCGCGAATGGCGCGGATCATCGCTGCAGGCGTAAGCTCACATTGATCCTCGTCCAGCATCTGCACCAACCCCAGTGCTTTACCTCGCTTTGCACGGATATGCTGTTCGCGTCGCGGTACTGTGCGCGGTACGATCACGGCCCGCTGATCAAATGACAACACTTCGCAAAACGTGTTGTAGCCTCCCATGCAAACTACACCTTGTGCGCCTGCAAACAGGGTTTCAATCTCGGCTTCAAACCCGACCGCACGTACCCGCCCGTTGAGATTTTGCACCCGATGTTCAAAATCTTCTCTTGTTTCGCCGGAAAGGAATGGGCCGTAGACCAGAACCGCCATGGGCAAGAGGTCCGGATCCTGTTCATAAGCCGACAATACAAGGTTCACCATGGCCTCTCCATCACCACCGCCACCGGGGGTGACCAGGATGTAAGGCTCAACCAGTGGCGATGGGTCCACCTGTCCCTCGCGGCGCAGGTAGCCGGTGTAATGCATCTGCTCGCGGATTCTATCGCTGAGGGCGAGACCGCTGGTGGGGTCATAAAAGGATTCTAGGCCATAGACCCAGACTTCGTCATAGTACTTCTCGGTTGCCTCGATGCCGGCTTTGCGATCCCATTCCATCGCCAGCACGTCGGGGCTGTCCAGCACATCGCGCAGGCCCAGCACCATTTTGGTGCGCCCGTCGGCTTGCAGCATATCTAATGTTGGCAAGAGTTCGCCACGAAATCCCGTTGGTTCTTTGTCAACGATAAGCAAATCGGGATCATATTGTTCAACAGCGGATTTGATCAGACCGGCGCGAATTGCCGTGGTTTCGTCAATCCCCATGCCAAGTGCCTGCGAGATATACGACCCATCCGCCATCTTAGTCACACCTGGCAGTCGCATATGGTCTACCCGTTCGGGAAAGGTGAATCGCCCAGCAACCGGCGAACCGGTGAGAATGATGGCGGTAGTTTTGGGATCAGCTGCAGTGATTGCACTGGCAAGCGCACGTGAGCGGCGCAAATGCCCCAGACCAAACGTGTCATGGCTGTACAGTACCACACGACCCGATTTTTGCGGGTCATCATGCGGTCGCGCGGGAGGGAAAGTTGCCAAATCCATAATATCTCGATCTTCTTTAAAGTCTCAGGTCTGATCCGAACTTACCAAATACACCTTTGATATCATAGACAAGTGCGCCCGGTTTTCCCAAGGCCCGGACTTCATCCGCACCCAATTCGACGAATTTCGTGTGTGCAACTGCCAAAATGATGGCGTCATAGGCCCCCACAGAGGGCGTGGGAACCGTTTCAATCCCATGCTCGGTCGCCATAACCTCTTGTGTGACCCATGGCTCATATACCTCGGTGCTTACGGAATAGGACTGCAATTCAGCCACAATGTCCGCAACTTTACTATTGCGCGTATCAGCGCAGTTTTCTTTGAATGTGAACCCCATGACCAAAACCTTTGCACGGGCCAAATCGACCTGTTTCGCCAGCATAGCTTTGATCAGTTCCGACGCCACATGGCGACCCATATGATCATTGATGCGGCGACCTGCCAGAATCACCTCGGGGTGATAGCCGAGTTGTTCGGCGCGGTAGGTGAGATAGTATGGGTCAACACCGATGCAATGCCCACCAACCAGACCGGGCCTAAAGGGCAGGAAATTCCATTTTGTTCCGGCGGCTTCAAGCACCTCAAGCGTGTCGAGCTTCATGCGAGAAAAGATCAGTGAAAACTCGTTTACCAAAGCGATGTTCAAGTCACGTTGAGTGTTCTCTATCACCTTTGCAGCTTCGGCAGTTTTGATCGAACTTGCGCGATGCAGGCCCGCCTTGACGATGGGGGCATAGATCGACTGCGTCCTGTCCAGCGTCACATCGTCTTGTGCAGAAATGATCTTAATCACGCTCTCGAGAGAATGCTCGGCATCGCCCGGGTTCACCCGTTCGGGTGAATAGGCCAGCTTGATCTCATCATATTGCTTCAGCCCGCTGGCCTGCGCCAGGGCGGGTCCGCAGACCTCTTCAGTTACGCCGGGATAAACTGTGCTTTCGACAATGATCAAGGCGCCGGGCACCAGATGTGGGGCGATGCAGGAGCACGCGCCAAGCAGCGGGCCAAGATCAGGTTTCTTGGCGTCGGTGATCGGGGTTGGCACGGCAAGGATGAAAGCCGTGCAACCTGCCAAGTCAGCCGGGTTTGACGAAAATCTTGTGCCGCTGGCCTCAAGCGATGTCGCAGACACTTCCCCATTTGGATCTTCACCGTTGTGCAGGGCAGAGACAAGCAGGGCATTTGTGTCAAACCCAATTGTTTCAAATCCAGCACGTGACAGGGCCAACGCTAACGGCAGACCGACATATCCCAGTCCTAGTACCGCAATTTTTTCCGAACAAGCTTGTGCAGCCATCTCGCGTCCTTTGATCGTCTCGGCGCAAGTTGCGCGACAATGCCGTTTGGGCGTCGTCGCCTATCTAGCCAATCGCAGCACGAAAGCAAAGCCGCTCGCGCGGATTTGACAGGAGTTGTTATCAAGCTTGGTTTACCTCTGGCGCGCGTGCATTGCGCGCCGTCATTCATTCGCATAGCGTCTGCGCTGACGGACTGGGAAAGGCTCTATTATGCCGTTGATATTGCTTCGATATATTGTGGCACTCGCCTTAACGCTGATGTTTGCGGGGCCGGGGTTCTCGCAAGCCGGTCTGCTGGGTGCACTTGGCGGCTCGGCAGAGGAGACGACCGAAGCCAGCGACGCGGAGGGCTTTGCCGAGACCCTTCAGCAGGCCGTTGAAAACGGTGTCAGCGTAGTCGTCGTGGATTCAAATGGCAATTTGTTGGCCCAATCCGAAAAAGCTGATGAAAATACCGGCGCTGAATTGGTCGAAAATGACAGCGCTTTGCTGATGAAACTCCAATCTGAGGGAGACGCGTTTCGAACCATCTTGCTGGGCAAGCTGGAGGCCCTCCCTGTTGCCTTTAACGAAGTGGCCTACATCCTGCGCTTTAGCAGCCCTGATGGCAGGATCATGTCGTTTGTTGAGGCATTGCTTTACAGCCTGGCGCTTTTTGCTTTGGGTATGCTGGTTGAAAGGGAAGTCTTTGGAAAGCGGCTTGCAAAGCGTTTCGTTGTGTCGCGAATATTAGAGAGCCCCGTCGGGTATTCCGAAAAACTTCCCTTTCTCGTATTCCGGTTTTTCATGGGGGTTGGTGGCGCGCTGGTGTCGATGGCTGTCGCTTATATAGTGGGCTCAATCATTTTTGGCCCGGTGCATGACACAGCGATGCAGTTTACCATCACAGTGATTTACACTGCGTATTTTGGGTCGCGTCTGGTCGCGGGCGTATGGCGTATGGTCCTGTCACCCTATCTTAGCCAGTATCGCATCCCGAATTTCTCTGACCCAGATGCCAAAAAACTGCACACTTGGCTTTGGATCGTGGCCGTCTTAGATATTTGGTCGTTGAATTTCACGATTTGGATATCTGAACTCGGACTGAACTATGATGTGTTTGCGGCAATGTCGTCGGTGCTTTCGCTGTTCATCGTGGTTCTGAATGTTCTGTTGGTTCTGATCAATCGCCGCGCCATCAGCAATGCGATGTTGAATGGCAAAGGCATCGGCGAGGTCACAACGGCAACCCGGATTTTCACCAAAGCTTGGGCGCCTGTTGCGATCGCCTATTTCACTCTGGCGTGGTTCGAACTGACGTATGAACTCGTTCTGGAACTGCCGGCGTCTGTTCCGTTGATAACTGGCGTTTATGCCATCCTGACATCAATCATCGTTGTCTTCGGAGTGATCAATTTTCTTATCGAACGCTTTTTCCAACGCGCCCGTGCGGTCAGGGAACTGAATGATGATCTGAAAACTGCCCCCGAAGGCGGGATTGCAGACGGCGAAGAGGCTCTGTTGGAGTCTGCTGAAACGACCAAGACTCAAGACATCAATAGCTTTGAGGACCTTGCACGCCGGGTGTCCGGTATTCTTGCGCTCGTCGCAGGTGGCTGGGCATTCATTTCGATCTGGGGTGTCGAAAGCGCCATGATGGAAGAGTCAAAGCTGGACACCCTGACGGACATTATCGTTGTCATCTTTCTTGGCTATATTGTCTATCAGTTCTTCCGGATCTGGATCGACAGCAAGATTGAGGAAGAAGTGGGCGACGAACCAGCGGGCGAACTGGGCGACGAAGGTAGCGTGTCAAGCGCAAGCCGGCTCGCGACCCTTCTGCCGCTGTTTCGCAACGGTATTCTGGCTATCGTCGTTATCACCGTCGCCTTGATCATTCTGCTGGAACTAGGGGTCAACGTTAGCCCGCTGTTTGCCGGTGCCGGTGTCGTTGGCCTCGCGATTGGTTTTGGATCACAGGCGCTTGTTCGGGATGTGTTTTCGGGGGCGTTTTTTCTGTTTGATGATGCGTTTCGCAAAGGTGAATATATCGATATTGGTGATGTCAAAGGCACAGTCGAAAAGATATCAGTGCGCTCTTTCCAGTTGCGGCATCACAAGGGGCCGCTCCACACCATCCCATTTGGAGAAATCCGTTTTCTGACGAACTTTTCCCGCGACTGGGTGATCATGAAGCTTCCCCTGCGCGTGACCTATGACACGGATGTGGAAAAGGTTCGCAAACTGATCAAGAAGTTGGGCGTTGAACTGCTGGATGACCCGGTGATCGGAAAGGACTTTATCCAGCCTCTCAAATCTCAGGGCATCATCGAAATGCAGGATAGCGCCATGATCATTCGGGTTAAATTCATGACCACTCCGAATGAGCAATGGGTTATTCGCAAACGGGTTTTTGAAGAAATTCGCGAACTCTTTGAACGCGAGGGGGTCAGGTTTGCCCACCGCGAAGTGACAGTTCGTTTGGCCGACGGCAAGGTGGAAGACCTGACGCCGAATCAAAGAGAAGCTGTGACCGCCGCAGCTCAATCCGCGATTGATGATGATCTGATGGACGAGGCGAGCGGTGGTGGGGATGATCGCTGATCCACCCAATGGTCGCGATGCTATATGCCCGTTGTTCGGGACGGCCGCGACACCTTGAGTGTGCCACTCAAAGACTGGTTTCTTATTCAGCCAGGTGCACCTTCAAATTCGCATAACTGTGGCTCCGCCTGCCATCATCTCGCCTGCTGCGCGATCAAAGCGCAGGTAGGCGATGCCGTACCCCCCAGACTGAGTAAAGAGTGTCCCCACGGGTTTGCCATTTGCCGTAATCTCGGCCCCGACCGGGGCGTGACCTGTGACCGTCACCCGCGCCAGCCCTTTGCGCAGTTCGGTTTTGTGTTTCATCCGCGCGGTGACTTCTTGCCCGACGTAACAACCTTTGCGAAAATCGACGCCGTGCAATGCTTCGAATCCGGTTTCGAGAATGAAGCTGTCAGGAGTCAGCTCGATCCCGGTTTCAGGAATGCAATGCGCGACACGAATTGCATCCCAATCGGTGGCATCGTCGGTCTCTTGCGCGCTTGAATACATCCGCCAGCCAAGATCGGGGTGACGCGGATCAGGGTATGCGCCGTCTGGTGCAGGGCCGGTGCCGCGTTGCAGATTGAGCCCGCTGCGCGTGATCTGGACGTCCGCGCGCAGTCTGTACATATTCAGTCGTTTTTCCAGCAATTCACCCAGCAAAGCAGAGACATCAACCAGCACCGCATCGCCATGGCGCACCACAAAGAAATCAGCCAGATATTTACCCTGTGGGGTCAGGATTGCGGTGTAAACCAGCCCTCGGTCGAGCCCAGCCATGTCATTGGTGGTCAGCCCTTGCAAAAACGGCTCTTTGTCGGCTCCCCGAAGGGCCAGAATGTGGCGGGAGGTCATTCGTAGCATTCCTTTAACTGGTCAGAGCACATATAGGGTGCCGACACGACAAGAACAAAGGGCCAATTTCATGCGCGCGCCGATTTCGGTGATCATCCCAACGCTGAACGCAGAGGACGAATTGCCAGGGTGTTGGGCCAGCCTCATGGAAGGTGTTCAGGCGGGTTTGATCCGAGAATTGATTGTGTCGGATGGCGGATCACAGGACGAAACCTGCGCCCTGGCCCGCGAGGTCGGAGCACAACTGGTCGAAGGGGAACCCTCGCGGGGGGCACAGCTTCAAAGAGGCTGCCGATTGGCCAAGGGTGACTGGCTGCTGATCCTGCATGCGGATACCGAGCTGGAAACGGGGTGGACTGGACCGGTGCGTGCCCATCTGGATCATGACACGGCTGCTTATTTCAAGTTGCGATTTCGGGCGCGTGGAGTGATGCCAACGATGTTTGCCAGCTGGGCGAATTTGCGCTCGCGCGTTTTTGGTTTGCCGTACGGTGATCAAGGTCTGCTACTCACTCGCAGCCTTTATGATTCTGTAGGAGGTTATTCGGATCAACCGCTTATGGAGGATGTGGCAATCGTAAGGGCTTTGCGCGGTCGATTGAGGGCGCTGCCAATCCGTGC
>CBDTVL010000002.1:0-62336 GCA_965363755.1 uncultured Sulfitobacter sp.
TACACTTCCTGCCACATGGTTGAAACATAGTTAACACAGCCCGGGTTGTCGTGATTATTGACAGGCTGGCGCCAACCGTAAAATTGTCTATATTGCGGGAAAAATCGGGTGACTGGGATCGGGGACATGCGCAAAGAGTTAGCTGCCGCTGTTATGGTAGTCATAATGGGCGGCACCGGCGTTCAAGCCGATGTTTTTTCGTCCAAAAGTCGTGCTACCTTGTTCAGTTCGCAGACCCGGGTCTTGGACAACAGGGCAGCCAAGCAATATAACAACTCCGTCCGTCTTCAGCCGCCCAAAGTTCATACCCCGTCGAAATGGGATACGTCACCTGGATTCAAAGGAAAATATCGGGGAAAATACCTTGGTATGGCGCGTGATGCAGCGCGGCGAAACGGTGTGCCGGAAGAGCTGTTTTTGCGACTGGTGCAGCAGGAAAGCAACTGGAATCCTAACGCAAAGTCTCACAAAGGTGCGATGGGTCTTGCCCAATTGATGCCCGGCACAGCGCGTGTTTTGCGTGTAAACCCAAGTGATCCCTACGAAAACCTGGACGGCGGAGCACGATATCTGTTTCAGCAATATCGGGAATTCGGGTCTTGGCGCCTGGCTTTGGCGGCCTACAATGCGGGGCCCCAGGCGGTCAAGAAATACGGTGGCGTGCCGCCTTACAAAGAAACCAAGACCTACGTGCGCAAGATCTGGGGAAGCTGACGACGCCCTAATGCCGCCCTGATGAATGCCCATCTGCGCCAAATTCCTGCCGGAATTGACGATTAACCTCAGAGCTGTACATCGTAAGAGGCACACCAGATAGAGACATGGCAACCGCAAGTTTCAATGCACGTCTTGACCGGATTAACAAGAAAGGTCCCGGGACTTATATTGCGCCGGGTCCGGCACATGATGCTGTCCGTTACGGCGCTGCAGTATCGCGCCGATCAAACAAACTCCGCGGCAACTGGACAGCAGCTTTGATGGGTGGCTTTTTTGGCGTCGGCACCGGGATGTATTACGCGCTGGTTATGGCGGATGTGATGCCCTGGACAATTGATTTCAATGCTTTTGGGGACATGCTTCAGGCAGAACAGATCGCCTGTGGTCTCGTCGGCCTCAGTCTGCCGCTGATGCTTTTTGGTATTCTGGTGCGGCGAGTGCGCCCCGGAATAATGAGTTTCTCGATAACTTATTTGATGGGTATGATCGCAGCCTACTTCATCTGATCCGCAGGGTAGAAAACGGAAAAAAAGGCGACCCGAGAGGCCGCCTCTTTCTATCTGCTGGCCGGAGCGCCTATTCGGCGGCGATTTGTATCACAGGCTCCATCTCGGCAAATTTGGCATCTGACAGATGGCATTTGACTTGATGATTGTCCCCCAGAATGCGTACCGACGGCACCTCTGTTTCACACAAGTTGTCCGGCACTTGCGATTTCCAGCGGCAGCGCGTTTGGAACGGGCACCCTGATGGCGGGTTCATCGCAGACGGAATGTCGCCTTCCAGCACGATGTGCTTTTTCGTGACTTTGGTGTCGGCGATGGGCACGGCGGACAACAAAGCCTCGGTATAGGGGTGATACGGCGGTGAAAAGACTTGATCTGTTGTGCCAAGTTCCACCACATGACCCAGATACATCACCATGACGCGATCACTGAGATAGCGCACAATGGAAAGGTCATGAGAGATGAACAGCAGCGTGGTTTTTTCTTCCCGCTGGATCTCCATCAACAGATCGGTCACCGCCGCCTGAACCGACACGTCCAGCGCAGAGACAGGCTCATCCGCGACCACAATCCTCGCGCCACCCGAGAAGGCGCGGGCGATGCCGACGCGTTGTTTCTGGCCACCGGACAGCTGGCGTGGCATCCGTTCCGCAAATTCACGCGGCAGTTTCACCAGATCAAGCAGTTCCAGCATCCGTTTTCGGCGCTCAGCCTCGCTGGCACCAACGCCAAATATCTCAAGCGCCCGGATGATCTGGCGTCCAACCGTCATCGATGGGTTGAGCGTGTCAAACGGGTTCTGAAACACCATCTGAATATCCGCGACAGTTTGGGTGTCACGCTGTTCAATCGGGATCTGTTCGATATTGTGATTATCGAGCAGGATTTGTCCTTCGGTTGCGGTCTCAAGACCCATCAGAACCTTGGCAAAGGTGGACTTGCCGCACCCGGATTCACCGACAATTGCCAGTGTCTCGGATTCCCGCGCCTCAAAACTGAGCGTTTCATTGGCTTTGACCACTTTCTTGTCGCCGCCGCCAAACAGGGCGCTGGCAGCAACTTCGTAGTATTTTTTGAGGTTGTCTATTTTGAGGACTACTTTGCCAATCTCGCCCTTTTGCTTGACTTCGGCCAGTTGCATAGGCGCGTTCCAGTCAATCTCTTTGAACTTGACGCAGCGCGACGCGTGGCGGTCGTTGCCCTCTACATCCTCCATCGTGATCACCCCCTGATCACAGCGACCTTCTTCAAAATAATCGCAGCGAGGGCCAAAGTTGCAGCCATTGGGCCGCTCATGGGGCAGGGGGAAGTTGCCGGGAATGGCAACGAGCGGGCGGGAGTTCTTGTCGGCGCCCGGCAGCGGAATCGAGCGGAACAGAGCTTGGGTATAAGGATGCTGCATCTTGTCAAAGACATCTTCGATGCTGCCCCGTTCCACGGCTTCGCCGGAATACATCACACAAATACGGTCGCAGGTTTCCAGAACCAGACCAAGGTTGTGGGAAATAAACAGCATCGATGTGCCGTATTTCTTGCCGAGGTCCTTGACCAGTTCCACCACAGCCGCCTCGACCGTCACATCAAGCGCAGTTGTTGGTTCATCAAGGATCAGCAGGGACGGCTCTGACATCAACGCCATGGCAATGACAATCCGCTGCTGCTGGCCCCCCGAGAGTTGGTGCGGAAAGGAATTGAGGATGCGCTTGGGATCGGGCAGCTTTACGTCCGTCACCACCTGCAACGCACGATCATAGGCGTCTTTTTCTGACATGTCCTGATGGATCATCGGGACTTCTATCAGTTGCTTGCCAATTTTCATCGCCGGGTTCAGCGAGGCCATCGGTTCCTGATAGATCATCGCAATTTCCGAGCCGCGGATGTCGCGCAGTTCCGCGTTACTCATCGTGCCCAGATCACGGCCTTTGAACTTGATCGATCCACCGACGACTTTGCCGTTTTTGCCGAGATCCTGCATGACCCCCAGCGCAACAGTGGATTTGCCGCAGCCGGATTCGCCAACAAGCCCGACGGCCTCGCCCGGTTTGACTGAGACTGAAAAGTCCATAACAGCCGGGATTTCGCGCAACCGCGTGAAGAATGAGATCGACAATTTGTCGATTTCCAGAATTGGGCCTTCATAATCAAGTTTTGCCATTTGGCGTCTCTCCTGTTGGAGCGTTCAGATCTTGGAGTTTCCCCTGATCTTCATCTGTTCAAAAACACGTCGGGGGTCCGGGGACTGAGCCCCGAACACCCATTCTTTCACCTCAGTCTCGCAGGCTCTCTTCACGCAGCCCATCCGCCAACAGATTGAGCCCCAGCACCATGCTCAGCAGCGCAAATGCGGGTGGCAGGGCAGGGTGCAGGTAGATCGACAAGAGCTTGCGCCCTTCGTTGATCGTGCTGCCCCAATCGGGACTTTCCGGTGGCAGGCCCAGACCAAAGAAGCCCAAGGTACCCAAAAGGATCGTAGTGTAGCCAATGCGCAGGCAGAAATCGACGATAAGCGGCCCACGGGCGTTGGGCAGGATTTCCCAAAGCATGATGTACCATGGACCTTCACCGCGTGTCTGTGCCGCCGCCACGTAGTCTCGGGTTTTGATGTCCATCGCAAGGCCGCGCACAATTCTGTAGACCGTCGGCGAGTTCACAAAGACCACCGACACAAACACGACAAGGATACCTCCCGCCACATCGAAAAGATCAAGGAACCCGGGCAAGACATAGATAATCGAGCCGACCTCAGAAATCAGAGACAGGTAAATCCATGCCATGGTACCCAACACCCCAATCAGGAGTGGTGTGCGAAAGTTCGGTTGTGTGTAGTAGCGCGAGTTCAGCAGAATACACACAAAGATCAGCGGGAAGATAAACAGGAACACGGCCATGAAATTCGGAATGCCGGTATCCACGATTTCAGGTGTCACCAGAAGATAGAACAACAGGATGACCGGAAACGCGAGGATCAGGTTGGCCAGGAAACTGAGAACGGTGTCCAGCCTTCCGCCATAATACCCCGCAGGCAGACCAAGGGTGATGCCGACCATGAAGGCAAACATCGTTGCCAGCGGCGCGATCTGCACCACAACCCAAGCACCGGCGACCATCCGACTGAACACGTCCCGTGCCAGATTGTCTCCTCCTAGAAGGTAGTATGCATATTCGCCTTCTTCCGCTCCGGCGAGTGGGGTGCCCGGCACCTTGTTCTTCATGCCAGACACTTGGTTGAGCGGATCATGGGTGATGATGAAGTCCATCGCCCCGAATATGCCCGTGAAGACCCAGAACATGACAAGCGCATAGCCGACCATGCCGATGGGGCTGTCAAACAGTTTACCGTAGAGACCCAGACGACGTTTGAACAGGATCGACACGACAAAGACTAAGATCAGCGTGATCCAGACCGGTCCAAACTGTAGAAAGATACGGAGGATTATTTCGCCCCAGCTGAGTGGTTCCATGCGTTCGGCCCCCCTTTAAGAAATTCTGATGCGTGGGTTGAGATAGACGTAGCCGATGTCAGAAATCAGCTGCGTTACCAGAACCACGACGACCGAAACAACCGAAACTGCCAGAAGCAGTTCGATATCATTGTTGCCAGCAGCTTGCACAAGCACCCAGCCAAAACCCTTATAATTAAACAAGGTTTCGACAATCACCACACCATTCAGCAGCCACGGAAACTGCAGCATGATCACTGTGAAGGGTGCGATTAGTGCGTTGCGCAAGGCATGTTTCAGAACGATGTTTGGAAAAGACACACCTTTAAGACGGGCGGTGCGAATATATTGCGCTGTCATGACTTCCGTCATCGATGCGCGGGTCATCCGTGCAATATAGCCCATCCCGTAAAGAGAGATTGTCAGAACCGGCAGAAAGAAGTTCTCAAAATTGGCGCTTTCCATTGCACTGGTGGCCGTGCCCTTGAACCACTTTAAGCCAACAGCGGATGAGGCAAATACCGCAACAAAAATAACGCCAGACACATATTCGGGTGTGGCCGTTGTGGTTATCGCAAAGGTGGATAGCGTTCGATCTGTCTTTGATCCTTCGTTCATGCCAGCCAGAACGCCGAGTAACAACGCAGAGGGGATCATGAGAACCATGACCCAGAACATTAATTTTCCGGTCAGACCAAGCCTTGTTGATACAATTGCAGAGACATTTTCCTTAAAGACTGTTGATTTACCCCAATTTCCTTGCAGCACTCCGCAATAGGTTGAACGTTCATCTGCAGGTGTTTCTCTGTTGAAACAACGTCCCGTTTCGATTCCATCATCGGATGTATGTGTCCAGCCGGGAGCAACGCCAAGCCATCGACCAAATTTAATCGGCATCGGGTCAAGATATCCCCGGTTGCCCAGCCAGCTCACCACAGCCTCATCCGACATACGGGCGTTGCCTTGGGTTTTGGCTAGTTTTTCCAGATTTGGAGAGAGATTAGTTAGAATAAACACGATGAAGGTCAGGCATAGTGCTGTGATGATCATCACGCCTAGCCGTCGTAAAATAAACAGTCCCATGAGCGCCCCTGTTGGTAGGCTATGGCGGGCCTTTTCCTGCCCGTCCGTTTGTCAGCGCCAATTCGCAGCGCCAGCCAATTAAAAAAGGCCGCGCCCTTTTGGGCGCGGCCTGATTTTGATTAGGCTTTCCAGCCCCACTTATAAATTTGCGGTAGATAGGCGATATGCATATCCGCGCCTACGATACCTTCCTTGAAGTGGCGATAAAGTGAACGCCAGTAAGGTTGGATCACCACGGCTTCTTCAACCATGATTGCCTGAAGTTTTCCCATCACTTCACGGCGCTTTTGTGCGTCGGCGATAGAATTGGCTTCTGCGAGAAGTGAATCAAACTCAGCATTCGCAAATCCTGCTTCGTTCCACGCTTCACCGGATTTATACGCAAGACCAAGAATTTGCGTTCCCAGCGGGCGGTGGTTCCAGTTGGTTGAGCTGAACGGGTATTTTGTCCAATCATTCCAAAACGTGGAACCGGGTAGGATCGTGCGTTTTACATTGAACCCTGCGTCGCGCAACTGTGCTGCAACCGCATCGGTTGAGTTTTTGCGCCAGTCATCGTCAATCGAATGGATTTCCATTTCGAAATCAGCCATGCCGGTTTCATCCAGTAGCGCTTTGGCTTGTACCGGATCAAACGGAATACGATCCACAGTCGGGTCAAATTCCGGGTGAACCGGACCAACGTGCATGTTGCCGCCGACCAGACCACGGCCCGATTGGCCAAGCTCCAGAACAACATTGTTGTCGACAGCCATTTGAATGGCTTGGCGCAGCTTCTTGTCGGCGTAAGGTTTTTTGCCATCAACTTCGGCAAGCTGGTTCGTGCGGATAGCAATTGTTGAACCCGAAACAACTTCACTTTCTACCAAGCCAAGACCGGTCATGATGTCAACATAGTCACCTGTAACTTCGTACAGAATGTCAACCTCATCACTTTCGACAGCTGAAACCCAAGCCGCAGGATCGGTTCCATAATCGATGAATTCAAGCCGATCCAGATAGAAACCGCCTTCTGGAAATGCTGTGTCGCCCCACCATGGATGATCGGTCTTTTCGATGACCGCTTTAACACCGACGTCATTCTGGACAATCTTCATTGGGCCAGTACCAACCATCGCGCTCAGGTCACCATCCGGGTTATAGGAACTGTGTACTATCTGGCTGGGATAGTCTGCCATACCAGGGATGATCGTAATATCCGGTGCAGTTGCCGTCAGCAAAACCGTGTGGCTATCGACAACCTTGATTGCACCGTCTTTTGCTTTGCCGGTTGCCTCATCTACCAACGACGTCATACGAGACGCCATCGAATTGCCCTCAAGGCTCTTGTCGCACCAGCCTGTGATATTGCGTGCAACATCTTCAGCGGTGAAATCGTCGCCGTTGTTCCACTTTATGCCTTTACGCACGTGCAATGTGTATTGCGTCGCATCATCATTGGCTTCCCAGCTCTCCACAAGCATCCCACGAAACGATCCGTCAGAGTTGTATTCGATCAGATGTTCCAACGTACCGGCGGCGACAGCAGCAATCTGTGTCCAGTCATAAGTGCGCGGATCTTTATGTGCGCGTACTTCCTGTTGGTAGCGGATCGTACCGCCCCGCTTGATTTCGGTAGCTGCCTTTACTGGTGAGGTTAGCCCCAGGAGACCATAAGCCGCGGTTGCTGAAACACCTAGGGCTGTTGCTCGTGTCAGGAATTCACGGCGGTCCATATGGCCGTCTTTGTGTTCCTGCGCGTACATTTTAGCCGCCGGATGTATCATTTGATCGTGGTTAGCTTGCGTCATCTTTTTCTCCCTGAGACACATTCATTTTACGGAAACCTGCGACGAGTCCATCAGGTGGACTCATCGGCGCGTCATTGGCGACACTTATATGCATTTCCCCGTCAGGTGCATTCGGCACCAGATTGTCGGCGAGGTCAATGTTCCGTTTCGCCATTTGGTGTTGCAAATGCGACATTCTTTCTGTCGAAAAACGACAATTGTGCATTTCGCCGAGCTGTCTCGTCAGACCTTGAACAAGACCGGCTGCGCAGATGGGATGCTTTTCGCAGCGCCTTTTCGCAGTGCTGAGGGGGACTGCCCGGTATGGTGTTGCATGAATCGGGTGAAATAGGCGGCGCTGCCAAAACCGAGATAGCGGGCAACGTCTTGTATTTGCGTTTTTTCGGTGCTCAGCAGATGTCGCGCTTCGTATAATATCCGCTGAGTCAGCAGATCGGCTGCGGTTTTACCGGCACTGGCGCGGCAGACCCGCGTAAGATGGGTGGGCGTGACGCCAAGTGCTTCGGCATAGTCGGCCATCGGCGCGCCGCTGCGAAATTCGGCGGATACACGTCGGCAAAAGGCACGACAAAGGCGTGTCGCGGCATTGGCGCGAGTTGGCATATGCTCGTCCAGCCCAAGTTGGCGACGCAGCCATATCGACAATAGCGATGTATGTGCCTCCATTGCCTCGGACACCAACGGGCGTCCATTTGTCTGTTCACGCTGAAGCCCCTCAAGAATCAGGCCGATCTCTGATTGGGCTGAGACATCGCGGATGCGCAGGTGATGGGCTTGGCCCGGAAGGCGCAATTCTGTAGAATCGGGGATGATGACAGCCTGACCAGAACTCTGCCGTCCCAACTCGACCGCCATGGTTGTACCGGCCGGGACAAACAGCGCATTGTGCGTGCCCACACCCCGCCTGGCGCCATCGATCAAAGCCAATCCCTGTCCGCGTGTGATCCAAATAAGCAGGTGCACGGACCTGTCATGCATCAGATCAAGCTGCCACTCACCGCCTCGTGTAAGCTGCGCCAATGTGCGCATTGTGATGTGATGGTTGTTGCCCATGGTATTTGTGGATAAGTTAACCATAGCGCGTGATATATCAAATTTACCTTAAAAATAAACCAAATATTAGCTTCAGAGGTCGCAAATCTTATAGTTCAGGGGGCGAGCCAGTGCCAGTCCCGCATCTTTGATCGCATCCAGGTGCGCTGCCGTTTTGCAAATTGCCGTGTTGCAGTTACAGCGGATGTGCGCGCCTCTTCCAGTGGGATGTCTTTTGTCAGATGATCCATCAGCTCGGGCACGCCGATGGCCTTGAATGCGGGGAGTTGTGGATCATAAAGTGCCTGCATCGCCGCCACCTCATCCAATGCGCCTTGTGCGATCATGATGTCAAACCGCTCCGCTATTCTGGCGTCAAGCGTCGGTTTTGCCACATCAACCACAATCGGAATCGTATCCGACAGCTGCAGCAGCGGCGGTCCGGTATTATCCTGCCAGTCGTGTAAGGGGCGACCTGTTGCAGTCTCCACCTCCCACGCGCGCTGAACGCGGACACGGTTGTTAATATCAATCCGGGCCAGTGTGGCGGGATCGGTCTGAGCGATCAGATCAGTCAGATCAAGCGCATTGCCCTTTGCTCTGATCGCAGCTGGGACCGGCGGGATATCAGCCAACCCCTTTGTCAGAGCGGTAAAATTTAGCCCTGTCCCTCCAACAATGATAAGACGGTCCGGACCAGCCAAAAGCTGCGCCATTTCACGTAGCCAGTGCCCTGCAGAATACGCTGCGTCATAAGGCAAATGACCATAAAGCAGATGTGGAACGATGGCTTCGTCTTGCAATGAGGGGCGGGCAGTGACAATGCGCCAACAGTCAAAAACCTGACTGGCATCGGCATTGACAATGACGCCGCCAGACTGTGCAGCGATGCGCAAAGCCAACGCCGATTTACCAGACGCGGTTGGTCCGGCAATCAGCACCGGTGCGTCAGGGCCGATCACCGGCAGGTCATGCATCACCATTTGACTATTTGGTTGTTTTTTCCGGCGTATTTGCACATCTTTGCTGCCTACCTCGGTTGACGCATTGAACCCGCGTCCTTTTTCGGACATTTTGCGCGCAATCTAGCCCCTAGCTGCACCGGAGCGCAATATGACCCAAGCCCCCCCCCACGATACCGCCGACACGACATATAAGAGGGTCATGCTGAAAATATCAGGCGAGGCGTTAATGGGGGATCAGGGATTTGGGCTACATCCGCCAACCGTCCAGCGGATCGCACACGAGGTAAAAACGGTTCACGATCTGGGTGTCGAGATTTGTATGGTGATCGGCGGCGGCAACATTTTCCGAGGCTTGCAGGGCAGCGCGCAGGGGATGGAGCGGACGACGGCCGATTACATGGGAATGCTCGCGACTGTCATGAATGCGCTGGCGATGCAGTCTGCGCTTGAAGAACTGGGCATACATACCCGTGTGATCAGTGCCATCACCATGAACGAAGTTGCTGAGCCGTATATTCGGCGCCGCGCTGTGCGCCATTTGGAAAAGAAACGGGTGTGCATTTTTGCGGCTGGAACCGGGAACCCGTATTTTACAACCGACACCGCTGCAACTTTACGTGCCAATGAAATGGCCTGCGAGGCGATTTTCAAAGGTACCAAAGTTGACGGCGTTTATGATAAAGACCCCAACACACATGATGACGCAGTACGCTATGACACGGTGAGCTATGACGATGTTCTTCAGAAGCGGTTAGGAGTCATGGATGCCAGCGCGATTGCGCTGGCGCGCGACAACAATCTGCCAATCATCGTTTTCTCTCTGGACGAGCCGGGCGGATTTAGAGGGATCTTGGCCGGACGCGGGACCTATACAAAAGTGCAAAGTTAAAGTTATAGAGCGGGCAACCGCGCAGTGAGGGAGCAGAAGAATGTCAGATAATCTCGAGATTGACACCGACGGGCTTGAACGTCGGATGGATGGCGCAATGGCTTCGCTGAAAACTGAGTTTGCGAGCTTGCGCACTGGTCGCGCCAGCGCCACGATGTTGGAACCGATCATGGTCGAGGCTTATGGCCAGCGCACGCCGATCAACCAGGTCGGAACCGTTAACGTCCCTGAATCGCGCATGGTGACGATCAATGTCTGGGATAAATCCATGGTAGGTGCGGTTGAAAAGGCGATCCGCGAAAGTGGGCTTGGCATCAATCCGCAGCTTAATGGGACCATCATCATGTTGCCGATCCCGGAGCTAAACGAGGAACGGCGCCGAGATCTGACCAAGGTCGCTGGCCAATATGCTGAACACGCGCGCGTTTCAGTCCGCAACGTAAGACGAGACGGAATGGACCAGATCAAAAAGGCTAAGGCCGACGGAATGTCCGAGGATGACCAGAAAATCTGGGAATCCGAAGTACAGGAGATTACCGATCGTTTCATTGCCGCTATAGATGCGGCGTTAGAGCATAAGCAATCAGAAATCATGCAGGTTTAGCAGCATATTATGCCCAAAGATCCACAGACAGGACCTGCTCAGCATGTCCCGAATGGGCCACGTCATGTGGCGATAATCATGGATGGCAACGGTCGGTGGGCGCAGGCACGAGGGCGTCCCAGACTGTTTGGCCACCATGCCGGCGCCAGACGGGTGCGAGAAATTGTGAATGCCTGTCCGGATCTTGGCGTCAAATATGTCACCATTTTTGCATTCTCGACTGAAAACTGGAAACGTACGCAGGTTGAGGTCGCCGGGCTGATGAGCCTGTTTCGCCGCTATATTACTAAAGAAGCCAAAGCTCTGCTCAAGGAGAAAGTGCGCGTTCGATTTATTGGTGACAGAGTTCGGCTTGATGAAAAACTGGTCGCCTTGATGGACGAATTGGAGCTGATGACCGCGCACAACGATCGGGTTCATCTTACGATCGCGATAAACTACGGCAGCCGGGACGAAGTTGCGCGCGCAACCAAGCGGTTGGCGCAGGACGTGGCTGACGGTCGTCTGAAGCCTGCCAACGTGGATGAACAAACGCTGCCAAAGTACCTTGATACTTACGTCTTGCCGGACCCCGATCTCGTGATCCGCACCAGCGGCGAGGCGCGGATCTCTAACTTTTTGCTCTGGCAGTCAGCTTATGCCGAATACGAATTCATCGAGACATTGTGGCCGGATTTCACCGCAGCTCAGTTCAAAGAGTTGTGCCTGTCTTATGGCCGCCGCGACCGGCGGTTTGGCGCCGTTCTTGCATGAGCGCGCCCAAGGTTAACTCTGGTCGATGGTCCGATCTGGCCGCCCGTGTCGCATCAGGCGCGGTCATGGTCATTGTCGGATTTTGGGCGATGTGGATGGGACAGCATGTGTTCCACGTTTTTGTCGCGCTCATTTGCGGCGCAATGGTTTGGGAACTGGTGCGCATGATTACGCCAGAGGCGCGCCAGGTTGCAGTGCAGTTGGGCGGCTTGTCTGGCGCGGCGGTTTTGCTTGCGGCCTATCTGCCTGCCGGTTTTGCGATTCCAATCCTGCTGGCACCGGTGTTGGTAGGGCTTGGTCAACTCTCGCACCACCGCATCATTTTTTTGATTTACGCCATTCTTGTCCTGCTGGCTGGCATTGGGATGATTCTGGTGCGCGATGATCTTGGGTTTGTCTGGATATTGTGGCTGGTTCTTGTGGTTGTTGTCACTGATATTGCCGGATATTTTGCGGGACGCATGATCGGCGGCCCAAAGTTCTGGCCAAGCATCAGCCCGAAGAAGACATGGTCCGGAACTGTTGCGGGGTGGATTGGGGCCGCGATAATTGGTCTCATTTTCACAGGCTATGCCGAAGCGGGCAATGGACTCATCGCACTTTCCATGGCGGTTTCGCTGGCGTCTCAGATGGGGGATATCGCAGAAAGCGCCATCAAACGCAAAATGGGCATCAAAGACAGCAGCAATCTGATCCCGGGGCATGGCGGCGTGCTGGATCGGTGTGATGGTATGCTTGGTGCGTCGGTTTTCATGTTGCTGATCGGGCTGGCCTTCGGATTTCCGCCGGGGCTTGGCTGATGCGGCGTGTCAGTATTCTGGGCGCCACAGGCTCAGTTGGCCAAAACACGATCGACCTGATTTCCCGGGCACCGGCAGACTACAAGGTTGTGGCGTTAACTGGCGGGCGCAACATTGCGCTGCTGGCCAGAGATGCAATTGCACTGGGTGCCGACATAGCCGTCACTGCGAACGATGATCTGTTGGATGATTTGCAGGCCGCCTTGGCAGGATCAGATGTGATCGCTGCCGCAGGTTCCGCCGCATTGCGAGAGGTTGCCGCGCGGCCAGCGGACTGGATCATGTCAGCGATTGTAGGTGCAGCCGGTTTGGGGCCTGGCCTAGCGGCGTTAGAGCAGGGCGCAACATTGGCGTTGGCCAACAAGGAATCGCTGGTCTGTGCCGGGGCATTGATGATGCAAACCGCCCGCGTAAATGGGGCACGACTGTTGCCGGTCGATAGCGAACACTCCGCTGTATTTCAGGCCTTAACCGGCGAAGATATCGACACGGTTGAACGAATCATCATCACCGCAAGCGGTGGCGCGTTTCGGGACTGGCCGCTTGAAAAACTGAGCACAGCGACGCTGGCGGAAGCCTCAAGTCACCCCAACTGGGATATGGGTCAGCGCATTACCATCGACAGTGCTTCGATGTTCAACAAGGCGTTGGAGCTGATTGAAACACGGGAATATTTTGGCGTTGAGCCGGGGCAAATTGAAGTGCTCGTGCATCCGGAGTCTCTGGTGCATGCGATGGTTGGATTCAGGGACGGCGCACTGATGGCGCATATCGGCCCCCCTGATATGCGCCATGCAATCGGGTATGCATTGCATTGGCCCCAAAGACGCACGTTACCAGTGCAGCGGCTGGATCTGGCGGCCATCGGGGCGCTCACGTTTCAAAGCCCTGACGAGGCCCGCTATCCGGCCTTGCGACTGGCCCGCGCGGTCATGGATACCGGAGGTCTGGCAGGGGCGGTGTTCAACGGCGCAAAAGAACGCGCATTGGACGCATTCATTGCTGGACGGATCGGATTTCTGCAGATGGCCGAGGTTGTTGAGCGGGTTTTGGAGGGGCTCAGCGCCCGTTCCAGCCTTATTGATGCCACGATGACCCTTGATATCGTTGTCCAAACGGACCATTTGGCCAGAGAGCAGGCCGACGCGGTGATCAATCGGATCACCAACTGAGCCACAGATAAGAATTGAGCAGGGGTAAAACGTGGATGTAATCGGGCTGATACCGCAGTTTGGCGGTGTGATCTGGACATTGATCGCATTTGTTGTGGCGCTGTCAGTGATCGTGGCGATCCACGAATATGGTCACTACATCGTTGGTCGATGGACCGGAATCGAGGCAGATGTGTTCAGCCTCGGCTTTGGGCCAGTGCTGTTCAGTCGCGTCGACAAGCACGGTACCAAATGGCAATTCGCTCTGCTGCCTTTTGGCGGATATGTGAAGTTCAAAGGCGATTCCAATGCAGCATCGGGCAAAGATGTTGAAGCAATGGAGGCAACGCCACCAGAAGATCTGCGCCACACGATGCACGGCGCGCCGTTGTGGGCGCGCACTTTAACGGTTGCGGCCGGGCCGGCGTTCAACTTCGTTCTGTCGATTTTAGTGTTCGCAGCTGTTGTGATGAGCAATGGCGTCGCGGAGGATCCGTGGGCGGTTGGTGAAACGCGCCAAGTGCCTGAAGCGCAAATTCAGGAGTTAAAATCTGGCGATCAGGTATTGGCGATTGGCGGCCAACCCGTGCCCTCGGTGAAAGATGAAGTGGCATTTGACGCCTTTGAGGCTGGCCTGCCACGGGCGCCGGTGCTGGAGTATCTCGTGCGCCGCGACGGGTCCGAGCAGATTGTCAGGGGCCCATATTTGTGGCCACCTATTGTTGCGGGCCTATCTCCGCAGAGCGCTGCGATCGATATCGAAATGCAAAAGGGCGACGTGATCACTGCGGTCGACGGCGCCCCAATTTTTGCCTTTGAGCAACTCAAAGAGGTTGTTGAATCATCCGACGGGCGTGTGTTGCTACTCACCGTTTGGCGAGATGGTGAGATGATCGATTTCGCGCTGAAACCAAAACGTACTGACGAACCTCAGCCCGAAGGCGGTTTTAAGACATATTGGCGGATTGGCATCGCTGGCGGTCTGATCTTTGAACCGGCCACCAGTACGCCCGGAATGGGCGAGGCGCTTTGGGGAGGGGTGGCGCAGACCGGACGTATCATCAACGGCTCGTTGTCTGGATTGTGGCACATGGTAACTGGCGCGATCAGCACATGTAACATGTCAGGCCCGATCGGCATTGCGCAGGTCTCGGGAGAGATGGCATCTCAGGGCGCGCAGAACTTCATCTGGTTCATCGCCGTATTGTCTGCGGCGGTAGGATTGCTGAACCTGTTCCCGATACCGGCGCTGGATGGCGGCCATCTTGTGTTCTATGCCTACGAAGCGGTAGCTGGAAAACCACCCAGCGATGGCGCATTGCGAATCCTGATGGCAGTGGGCATTTCTCTGGTTCTGATGCTCATGGTTTTTGCCTTAGGAAACGATCTGTTTTGCCCGTGAAAGGGCTGTTTGCCACATTATCACCACATTTGGCCCATCTCATGCCACAATCGATTGGTAGGCCCTAAGGGCGGTTAAGTGGTGATATAAGGCGAAATCAATGCAAACCCTGGAAAACGGATATCGTGGGCTTAGCCTGCTTATGGAACTGAATTGGGATCGGATTCTGTATCTGATGACAATTCTGGCTGCACTCTGGATTGGCGCCTTTATCGGAAGCCTCTGAACAGCAGATTACGTCTCTACCGCAATAGCATTTCGACGTCAGGTGAAAGCCTGGCGTTTTTGCGTTTCTTGCTTTTGACAAGGGGCGGCAATCCCGATACTCAGATCGACATCGGCAGGCAGGAAAAAGTAGGTTCTGGATCATGAGGTTGGGGTGCATGGCGGGTATATCCTGCGTTAAACGGGGCGGAATAAGCTATATGTTGTATAATTCCCTTTTTGCGGTTTTCTTTGCAATTGCAATGACTTTCACGGTTTTTCCGCAGATTGTATTGGCTCAAGACTATCAGTTTTCAACCGTCGAGGTTCAAGGCAACAAACGTATAGAAGACGTCGCGATCCTGACGTATGCGGGAATCGAACGCGGTAAAACGGTGACTGCGGGCCAGTTGAACGACGCCTACCAGCGTATCGAAGACAGCGGGTTGTTTGAATCAGTCAGCATTGAGCCGCGCGGCAACAGGCTGGTGGTAACGGTCGTCGAGTTCCCGACAATCAACCGCATCAACTTTGAAGGAAATCGCCGAATCAAGGATGACACCTTAAGTGCGGTCATTGAATCTACACCGCGCCGCGTTTTCAATCCGGCTCAGGCGGAACGTGACGCCGCTAACATTGCCGGGGCTTATTCTCAGCAGGGCAGGTTGGCTGCGCGGGTTAATCCAAAAATTATTCGGCTAAACGACAATCGCGTTGATCTGGTGTTTGAGATTCTAGAAGGCGCTGTCGTCGAGATCGAGCGCCTGAGCTTTGTCGGCAACCGCAATTATTCGGACCGCCGCTTGCGTCAGATACTCGGCACCAAACAGGCTGGGTTTCTGCGCGCCGTGTTCCGCTCGGACACTCTGGTCGAAGACCGGATCGAGTTCGACAAGCAGTTGCTGCGCGATTTCTACCTGTCCCGGGGTTTTGTAGATTTCCGGATCAACAGCGTAAACGCCGAATTGTCGCGAGAACGCGACGGATTCTTTCTGGTGTTCAACATCCAAGAGGGGCAGCAATTCAAATTTGGCGGAATCACAGTTGTCAGTGAAATGGCAAATGTAGAGGCGGACGAATATCTGGAGGCTCTGAGGATCAAGCCAGGTGTCGTGTATTCGCCAACGCTGGTCGAAAACTCGATCGCGAGGATGGAGCGGCTGGCGATCAAAAATGGCGTCGATTTCATGCGGATCGAGCCGCGGGTCACGCGCAATGACCGAGATTTGTCGCTGAACGTGGAATTCGGTCTGGTCAAAGGACCCCGGATTTTTGTTGAACGGATAGATATTGAGGGAAATACGACAACGCTGGATCAGGTCGTACGGCGCCAGTTCCGCATTGTCGAAGGGGATCCGTTCAACCCGAGAGAAATTCGCGAAAGCGCAGAGCGTATTCGGGCGCTGGGGTATTTTGCGAATGCCGAAGTGAATGCGCGTGAAGGCAGTACACCAGATCAGGTGATTGTTGATGTGGATGTAGAGGAGCAGCCGACCGGATCACTGCAGTTTGGCGGCACCTTTTCGTCCTCTGACGGTTTTGGCATTGTCATCAGCTTTAACGAGGACAACTTTCTGGGGCGCGGCCAGCGCATAGGCCTTGATTTGTCAACTGCTCAGGAAGCCGAACGGTACGGTTTCAGGTTTGTGGAACCCTCGGCACTAGGGCGCAACGTGGGCTTTGGGCTCAACCTTGATTTCTCTAACGGCAGCAGCAGTGCGACGTCATATGATACGGACACAATCTTGTTCACACCAAACCTGTCTTTTCCGATTAGTGAAAATGGCCGGCTGTCACTTAACTACAAGGCAGAGAATGTAGAAATATTGGCCCGAAATGAGCCGCAAAACGGCAATGTTATCGGCAACGAAATCGCTGCTGGCGATCAATGGGCAAGCTCCTTGGGCTATGTCTATTCATATGACTCCCGCCGGGTTGGTCTGAATCCAAACGCTGGATATTTATTTCGATTTGGTCAGGACTTTGCCGGTATTGGCGGAGATTCCCAATTTGTAAAAACTCAGGCTACTGCGATCGCACAGACCAGAGTTCTTAATGAGGAGGTCATCTTACGTGCAACTTTGGAAGGCGGCGTGCTGAACTGGCTAGACGGCAAAAATCTGGTGACCAATCGGTTCTTGACCACTACAAAAACCATACGTGGCTTTGAAACCGGCGGCATTGGCCCTCGGGATTTGTCGGCAGGAGCGTCAGACGGGTTGGGGGGCAACATATTTGTCGTGGCTCGGCTTGAAGCAGAGTTTCCGCTAGGCTTGCCGGAGGAATTCGGCATGAGGGGCGGACTGTTCTATGATATCGGCAACGTGTGGAATCTGGATGATGTGAATACAACCGGCGGTATAATTGTCGGTGAGGGCGGCTCGTTCCGCCACGTGTTGGGCGTAGCACTGCTCTGGCAAACACCAATTGGACCGCTACGCTTCAACTTCTCCAAAGCATTCATCAAAGAAGATTTTGATATAGAACAGCAATTCGACCTAACTATTTCTACCAGATTCTAGCAGCGCGATGAGGTGGTTCAAAACCATTTGTCTGGTTGCGGTTGTTGCCTGTGGATCAGTTTGGACGTCCCATCGGGCTGCAGCTCAGAGCATTGGCACCATCGTTAGCCCAATCCTGACCATTGAATCAGATCAGTTGTTTGCTCGGTCGGCTTTTGGCCAGCGTGTTGCTCGTGAAACTGAGGCTGACGGTGCGATATTGGCGACCGAGAATCGCAAAATTGAGGCTGATTTGACGGCTGAAGAAAAGGCGCTGACAGATCTACGCGCGGGCATGGATCCCGCTGCGTTTCGAGTGTTGGCTGATGCATTTGACGAAAAGGTGCAGACCATACGTGGCACTCAGGACACCAAAGCGCGTGCTTTGACGCAAAGAAATGAAGCAGACAGGATCACGTTTATCAATGCTGCTGGTCCGGTCCTTGAGGTTTTGATGCAGGATGCTGGTGCGGCAGTTGTTCTTGAACGCCGTAATGTGTTTCTGAGCGCCAACGCAATTGACGTCACAGACGATGCGATACGGCGTATGGACGCTGCCATCGGCGATGGCAGTGATTTGCAGCCCAAAGAGTGAACCGCCCCAGCGCTTGCCCATTTGAGCTACCCTTGTTAGGCACATCCAATAACGCTTTTCAGAAGTAAGGGGCCCCCATGACATCGCAACTTTTGAGTGCGGACATCCAGATGATCCAGCGCATCCTGCCGCACCGCTATCCGTTCTTGTTGGTGGACAGGGTGGTTGACATCGACGGAACATCCACTGCGATTGGCATCAAAAATGTAACAATGAATGAACCGCATTTTCAGGGCCATTTCCCCGGGATGCCGATCATGCCCGGAGTTACGATTGTCGAGGCGATGGCGCAGACAGCCGCGGTGATGGTTGGGGTCGCGCTAGATATGGCTGACAAGGAACTGAAAGTCTTTTTCATGGCAATTGATAAATGCAAATTCCGCCGCAAAGTTATCCCTGGTGATGTTTTGTTGCTGAACCTGACCACAGTGCGCGGTAAGCCGGGCGGCAGAGTCTGGAAGTTCAGCGGTGTTGCCACCGTCGGCGAAGAAGTGGCCGCAGAGACAGAGTTCACCGCGATGATCGATTTGTAACAGGAGCAATCGGTATGGCAAATATCCACCCCAGCGCAATTATTGAAGACGGTGCATTGATCGGCGACGGATGCATCATTGGCCCGCTCTGTGTCGTTGGTCCGCAAGTGGTGTTAGACGCTGGTGTCGAGTTGAAAAGCCATGTTGTCGTGACCGGTCGGACCCGTATCGGGGAAGGCACGGTTGTGTTTTCATTTGCCGTGATCGGAGAGATTCCGCAGGATCTGAAATTCAAAGGCGAAGCCAGTCGGCTGGAGATTGGAGCGCGTAATCGCATCCGCGAACACGTGACAATGAATGCCGGCACCGAAGGCGGTGGCGGTGTGACACGCGTCGGCGATGACGGTCTGTTCATGGCCGGTTGCCATGTCGCCCACGATGCCCAGATTGGCGATCGAGTGATTGTTGTGAATTCAGCCGCTGTTGCTGGTCATTGTGTGCTTGAGGACGACGTTATCATTGGCGGATTGTCTGGAATACATCAATGGGTGAGGATTGGGCGAGGCGCGATCATTGGCGCGGTTACGATGGTGACGAACGATGTCATTCCGTACGGGTTGGTACAGGCACAAAGGGGCGCACTGGATGGGCTCAATCTGGTCGGGCTAAAACGAAGTGGTGTTTCCCGTGCAGACATTACAGCTCTGCGCGCCGCGTTTCAGATGCTGGCGCAAGGGGAAGGGACATTTCAGGATCGGGCGCGTCGCCTTGGCGACGACACTGACAGCGAATATGTACGCGAGATTGTGAATTTTGTTCTGGGCGACACGGACCGGTCGTTCCTGACCCCAAACTGATGCTGGCGCTGGTTTCAGGGCGCGGCGCATTGCCCGGGCAAGTGGCTGCCGCACAGCAGGTGCCGCCGTTGATCTGCGTCTTGGACGGCTACGCGCCAGATGGCCTTGACGCAGATATTACCTTTCGTCTTGAAACACTGGGCAGCTTGTTGGTTAGCCTGGGCGAACGTGGCGTGACAGAAGTGTGTTTTTGCGGCGCAATTGACAGGTTGACGTTTGACCCTGCTGCCTTGGACGCAGAAACCGCTCCGCTGGTCCCGGTGTTCAAAGAGGCGCTGCAAGCGGGCGATGACGGGGCCATGCGGGCCGCGATGAAATTGTTCGAGCAAACCGGTTTCACCATACGAGCAGCCCATGAGCTGGTGCCCGATCTGGTGGCACCGCCCGGAGTCTTGAGCCAAAAGTGGCCGGATGCTGAGATGCGCGCGGATGCGGCGCGCGGCGCGGCGGTGCTTGCTGCGCTGGCGCCTCTTGATGTGGGGCAGGCCTGTGTCGTCGGCGGCGGGCAGGTGCTGGGCATAGAAGGATTGGGGGGCACCGATTTCCTGATAAAAAACCTGCCAGAGACGCCGCTGCGGGCTCAGGCGGTCTTGGTCAAGGGGCCCAAACTCGGGCAGGACACCCGTACGGATATGCCGACCATCGGTCCCGGAACAGTTCGATCTGTGCTTGCTGCAGGGCTGGCTGGACTGGTAATTGATGCAGGCGACGTGATCCTGTTGGAGCCCGAGGCGGTGACACGCGCCTGTGACGATGCAGGGTTGGTCCTTTGGTCCCGGACGGGCGACTAGATGAATATATTTGTCATCGCGGGCGAACCTTCTGGCGACAAGCTTGGCGGCGCGCTGATGCAAGGCTTGCGCACGCTGGAGCCGGACGTTGTTTTTGACGGAGTTGGCGGCCCGCTGATGCAGGCTCAAGGATTGACCAGTCGGTTTGACATGTCCGAACTCAGTGTGATGGGCATTGCCGAAGTCCTGCCCAAATACCGGTCGCTGATGCGCCGCATCAATGAAACCGCCGCTGCAGTGGTGAATACGGTACCTGATGTTTTGGTCACCATCGACAGCCCAGATTTTTGCCTGAGGGTGGCGCGCCGGGTCAAGGCCGCAAACCCAAACATCCGCACCGCGCATTATGTTGCTCCGACAGTCTGGGCATGGCGCCCCGGGCGTGCAGCCAAGATGGCACAGATGGTTGATCAGGTCTTGGCGCTGTTTCCGTTTGAGCCGCCTTATATGGAAGCCGCCGGTATGGCCTGCAATTTTGTCGGCCACCCGGTTGTTGCGGAACCCGTTGCGACGGACGCGGACGCCATGGCGTTTCGCGAACGCCATGGCATAGGTGATGCGCCCTGCCTTTTGGTTCTGCCCGGATCGCGGCGCGGCGAGGTCGGGCGGCTGGCCCCGATCTTCGCCGAGGCACTGCGGCTCGTTCTGGCGGCGCGACCAGAAATACGGGTAGTGCTGCCAGCCGCCTCTTCGGTGGCCGCATTGGTGGCCGAGTTGACCCGCGACTGGCCCGGCGCACCGATCATCCTTGATCCGCGCGGCCAGACTGTGGAGGCTGAAGCCACCGAGAGACGGGCAGCCTTTCGCGCGGCGAACCTAGCACTTGCTGCATCAGGGACAGTATCGCTGGAACTTGCTGCTGCAGGCACTCCGATGGTTATTGCATATGACATGAACTGGTTGTCGCGCCAGCTCGTCACTCGGATGCTGCAGGTTGATACGGTCACATTGGTCAATCTGGTCTCAGACACCCGTGTCGTGCCCGAGTTTCTCGGAGCGAACTGCATGCCAAAAGCCATCGCAACATCGCTGTTGCAGGTTATGGCTGACCCGGACACACAAAGAGAAGCGATGGCATTGACCATGCAACGACTCGGACAGGGTGGTGAAGCGCCTGGATTGCGGGCTGCACGGGCGGTTCTGGATCGCATAAGGTAACCTGGTGTGGATCATCTGACTTTTGCGGTCTCAGCTGCCCTCGCGCAGGTTCTGACAAATCTCGACAATCTGGCAGTATTGCTCGCCTTGATGCTGACCCTTGGTCGGGCCCGTGCGGTTGGTGGTTTTGTGATCGCGCAGGCGGTGGTGCTGGCAGCCGCAATGGGGCTTGCCATTGGTGCAGATCAGGCCTTGCCGGGCTGGGTTGGTTATCTGGGGATAGTTCCAATTGTGCTGGGGTTGCATGCGCTGTGGCAACAATCCGGGGTCGATGAGGGGGCCGAGGGCAGCGTAGCGCTGCCACAAGGCGGGCTGGTGGCGTCCACCCTGTTGTTTCTGTCGATGTCTCTGGACAGTTTTGCGGTCATGGCGCCGCTTTTGGCCGACAGTCTGCCGGGGTACCGCTTTTCGGCCCTTATGGGTGCAGTTGCAGCGGTTCTGGGGATCGGGGTGCTTTCGATCCTATTGTCACGGCTGGCGACCCCAAGCGCGCGCTGGGCTGGCAGATTGGAGCGCCTCGGTCCTGTGGCGATGATACTGGTCGGCCTGTATGTGCTGATAAACAGCGGCACAGATACGATCTAGGCGGGTGTTCCCACACGCGCTGCGCAAGCATGTATCAATGACCGCGCCAGATCCAACCGCCGCCAAAGATGCGGCTGCCGTCAGTCTCGTAGAACACGCACGCCTGACCCGGCGATACACCTTGTTCCGGTGTCAGCAGTTCCACTTCTGCAGTTGTCGCGGACAAAGGCCGGATGATCGCGTCGGTTGGCGGACGGGTCGAGCGCACTTTGACCGAGACATGCCATGCGTCCCGGCTGTCGAGCGGTTCATCGCCCAGCCAGTTGATTTCGCGTACTGGCACCGAGCGGGTGGCAAGCATGTCTTTGGGGCCGACGATAACCTGTTTGGCCGCAACATCCAGTTTGACCACATAGAGCGGATCCTCCAGTCCGCCGATACCAAGACCTTTGCGCTGTCCAATAGTGTAATGGACCACCCCGTTGTGGCGCCCCAAAGCGGTTCCGTTCACATCGACGATATCACCGGGATCAGCGGCTTCGGGCCGCAGTTTCTGGATCACTGCGGCATAATCGCCGTTCGGGACAAAGCAAATATCCTGACTGTCGGGTTTGTCCGCAACCACCAGCCCGAAATTTGACGCCAAGGCGCGGGTGGCATCTTTTGAGGGCAGATGGCCCAGCGGGAATCGCAGATATTCCAGCTGCTCCGGCGTGGTCGAGAACAGAAAATAGCTTTGATCGCGGTTGGCATCTTCTGCGGAATGTAATTCTGGTCCGTTCACACCCATTTTGCGTTGAATGTAATGTCCGGTTGCCATGCAATCGGCTTCAAGATCTTTTGCGGTCTCGAGCAGGTCTTTGAATTTCACCCGCTCGTTGCAGCGGATGCAGGGCACAGGAGTCGCGCCCGCCAGATAACTGTCGGCAAATTCGTCGATCACTGCGTCTTTAAAAATGTTCTCATAATCCAGAACGTAATGCGGAAAGCCCATATCTTCGGCCACGCGGCGGGCGTCGTGAATATCAAGCCCGGCGCAGCACGCGCCTTTTTTGGCAAGCGCCGCACCGTGATCATATAATTGCAAGGTCACACCGACCACGTCATAGCCTTCGCTGGCCAGTTGCGCCGCCACAACCGAACTGTCTACGCCGCCGGACATGGCCACAACCACCCGCGTTTCTGCGGGAGATTTGGCAAAGCCAAGCGAGTTAAAGGGCATGTCGCGATCCAGCGCCATGATGCGTCTCCTGATGATGCATAGGTCCGTTTGCACCTGTTCTGTGAAAATATAGGAAAATCCAACATATTCTCAAGGGGGGCCTTCACCCCTTCTTAAGGCTGGGATGTGCAATGTCGCGCCCATGAATGCAAGTAGGTGAGTCATGTATCTTAAAAAAGTTGATGGACCGCGCGCAGTCACGTTGCAAGACGGGACCATCATGACCCGCGCCGATTTGCCAACACCTGGTACACGACGCTGGGTCGCTTCGCGCAAGGCGGCTGTGGTGCGTGGCGTGTTATATGGTTTGATCACGCAGGACGATGCACTGAAGAAATACGAGATTTCAAAAGAAGAATTTCACGAATGGCTAGTGGCCGTCACCGAACATGGTGAAGAGGCATTAAAGGCGACCGCGGTGCAAAAGTATAGACAACTTTGAGTTGCGCGTGTTAGTTTCGCATCACTGGTAACTTGTGATTAACCTTTTTTTGTCAGGGTTAATTCAGACGAAACAAAACTGTGCCCGGCTTTCAATAGCCCTTGTTCCGGAGATTATCAAATGCGTGTACTGCTGGTCGAAGACGACCCTAACACCTCAAAAAGCATTGAACTGATGCTGACCCATGCCAGTCTGAACGTTTACGCGACAGATCTTGGAGAAGAGGGGATCGATCTGGCCAAGCTTTATGACTACGATTTGATCCTTTTGGATTTGAATCTGCCAGATATGCACGGGCATGAAGTTTTGCGCCAATTGCGAATGTCGCGGATTGACACTCCAATTCTGATCCTGTCCGGTGCAGACGATACAGAAAACAAAATCAAAGGTTTCGGATTTGGAGCCGATGACTATCTGACCAAACCCTTCCACCGCGAAGAACTGGTGGCTCGGATACATGCCATCATTCGCCGCTCAAAAGGTCATTCGCAGTCTATCATCAACACAGGCAAGATAGCCGTCAATCTGGATGCCAAAACTGTTGAAGTGGACAACAAACCTGTCCATCTGACCGGCAAAGAGTATCAGATGCTGGAATTGTTGAGTTTACGCAAAGGTACAACGTTGACCAAAGAAATGTTCCTGAACCATCTTTATGGCGGAATGGACGAACCTGAACTCAAGATCATTGATGTGTTCATTTGCAAACTGCGCAAGAAACTGAGCGTGGCAACCGAGGGTGACAATCACATCGAAACTGTTTGGGGGCGGGGCTATGTATTGCGCGATCCCGAACCCGCCAGCCTTGAGGATCGGCGCATTGCCGTCGGCGCCTAAGCGTTTTTGAAAAGCCGCCATTTCAGGGCGGCTTTTTTGTAAGAGACAACCGACCGCGCGAGACTTGCTGCTCACGGGATGGAATTGAGCGCGGTCAAATTTCAGGATCCATCAGCCACGTTCCTCCCTCGTTGTGGGTTTGGTGGGTCCTGATACAACATCCAATAACTGACCCACTGGACCCGGCCCGCTGTGCCGCCTATCAATTGGCACAGTGAACAACCGGAGGCGCGGGTGACATCCAAGATAGATATTGCTGATCTCACGCCTGACGGCGCGCGCCTAGAATTGCAGCGGCTTGCAGGTTTGCTAATTCGCGCCAATATGGCGTATCACGGTGCCGATGCGCCGGACCTGTCGGATGCAGACTATGATGCTCTCAAACGGCGTAACGCGGAAATTGAGGCACGATTTCCCGATCTTATGCGGGTCGACAGCCCGTCTGATCAGATCGGGTCTGCGCCGTCAGACGGGTTTTCCAAGATTACTCACGCTGTACGGATGCTTTCATTGGGCAATGCGTTTGATGACGAAGACGTTGTGGAATTTGACGCGCGCATTCGCAAATATCTGGGGCTGGCCGCGGATGCGCCATTGCCAATGACAGCTGAACCCAAGATCGATGGCCTGTCTTTGTCGCTGCGGTATGAGCACGGCTTTCTGGTCCAGGCGGCGACTCGGGGGGACGGCGCAGTGGGTGAGAATGTCACCGAAAATGCCCGAACAATTGCCGATATCCCGCATACACTCAGCGACGCGCCAGATCTGCTGGAGGTGCGCGGAGAGGTCTATATGTCTCACGCGGATTTTGCGGCATTAAATGAACGCCAGGGAGTGATCGGCGGTAAACGGTTTTCAAATCCGCGCAATGCCGCGGCAGGGTCGCTGCGCCAGTTGGATGCAGAGATTACCCGCGCCCGTCCGCTGCATTTTTTCGCGTATGCTTGGGGGGCGTTGTCGCGCCCACTCGGCCCTACCCAACTGCAGGCGATTGAGCGGCTGAAAAGCCTGGGGTTTTCAACCAATCCACTGACAACAATTTGCGACGGGCCGGCCGATCTGATCGCGCATTACAAATCGATTGAGTCTCAGCGCGCGACGCTGGGCTATGACATCGATGGCGTGGTCTACAAAGTGAACGATCTGGCGTTGCAGGGGCGGCTTGGGTTCCGATCGACAACTCCGCGATGGGCGATTGCGCACAAGTTCCCGGCTGAGCTTGCGTGGACGCGGTTGCTTGGCATCGATATTCAGGTTGGCCGCACGGGTGCGCTTAGCCCTGTTGCCCGACTACAGCCGGTCACGGTCGGCGGCGTAGTCGTGTCAAATGCAACGCTTCACAACGAAGACTATATCGGTGGGCGCGACGCCAAAGGTGTGCCTATTCGGGAGGGCAAGGACATCCGGGTTAGCGATTGGGTTCAGGTCTACCGTGCTGGTGACGTGATTCCCAAGATCGCGGATGTCGATCTGAGCAAACGGGCGCCAGATGCAATTCCTTTTGTATATCCCCAGAAATGTCCGGAATGCGACAGCGCCGCGATCCGCGAAGCAGGTGACGCGGTGCGGCGCTGTACCGGTGGCATAATATGCCCTGCCCAGGCCGTTGAAAAGCTGAAGCATTTTGTGTCACGAGGTGCTTTTGACATCGATGGTCTGGGTGCCAAACAGGTCGAACAATTCCACCGTGACGGCTGGATCGCCGAGCCCGCTGATATCTTCACATTGCGGGATCGGTTTGGCAGCGGCATGCAGCAGCTCAGGAATCGCGAAGGCTGGGGCGAGAAATCAGCGGACAACCTGTTTGATGCGATAGACGAGAAATGTAATATCCCGCTGGGGCGATTGCTGTTTGCCTTGGGTATTCGCCATATGGGCGAGGCGGCGTCGAACACATTGGCGCTGCATTATGGATCATGGGCCGCGCTGATCGCGACGGTCGATTCAGCCGCTGCCGCCCAAGGACCGGCATGGGAGGAACTGATCGGCATTGATGGGATTGGCGCAGTCATGGCGACATCGCTGGTCACGGCCTTTGCGCAACTGGCAGAGCGTGCCTCAATCGATCGACTTGTGATGCATCTGAACATCATGGACGCGGCGAGACCGGATACAGACGGCGGCCCGGTGGCCGGAAAAACGGTTGTGTTCACAGGGACGCTGGAAAAGATGACCCGCGCCGAAGCAAAGGCGCGTGCGGAAAGTCTGGGCGCAAAAGTGTCTGGTTCAGTCAGTGCCAAAACAGATCTGATTGTCGCCGGGCCGGGGGCGGGATCAAAAGCCAAAAAAGCGGCTGAACTTGGCATCGAAATACTGGACGAGGACACTTGGCTGGCCTTGATTCAAGATCAATGAGTGGGCGGCCCGAAATTCTGTTTCCGCTGTTTTCAGATCTGGAAACGCTGGACGGCGTAGGGCCAAAAACAGCACAAAACCTGCAACACCTGCACGTCACCAAGCCGCGCGACCTGCTGTTTACTCTGCCTTACGCAGGGATTGATCGTCGCCGCCGTGATACGGTGAAAGGCACAGATCTTCCCGCAACACTGACAGTGGCTGTCACTATTGGGCAGCACCGCAAACCCGCCAGCAAAGGCGGCGCCTACCGTATTCACGTTGAAGACGCAGAGACCTCGTTCCAACTGGTCTATTTCCATGCCCGCAGCGACTATTTGCAGAAACTCTTACCCACGGGCGGGCGCCGTATCGTCTCTGGCAAGGTTGAACTGTTTGATGGTATCGCCCAGATGGTGCATCCCGATCATGTGGTGAGTGAGGCCGAAGAGGCTGAGATACCACGTTTTGAACCTGTCTACCCGCTGACAGCTGGCGTGACCCAAAAGGTGATGTACAAAGCGACGCGGGGCGCCTTGTCGCGTGCGCCTGTTTTGATCGACTGGATTGACCCGGTCCAAAAAAAGCAAGAGCAGTGGCCGGATTGGGCTGAGGCTGTGCGCATCGCCCATAATCCGACAAAAATGGATGATCTCAGTCCGTCTTCCGACGCGCGTGAGCGTTTGGCGTATGACGAGTTCATGGCGCATCAGATGACGTTGGCTTTGGCGCGGGCCCGCGAGCGCAAGACCAAAGGCCGCGTCAGTGTCGGCACGGGGGCGATTCAATCCACGGTGCTGAAGGCTTTGCCTTATCAGCCGACGGGCGCACAGCTTCGCGCGGTGACAGAAATTGCCGAAGATATGGCCGCACCGCTGCGGATGAACCGGCTTTTGCAAGGTGATGTCGGATCGGGCAAGACGCTGGTGGCGTTTCAGGCGCTGTTGATTGCGGTCGAGTCGGGCGGGCAGGGAGTGATGATGGCGCCAACCGAAATCCTTGCGCGCCAGCATCTGGAAGGATTGCAGCCGCTGGCGGAAAGTGCCGGGGTTGTGTTGGAAATCCTGACCGGACGCGACAAAGGCAAGGAGCGTGCGGGCAAGCTGGCAGCGCTGAAATGCGGGGATATATCCGTTCTTGTTGGCACCCACGCGGTGTTTCAAAAAGATGTGGAATTTCACGACTTGCGTTTGGCCGTTATCGACGAACAGCACCGGTTTGGTGTGCGTCAGCGCCTCGAATTGGGGCGCAAGGGCCTGTTGGCGGATGTATTGGTGATGACGGCGACGCCCATCCCGCGCAGTCTTTCACTGGCGCAATATGGCGATATGGACGTGTCGGTACTGGACGAAAAACCACCCGGTCGAAAGCCGATCAAGACAGCCCTAGTCAGCACCGCACGGATCGACGAAGTGATTGTTCGACTTCAGGCTGTGATGGCTGAAGGGCGGCAATGCTATTGGGTCTGTCCATTGGTCGAGGAAAGCGAGGTTGTTGATCTAACCGCTGCCGAAGATCGGTTTCAACGGCTCCGGGCTGTTTTGGGTGAAGATGTTGTCGGCTTGGTGCATGGTCAAATGCCAAGCGCCGAAAAAGATGCGGCGATGGCCCGGTTTCAGAAAGGTGATACCAAAGTTCTGGTGGCAACAACGGTGATTGAAGTCGGCGTGAACGTGCCCAATGCGACGATCATGGTGATTGAGCGGGCCGAGATCTTTGGTTTGGCACAATTGCACCAGTTGCGTGGGCGTGTTGGGCGGGGCGAGGCCGCATCAACCTGCCTCCTGATGTACCAATCGCCGTTGTCTGAGGGGGGGCGCAAACGGCTGGAAGTGCTGCGTGAGACCGAAGACGGGTTCCGCATTGCTGAAACCGATCTGCAGATGCGCGGCGCGGGCGATCTGATTGGCACAGCACAATCTGGATTGCCGAGGTTCCGGGTGGCTGATCTGGAACGGCAAACCGCGCTGATGGCAGTTGCCCAGAGTGATGCGCGGGCGTTATTGGCCTCTGATCCGAGTCTTACCAGCGAAAGAGGCAAGGCGGCGCGTGTTCTTTTGTGGCTGATGGAACAGGATCAGGCAATTCGTTTGATTGCAGTGGGTTAGGCGTAGTTTCGTTGGCTTTGTTCCAAAAAGTTCACAAATGTTCCTAAAAAGTTCTTTACAAACCATTAAGGAAATGAGAACAAAGTAGCAACAAATGCAGACAAATAGGAGCCACCCCATGCTTGCCCAGATCAGGACAGTTCTTCGCCGCTCACAGGCAACTTTGATTCAGGATGCGATGGGCGGGGCTGCTTTGGTGGTGATGTTGGTCGCGAGTCTGCATCTGCCTGTATTTTCCTGAGTTTTTCTTTTTGCCTCGCGCGTCTCGTTCCGGCCTTCCTGCATCCTGTCCCAACTTTGATGCATCAGACTGACATTGCCTGTCCCAAGTCCTTTTAGGAAGACCTCCGGATCCCCAACGAGACGCGCATTACCTGCCGCCGCCGTCCCTAGTGACGTGCGGCGGTTTTTTTGCAGGTATATCTTGGAATGCTCCGAGTTTGTGCCGCCATCGGGATCAATGACCAAAGGCCTCGGTCTGTACCCATGCGACTGCAGGCAACGCGGGACAGGCACGACAAGATGAATGTCTTCTTCCGCCGTGGTTTCACAATTCTGCACCGCGCTTACCGACCTTTTCATCTTTTGCACCACTCATCGCGTGCATGCCGCGCCATACGGAAGCGGTCCTTTGTGACCAAGCCCATGTCGATCCAGCTGCCGCCACTGCACGCGGTAAATGGCGAGGCGTGCAGTGGTCCAATCATTGCAGAATGACGAAGAATTCATAAAACTAGCCCATATTTCCTGACAGCCGCGTTTACCTCCAAGCAGCGCGAGCTTTCCCCAACCTCGTGAGGAGAGAAAGGCAGCGCAACCTCATAGAATTGACCCGCAGCTTTGCGGAGTGATGCACGATCCGCTTCTGAAATAGCAGCGGGATCAGCCTTATTCGTGATGTCCTCAATGGACCGGCGGGCAAGCTCTTTCTGGACGAGACCGGGTATATCAAATTGCTTTAGGCATAGGCCCCAGGTTCCATCCATGAGATAATCCCACACCAGCGCAATCCCATCCGGCCACGGCATTGCGTTTGCCCCAAGTGCTTTGAGTATGTCTGCTGTGAACTTGTTCTTTACGCTGACTGCAACGTCTTCAAGAGAAAGGCTTTCAGCGAGTTCTTCAGCTGCAGCGATCCAGGCAACATGTCTTGGGTGGTAATAGTGCAGAACATCGCCTTCGAGTTCGTAAGAGCCAAATGAACTGGTAAAAATCGTCTTTTTTGACCACTTCGTACGCGGGCGGTGGAAAACACCGCTTTTCAGCAAGCTCCACGATGCGCGCTTCAGTAATTCGGGCCTTACCAGCCAATGCCGGGCGCGTAATGTAATGCTCATCAATGTAGGCTTGGGACAGGTTTGCCGGAGCGGTCGTCATTAATCTCCTGATCTTTCAACATAAGGGGACAAAATCAGGCTAAGGTCGGATCGCGACATTGTCATTCAGAAACGTTTCGGATAAAACCGAAATATGGATGCAGAACCTTCAATGGCAACAATTGGAGCCTTGATCGGCTCCCCGGCTCGGGCCGCCATGCTGTCTGTACTTTTCGACGGGAGATCACTCACGGCAACCGAATTGGCGCAGATTTCGGGTGTTTCAGCAGCAACTGCCAGTGAGCATTTGGCCAAACTAACAGAGGCGAAACTTCTGGTTTGTGAAGTGCATGGGCGACATCGTTACTACAAGATTTCAAGGCCAGAGGTCGCGGAAGCATTGGAGGCCATTGTTCATTTGGCACCAACGCAACCAGTACCTGCCAGAACCGCCTCTCCCAAACTGGAAGCCATGCGAAATGCGCGCCTTTGTTACGACCACTTTGCAGGTACGTTGGGTGTGATGATCGCCGATGCTTTGATTCTCAGGCAGTTCTTGACACCCAACGACCGAGATTTTGTGCTCACTGACACTGGAGAGAGTTTTCTCGGAAAAATGGGCGTCGATGTTCAGGCGGCCCGTACGAAGCGGCGTGTGTTTGCAAGAAAATGTCTGGATTGGAGCGAGCGGCGCCCGCATCTGGCGGGGTCACTGGGCGCAGAGATAGCAGAGACAGCATTCCGCAAAGGGTGGATCAATCGCACTGCAGAGCGGCGTATCGTGGAGATCACACCTTGTGGAAGAAAGATGTTCCAGGACGAACTCCTGATCTCGGTTTGATTCTCCAGAACCAGGCGATCCACATTTTGTGTTCACAACGGGTTGTTTTTGTTGAGCACGCCATGTCGGGTTTCGACACATTGTTCCATTTCAGGTGATATGCAGCGTTCGTTAGTTTGGGCCCTTAGTCACTGCTCGCCGCGCTCAAATAATCGAAACCTGTGGCTCATTGACTTGACGTCAATTCCATCTCCATAAAAACGACGCGGGATGCAAATTTCTCCGGTAAATCCGCTGGTGCCGCCACATCTTTGAAGCCGACTGACCGGTAAATCCGATGCGCGCCGGTCATGGTGTGATAGCTGTCCATAACTTGCGCCGAGTACCCAGTGTTTTTGCGGACGCGATCAGGTCATTGACCAACTTCAGCCCAATCCCGTTGCAGCGTTGATCTGGGAGTACATACATTCGCTTTAATTCAACGGTGTCGTCACCATGACCCGCAAACGCGACACAGCCAACAGGGCGTCCATCTTCTCTGGCCAACAGGAAACATCCCGTCGGCGGTTGAAATATGCCGGGTAGCGTTGCTAGTTCGCTTTCCAAATCGCCAAACGTTGGAGCATCTTTAGTTTCCGGGTCCAGTGAAATTGACCAAGTCGTAAGTTCCCTCACGAGATTGCCGGCTGCGGCGATGTCGGCAGCCGTAGATATTTGTTCAATAGTCAGCATTGTTGGAACCTCGAAAAATATACCAAATATTTTTACAGCCTAAGTGGGCTTGGATTTTTAGTCGATCTACAGTTGCACGGGAAATCTGCGGCGCAAACAGGTACAAGGCCTATCCACACCGAAAGGTTTGAGAAAGCTATGGAGTTATTCTGTTGAAAACTCTGCAACCACGTCTGAAAGGTCAAATTCGCAGGAGGTTTCTCAACAGAACAGGCGCCTCGCGGGCATCTGACACCTTCTGTCTGTTTATGGTTGTGACCCTAGTGTCTGGCTGCGACACGTCGCGCTGAGCTCAGCAGCCCAGCCAGCGCAAAGATCAGTGCAGCGACGCAGACAATTGTCGGGCCCGTTGGCGTGTCAAACTGAAAGGCGGCCGCAAGTCCACCTAGCGCAGAGACAGATCCAATAACTGCAGCGGCGGCAACCATATGTTCTGGAGATCGCGCAAAGGATCGGGCAGCAGCGGCCGGAATGACCAGCATTGCGGCAATCAGCAAAGCGCCGACAACTTTGATTGCCACCGCTACCATGACAGCCAGCGCAAGCGTCAGAATCAATTGTTCGCGCCGGGGATCAATGCCGGACGCATAAGCAAGATCAGGGCCCACTGTTGCTGTCAGCAGGGCGTTCCATCGTGCCCCGATCAGGGCAATCACCGCCAGCGCGCCGCCCCAGATCACAATCAGATCGGTTTTGCCGACAGCCAGAATGTCCCCAAACAGATACGCCATGAGGTCGATCCGCACGCCCTGAAGCAGTGACACAGCGACGAGACCAAAAGCCAGTGCGGCGTGCGCAAGCACGCCCAGCAATGTGTCCACGCCATACCCCCGTCCTCCAAGGCTGGAAACCGCAAGCGCCATGACCAGTGCAACACCCAGCACGCCTGCAAAGATCGACAGGTTGAGCATGAGCGCGAGCGCAACGCCGAGAATCGCGGCATGGGCGGTCGCATCGCCAAAATAGGCCATCCTGCGCCAGACAACAAAACATCCCAAAGGCGCAGCGGCGATTGCAACTCCAAGGCCGGCAAGGGCGGCGCGCACCAGAAAATCATCCAGCATGGGTCTGCTCGTGACTGTGATCATGATCATTATCGTGAGAGTGGCTATGCTCGTGGCGGTACAGCGCCAGTGCGCCACGGGTGCCAGTGCCAAACAATGCGCGATACTCCGGCGCCGAGGCCACAAGTTCGGGCGTTCCTTCGCAGCAGATATGGCCGTTAAGGCATAACACACGATCGGACGCCGCCATCACCACGTGCAGATCGTGGCTGATCATTAAAACGGCACATCCCAACTCGGTGCGCACCTGTTCTATCTGTCGGTAAAACGCCGCGGCTCCCGGTTGGTCCAGCCCTTGCGTTGCTTCGTCTAACAACAGCACCTGCGGATCGTTCAGCACCGCGCGCGCCAGGAGAACCCGTTGGAATTGGCCGCCGGACAGATCCGTCATTTGTCGGTCAGCAAGGTCGGGAACGCCGGCGCGGCGCAATGCCGCGTTGGCCGTGTCCAAAGAGATCGCGTGGGGCAGGCCAAGGAAACGCGCGGCGCTCATTGGAAGCGCCGCATCAATGTGCAGCGTCTGCGGGACATACCCAATCCGTAGGTCAGGCTGACGGAACACGCTGCCGCCAGAGGGTTGCACGGCGCCGATCAGGCTGCGCAAGAAGGTCGATTTCCCGGAGCCGTTTGGGCCAACGATAGTCACAATTTCAGCGGGTTGCAGGGCAAAGTTCACCCCGCTTAACACCCGCTTTCCACCCAGTGCGATGTCGAGGTTTTTGGTTTCGATAAGGGTCACGCCGCGGCTGCATTCTGGCAGGTTGGGCAAAGCCCTGACGCTTCGACAATGGTGCGTTCTATGGCGAAACCAGCGGCGCGGGCTGCATCTCCCAATCGACCTTTGGCCAGCTCGGCGTCGGCCTCGGCCACCGCATTGCACGATCTGCAGATCAGAAAGGCCGGGGCGTGACTTACACCGGGATGCGCACAGGCAATATAGGCGTTCAACTGCTCAATTTTGTGAGCAAAACCTGCGCGTACCAGAAAATCGAGCGCGCGGTATGCGACCGGGGGCTGCGCCCCTTTACCCTCGCGACCCAAAACTTCGAGGATGTCATAAGCCCCCATCGCGCGATGTTGCTGAAGCAAGATTTCCAAAACGCGGCGGCGTGCAGGGGTGAAGTGCAGCTTGGCGGCACTGCAATGAGTTTCGGCAGCACGCAATGTGTCGTTGATGCAGGCCTTGTGGTCATGGTTCTCAAAACCGATTGCAGTCATCGCGGCCCCCTGGTTAGATTTCCATGTTGATATGTTATAACATTCCAATTATCAAGCGTCTCAACTTGTTATACCATAACAAAGGTGCTGGCCATGATGCGACCTCTATCTGCCGTTTTGATTTGCCTGTCTGCGCACGCCGCGATGGCAGATGTGCCGCGGGTTTCAGTGGACATCCTTCCGGTCCATTCTTTGGTGGCGCGTGTTATGCAAGGCGCAGGGACGCCTGATCTGATCCTGAGCCCCGGCGCATCGCCGCACGGATATGCCATGAAACCCTCACAGGCGGCGGCTTTGGCGCGCGCGGATTTGGTGATTTGGATCGGCGAAGATCTGACCCCGTGGCTGCCTGCGCCAATTCAAAACCTGGCAGAGAAGGCGGAAGTTGTTGAATTATTGGCGGTAGAGGGCACCATTGTTCTGCCGTTTCGCGAGGGTGCCTTGTTTGAAGATGAGGGGCATGACCACGCAGATGATCATGAAACAATTGATCCGCATGCGTGGCTCGATCCGGTCAATGCAGGGCTTTGGATGGCAGAGATCGCGAACAAACTCGCGGTGCTCGACCCAGAAAACGCGTCATTATATTCCACAAATGCCGCCGAAGGGCAGGCAGAGTTGATCGCAGTCAGGAGACAGATTGACAGCATGATTGCCCCATTTCGAGGCACACGATTCATGGTGTTTCACGATGCGTATCACTATTTCGAAGCGCGATTTGGCATCGAGGCCGGAGGTGCGCTGACTCTCGGCGACGCCTCAGCGCCGAGCCCGGCACGGTTGGCAGAAGTCAGGGCAAGTGTTGCAGAACGACAAGTTGTGTGCGTTTTCGCAGAACCGCAGTTCAATACCAAACTGGTCGAGGCAGTGATCGAGGGAACCGCTGCCAGAATTGCGCTGCTGGATCCGATGGGTATCAATTTGGACGCCGGTCCAGAGCTTTACGGCAGGTTACTCATGCAAATGGCGGCGGCGATGTCGGGCTGCGCCAAATAGACCGGCGAGCTTTGGTGAGATCAGATTGCGACCTTTTTCGCATGTCTGCCAGTGCACGGAGTGTCTCAGGATCAAAGACACAATTTGGAGTTAAGATTGCATTTGGCCAATGATTTAGGGGGCCGATTGCAACGCTAAGAAATGTAGATCCTGTTTCTGGGCGTCACGCGGGCGGAAACTCTCTGATCTGATGGGGTGATTGATGGCCAATTGTCCTTGATTGGCCTGCGCGCGCCGGGCCTTGGTTGCGGTTCCCAATAGACCGGCCCCCCTTGCAGCCCCTCATGGGCGATACTAAGACTCCCGTAATACATTTTCGGGTATGGTCCCGAACCATCAGAGCAGGCAGGCAGATATGCGCGATCCAATCGACACCTATATGAACACCCTTGTCCCCATGGTTGTGGAACAGACCAGCCGGGGCGAACGGGCCTATGACATCTTTTCACGGCTTCTCAAAGAGCGGATCATTTTCCTGAGTGGTCCCGTGCATGATGGCATGTCATCGCTGATTGTGGCGCAGTTGCTACACCTTGAGGCGGAAAACCCGTCTAAGGAAATATCTATGTATATCAACAGCCCGGGCGGCGTTGTGACATCCGGATTGTCGATTTATGACACCATGCAGTACATCAAGCCGAAAGTCAGCACGCTGGTCATTGGGCAGGCGGCGTCGATGGGGTCTTTGCTGCTGACGGCGGGTGAAAAGGGAATGCGTTTCTCCTTGCCCAACAGCCGCATAATGGTGCACCAGCCGTCTGGAGGCTATCAGGGGCAAGCGACCGATATCATGATTCACGCGCAGGAAACCCAAAAACTCAAGACACGCCTCAATGAGATTTATGTACACCACACTGGTCAGACTCTGAAAAAGGTTGAAGCTGCGCTGGAACGGGACAATTTCATGTCCCCCGAAGAGGCCAAAGAGTTTGGCCTTATTGACGAGATTGTGGCCAGCCGCCCTAAGCGAGATGATGAGGACACTTAGAACATCTGCTGTTTTTGACAACACCACGCAAATTACAAAGCCTCACCTTGCAGGTGGGGCGCATTTTGCGATTGTGGACCACCGGACGCTGGCCTAAGCTAGTGCAAATCAGGGCGCATTACGGTTTGACTCTGGGCCGTATATCGCAACGCTAAACCTGAAAGGTTTGACATGGCAACGACTTCAAGTGGCGACAGCAAAAACACACTGTACTGCAGCTTTTGTGGCAAAAGCCAACATGAAGTGCGCAAGTTGATTGCTGGGCCAACGGTATTCATTTGTGACGAATGTGTCGAACTTTGCATGGATATTATCCGCGAAGAAACCAAAGCGAGTGGGTTAAAATCCACCGACGGGGTGCCAACACCCAAAGATATTTGTGGTGTTCTGGATGATTACGTCATTGGCCAGGCGCTCGCCAAAAAGGTGCTCTCGGTTGCGGTTCACAACCATTACAAGCGGCTCAATCACGCTCAGAAGTCCGGCAGCGACATCGAATTGGCAAAGTCCAACATCCTTCTAGTTGGTCCGACGGGGTGTGGTAAAACGCTTTTGGCACAGACCCTCGCGCGGATATTGGATGTTCCGTTTACAATGGCGGATGCAACAACGCTGACAGAAGCAGGCTATGTCGGAGAAGATGTAGAGAACATTATTCTCAAGCTTTTGCAGTCGTCGGAATATAACGTCGAGCGGGCGCAGCGCGGTATCGTTTACATCGACGAAGTCGACAAGATTACCCGAAAATCTGAGAATCCTTCAATCACCCGCGATGTATCCGGTGAAGGCGTGCAACAGGCATTGCTGAAGTTGATGGAAGGGACCGTTGCCTCGGTGCCACCACAGGGCGGCCGCAAGCATCCACAGCAAGAGTTTTTGCAGGTTGATACCACCAATATCTTATTCATTTGCGGCGGCGCGTTTGCCGGGCTGGACAAGATCATTGCCGCGCGCGGCAAAGGCTCGGCCATGGGTTTTGGCGCCGATGTGCGGGACAATGATGAACGCGGTGTCGGCGAAATTTTCAATGATCTGGAACCTGAGGACCTGCTGAAATTTGGCCTGATACCAGAATTTGTCGGTCGTTTGCCGGTTTTGGCGACACTGGAAGATCTGGACGAGGATGCGCTTGTCACTATTCTCACCAAACCCAAAAACGCATTGGTCAAGCAATACCAGCGCCTGTTTGAGATTGAAGACACGACATTGACCTTTACCGATGATGCGCTGTCGGCAATTGCAAAGCGCGCGATCTTGCGCAAAACCGGTGCCCGGGGTTTGCGGTCGATCCTTGAGGATATACTGCTCAACACCATGTTTGAGCTACCCGGTCTGGATTCTGTAACTGAGGTTGTTGTGAACGAAGAAGCGGTCAATTCCGATGCGGCACCTCTGATGATTTATGCCGACGCTGAAAAGACACCGGCAACAGCTGGCTGACATGAGCATGCGTCGGATTTCGTCTGGCGAGACCTATGAACCCAAAATTGGCTATTGCCGTGCCGTCGTCGCCGGCGGGTTTGTGCATGTCGCGGGCACGGTCGCAGGCGGTGCGACGGTACCTGAGGACGTGGTCGAGCAATGCCAATCTGCGCTTGAGATTATTGGCGCGGCGCTGAGCGACGCCGGAGCTGGGTTCGAGGACGTGGTTCGGGTTCGCTACATTCTCCCAGACAGGCACGATTTTGAACCTTGCTGGCCGCTGTTGCGCGAGACCTTTGGTGCAAACCCGCCAGTGGCGACGATGATCGAATGCGGTTTGATCGACCCGAAATACAAGATCGAGATTGAGGTGACAGCCCTGCTGCCCGCGCGGTGAGGGATCCATGCCGCCGCTGCCCTTGTGGCTGGACCTTTGCGCGCCTTTGGTCCATATCTGAGGCAACAATTTTCCGGAGGCACCGATGGGTATCCTGAGTAAGGTTTTGCGCGTTTTCACGTGGTGGAATGGTCAGACGCTGAACACCCAATTGTTCACGTGGCGCAAAGGCGAGCGCGTCGGGGAAGACGAGCAAGGCAATGTCTATTACAAAACCCAAGACGACAAGAAACGCTGGGTGATTTTCAACGGTGAGGTCGAAGCCAGTCGGGTGTCGCCTGAATGGCATGGGTGGCTGCACCGCACTTGGGATGAGCCGCCAACGGAAAAACCGCTGGTACATAAATCTTGGCAGAAACCGCATCAGGAAAACCTGACCGGAACCGAACTGGCGTACGCTCCGTCAGGATCAATCCGGCATGCGGGGGGTGCGCCGCGCTCGGACTACGAGGCGTGGACTCCCGAATAGGGGCGTAGGTATGTCTGAAAATAAGACTGAAATCTTTGTGGGCGGCGCTGTTCTGGCAGCTGCCATTGCGTTTGCGGTTTATGCTGGTCAGGCAACTGGTTTTGGCGCAAGCACACAGGGCTATCCGCTAAGTGCCAGCTTTCGCTCGCTCGAAGGGGTCAGCGTCGGCACCGATGTGCGACTGGCGGGCGTCAAGATCGGCACTGTGACCAGCGTAACGCTGAACCCGGAAACCTACCGAGCTGACACTGTTGTCAGTGTTGTGAACGGTATCGAAATTCCGGACGACAGCGCCATCATCGTTGCGTCCGAGGGGCTGCTTGGGGGGAATTTCGTTGAGGTCATACCTGGGGGATCGCCATTTTTCTTTGAGCCGGGGGCTGAGATTGATGATACACAAGGCGCCGTCAGTCTGATTTCTCTGTTGCTGAAATTTGTCTCGGGCAGCGATGAATGAAAACCCTCGGCCTGATTATCAGTCTTTTGGCCAGTGCATCTTACGCACAAGACGCCAGCCTCGCGACCGGGGCGGTGTTGCGGGGACTCGACAAGATCAACGGCTTCCATTCAGATATTGAACTGGCATCCGGCAGAACGTCGCAATTTGGCCGCTTGTCGATCGAGTTGACCGAATGCCGCTATCCTGCGGGCAATCCGTCAGGCGATGCGTTCGCATTTTTGGTCATTCGCGAGGAGGGGAAAGATGTGCCAGTCTATAGCGGTTGGATGATCGCGTCGTCGCCCGCCCTGAACGCGCTTGACCATGCGCGTTATGATGTTTGGGTCATGCGCTGCACCACGTCGTAAGGCGCAGGCAGCGCCGGGGCGCTGAAGTCAGCAGTGCCCTTCAAGGCGTGCTCGAGTCTCAGATGATATGCGGCGCGGGTGATTTCTATTGCCCCGAGGCTTGCCAGATGATCCGTCAGGAACTGAGTATCAAACAGAGCGAAACCTGCCTGCCGCAACCGGTCCACCAAATAGACCAGCGCAATTTTGGAGGCATCTGTCTGGCGAGAGAACATGCTTTCGCCAAAAAACGCGGCACCCAGAGTGACTCCATAGACACCACCGACCAAGGCCGATCCATCCCAGATCTCCAGGGAATGGGCGCGTCGCTTTTGGTGCAACGATATATAAAGGCTTCGAATTTCGTCGTTGATCCAAGTCTCGGCCCGGTCTGCGCAGGAATCCACTACATCTTCGAACTTCTGGTCTACACTGACCTGAAAATTGCCTTTCAGAAGTCGTTTTCGCAACGATCGCGATATGTGAAACCCTTCCAGTGGCAGGATACCACGGCGCACCGGATCGACCCAAAATATTTCAGGGTCTCCCCGATGTTCAGCCATCGGAAAGATACCGATGGAATAGCCGTGGAGCAGCAGGTCTGGTGTCAGCGTCATGGCAGAGAAACACCTCCGCTCATCTGCTGTTATCCTTCAAGATGGGTCTGTAGCCACTTTTCGAGCCAATGGATGTTGTAGTCGCCACTATGAACATCCGGATCCTGCAGCAAGTCGCGAAACAGCGGAATGGTGGTGTCTACGCCGTCTACAATCAATTCTCCCAATGCGCGATTCAGTCGAGCGAGCGCCTCTGGGCGGTCGCGCCCATGCACGATCAGTTTGCCAATCAGGCTGTCGTAATAGGGAGGAATCACATACCCATCATAAAGCGCGCTGTCCATGCGCACGCCTAATCCGCCCGGCGCGTGATACTGGCTGATCCGTCCCGGCGATGGTGCGAAATTCGGCAGTCTTTCGGCGTTGATCCGCACTTCGATAGAATGACCGTTGATGCTGAGATCATCCTGCACCCAAGACATTGGCAGCCCGGACGCAACGCGAATTTGTTCGCGCACCAGATCGACCCCAAAAATTGCTTCGGTTACCGGATGTTCGACCTGAAGACGTGTGTTCATTTCGATGAAGTAGAATTCATCGTTCTCGAACAGGAATTCGATCGTGCCGGCACCGGTATAGTTGATGGCCGCAACGGCGTCGGCGCAAACCTTGCCGATTCTGGCACGCAGTGCCGGTGTGATCGCGGGGCCGGGGGCCTCTTCAAAGACTTTCTGATGACGGCGCTGCAGAGAACAATCCCTCTCTCCGAGATGAATCGCTTTGCCTTTGCCATCGCCAAAAACCTGAATTTCAATGTGCCGCGGCGTCTGCAGGTATTTTTCGATGTAGACTTCATCATTGCCAAAATTGGATTTGCCTTCGGCCCGCGCGGTGAGAAACGCGCTTTCCATATCTTTGGCCGTTTCAGCGACCTTCATGCCGCGCCCGCCACCACCGGCAGTGGCTTTGATGATGACCGGATAGCCGATGTCGGCGCCGATTTTCTGAGCCGTGGCTAGGTCCGGAACCCCGCCCTCGCTGCCCGGAACGCAGGGCACGCCAAGCGCCTTCATGGTGTCTTTGGCCGTGATCTTGTCACCCATCATACGGATGTGTTCGGCTGTAGGACCAATAAAGGTCAGCTCGTGATCTTCGATAATTTGCACAAAATTGGCATTTTCGGACAGAAAGCCATAGCCAGGGTGGATCGCATCTGCACCGGTTATTTCGCAAGCTGACATGATCGCCGGAACCGAAAGATAGCTTTCCGTGGCAGACGGCGGGCCGATGCACACACTTTCATCTGCCATGCGCACATGCATTGCGTCACTGTCTGCGGTCGAGTGGACGGCGACGCTGGGTATGCCCATTTCACGTGCAGCCCGGATCACCCGAAGCGCGATCTCACCACGGTTAGCGATCAGTATTTTATTGAACATAGCCAGAGCCTTATTCCAAGATCACCAGCGGAGCGCCATATTCAACCGCGCCACCATCTTCCACTAGGATGCGTTTTATCGTGCCCGCCCTTGGAGCCGGGATATGGTTCATGGTTTTCATCGCCTCAACGATCAGCAGCGTGTCGCCTTCAGCTACCGAGGCGCCCACCGAAATGAAAGGCGGGGACTCGGGCTCGGCTTGCATGTAGATCGTCCCGACCATGGGGGAGGTCACCGCATCGGGATGGCTGGCCGGATCGTCAACTGCCAGGGCTGCGATGGCGGCGGGGGCTGCTGCAACAGTGGAGGCTGGGACGGCAGGTGCCGCCGCAATCGGCGCAACCGTTTGTTGCGGGACGCCACGGCTCACGCGGACGTTCAGACTGTCATCCTGACCATATTCCCGCTTCACCTGCACTTCTGTCAGGTCGTTTTCGCGCAGCAGTTCTGCCAAGGCCTGAACAAAGGCCACATCTGCATCTCGATTACTTTTTGTCATAGGATCCTCAACCGCTTCACCCGGCGTGTCTATGTGCGCGCCATATTTATGTTAGCGCCGCTTATAGGTCATGCGGTCGGGTATGAAAAGAAGCCTCGTGAGCCGATGTTCGATGCGTATTGAGTTAGATACGCAGCAACTCTTTTGTACGCGACACAAAGACACAAAAGGTCAGGTCGGATTGAAGCTCGGCGCTCGGTCATGCAGGGTGATGCTAAGGGCAGGGAGAGCACAATGAACATCGGATTTTGGCTACAGCGCAGGGCGCAGACACATGGCAGCGATCCGGCGCTGTTCCTTGGGCGCGATTTGGTCGCAGATTATAGTGCTTTTCACAAAAAGGCGGCACAGGTGGCGGCGTGGCTTGTAACGCAGGGGGTCAGGGAGGGCGACCGGGTTGCACTTTTTATGAAAAACTCTCCCGATTACCTGATCATTCAGTATGGAATCTGGTATGCGGGCGCGGCTGCTGTGCCAATCAACGCAAAGCTCCACGGTCGCGAGGCAGCCTTTATTCTCGGGGATTCGGCAGCCAGCATTGTCTTTACGTCGCCCGGCCTTTCTGAGGCTCTGACCGAAGCGGATGCCCCGGGACAGATCATCGACATCACATCGAACGATTTTCTGCGCCTGTTTGACGCCGAACCGATGGTAGGTTTGTGTCCACGCGCGCCCGAAGATCTGGCGTGGCTGTTCTACACCTCCGGTACCACCGGTCGTCCAAAAGGTGTGATGATCACTCACCGGATGCTGATTGCAATGTCGCTTTGTTATCAGAGTGATGCCGATTCGGTCAGTTCGGCTGATACCACGCTTTATGCGGCTCCGATGAGCCATGGTGCCGGTATTTACAATATGCTGCACGTGCGCGCCGGTGCCCGGCACGTTTGCCCGGTCTCGGGCGGGTTTGACGAGGCCGAGATATTCGATCTTGCCCGCCATTTTGGAAATACTCAGATGTTTGCAGCGCCGACAATGGTCAAAAGGATGACGCAGGTTGCTGCGGCGACGGGAGAAACTGGAGAGGGCCTGAGAACTGTCATCTACGCAGGCGGGCCGATGTATCTGGCTGATATTGTTGAGGCGACTGCACTGTTTGGGTCGAAATTTGTGCAAATCTATGGGCAGGGCGAATGCCCGATGGGAATCAGTGTTCTGAACCGTTCCGATGTATCGGACCGCACGGATCCGCGCTGGCGCGCGCGGCTGGTGTCGGTCGGGCGGGCTCAGTCTGCGGTTGAAGTACAAATAGGGGATGCCAGCGGAAACCCTTTGCCGCTTGGCAGCCACGGAGAAATCATGGTGCGTGGCGACACTGTCATGCAGGGATATTGGAACAATCCCGATGCCACCGCCAAGACGTTGATAAAAGGTTGGCTGATGACCGGCGATATGGGTTTCATGGACGAAGACGGGTATGTGACGATGCAGGACCGGTCCAAGGACATGATCATTTCCGGCGGATCCAATATCTATCCGCGTGAGGTCGAAGAGGTGTTGTTGTTGCATCCGGACATCGCAGAAGCGTCTGTTGTTGGCCGGCCACATCCTGAATGGGGCGAGGATGTCGTGGCTTTTGTTGTCGGTAGCGCTGATGCTGCGGCACTAGACCAGCTTTGCAAAAACAACATAGCCCGATTTAAACGCCCTAAGGCTTACATTTTTCTGAAAGAACTGCCCAAGAACAACTACGGCAAGGTGTTAAAAACAGACCTGCGCCAGCGATTGCTTCAGAAGACATAACGACCTCTGCGACGGGCAGGAACCAAAGGGTTTATCTTTACTAAGGCTATTCGTAGACCAGCATTTCCTGCTTCATTTCAGCAAGCTCTTCTGCCTGCTCTGCCAACATCGTCTCAATCTCAATTTGCAGCGCAGATGGCGGCGCGGCGCGGTTTTTTCGGTTTTCTGGCCTGTTTTCATAGTGGCCGGGGCGGTCTTGCGCGCCTGTTGTGCTTGCGCCTGACGTCGCAGGCTTAATCAGGCCGGCCTCGGCTACCTTCTTTGGGGTCTCCGGCAACGCCCCGGGGTGCCCCGTACTGTGCGGCGCCAGAACCGTTGGTGTTCCGATAACTTGCATTTCCTTGCTCCGTTATAGAATGATCGGAGCCCTCACCCGGTGGTAGTTTGCACAGACAAAAGTGAACGGGGTGTTAAGCATTTGGCCGAAACACACTCAAGATAGTTAAACTTGTTCGGGTAAGCAGTGACTACCGGCAGAGCTGAGATCTCGGCTGGTAGCCGATTTAGATCGCCAGATATTCGGCACGCAGCTGTTCGTTTTCGAGCACTTCATTTGCGGCCCCGTCGAACACGATACCGCCGGTGTCCAGAATAACAGCGCGATCAGCCAACTGCAGAGCACGCACCGCGTTTTGTTCAACGATTACGGTGGTAATACCCTGTTCTTTGATGACCATCAGGGTCTTTTCGATTTCGTCAACGATAACAGGTGCCAGTCCTTCATAGGGTTCGTCCAGTAGCAACACCTTGATGTCCCGAGCCAGCGCGCGGGCGATGGCCAGCATCTGTTGTTCACCACCTGAAAGGGTTGTGCCCTCTTGCTGGCGCCGTTCGCCCATGCGCGGAAAGAGATCGTATATCCGTTCAAGCGACCATCCGATTGGCGGCGCGATCTGCGCAAGCTTCAGGTTTTCCTCGACGGTCAGGCCCGAGATGATGCGGCGATCTTCGGGAACAAGCCCCAATCCTGCTGCTGATGCCTGATGGCTTTTCATCTTGTGCAGAGGTTGGTGATCCAGCCAGATTTCGCCATGTGACAGTTGCGGGTCATCGAGTCGTGCAATGGCGCGTAATGTCGACGTTTTGCCCGCACCGTTACGCCCCAGCAGGGCAAGGATTTCGCCCTCGTGGACATTAAAGCTGATGCCTTGCACGATGTAGCTTTCACCGTAGTAGGCATGCATGTCCCAGACCGACAGAAAGGCAGGGGCAGTGACGGCCTGATTGGCGTTCTTGGAAAAGTCGGGTTTGACGTTCATGAGTTTTTTCCCTTCAGCACTTTATGCGCTTTCGCCCAGATACGCTTCGCGCACCTTGGGATGGCCTTTGATGTTTTCCGGTGAATCCTCGACCAGCGGAGTGCCCTGAGCCAGTACAGTAATGCGTTCTGCCAGCGAAAAAACCACGTGCATGTCATGTTCGATGATTGCGATGGTGATATCACGCTCTTCCTTGATCTGTTTTAGCAGGTCGATGGTGTTGTTGGTGTCTGCCCGCGCCATGCCGGCCGTCGGTTCATCCAGCAGCAGTAGGCGGGGCTCTTGGCTAAGGCACATTCCGATCTCAAGTCGCCGCTTGTCACCGCGCGACAATGCGGCCGAATGCATCTGCCGTTTGTCCGCCATGTTCATGTCCAGCAACATAGCTTCGGCTTTTTCGAGCACGTCAGTCTGGCTGGTCACTTGTGATAGCGCATTCAGTTCGAACGCCCCGTCGCGTTTGGCAAAGCAAGGGATCATCATGTTTTCAAGAACCGTCAGATCGCCAAAAATCTCTGGCGTCTGAAACACCCGTGAAATGCCCATCTGATTGATTTCAAAAGGCTTGCGCCCCAGAACGGATTGGCCATCAAACATGACAGACCCGGTGTCTGGGATCAGCTTGCCCACAAGACAATTTAGCAGGGTGGATTTACCCGCGCCGTTTGGTCCGATGATGGCATGCACCGAGTTTTCTGCGATGCTGAGATTTACGTCCCCCAGCGCCTGCAACCCGCCGAAGCGCTTGTTCACATCTTTAACTTCGAGAATGCCCATAGCTTTGTCTCCCTATTCCGCGGGCTGCTTGGCAGCAGGGTCATCTGTATTCGTGGATTTGTCTCGACGGATCATGCTTATTATCTTTTGTCCGCCCTGGACCAGACCACCGGGCAGGAAGATCACCACTGCCATGAACATCAGGCCCAGCGTCAGCGCCCAGCCTTTGCCCACAAACGGGTGCACGATGGTTACAAGAAAATCCTCGATCCCATCTGGCATGAATGAAAACCACTGGTGCAGAACGTTGTCGTTGATCTTTGAAAAGATGTTCTCGAAGTATTTGATAAAGCCTGCCCCGAGGATCGGTCCGATCAGCGTTCCGGCTCCACCGAGAATAGTCATCAGAACAACCTCACCTGATGCGGTCCACTGCATTCGTTCGGCCCCTGCAAGAGGGTCCATCGACGCCAGCAGACCACCGGCCAGGCCAGCATACATTCCGGAGATGACAAAGGCCGCAAGCGTATAAGGCTTGGTGTTCAGGCCGGTATAGTTCATCCGCTGCTGGTTTGACTTGACTGCACGCAGCATCATTCCAAATGGCGAACGGAAGATGCGGATCGATATGTAGAAGGCCAGCAGCATAAACATAGCGCAGAGATAGAAGCCCAGATTGAACTGGAACAGCCAGGGGCCCAGATCCAGTACGTAGGTCGAGCGCATCTCGAACCCAGGGAGCAGGTTTGTGACCGGAATCGATCCGTCAGCTGTCGCAGAGACCCCCAGAACGCGCGGGTCGCTGAGCGTGAGCTGCAGGCCGGTTTCGCCATTGGTGATGGGTGTTAACACTGAATAGGCGAGGTTGAATGACATCTGGGCAAAGGCCAGCGTGAGGATTGAAAAGTAGATCCCCGATCGCCGCAGGCTGATAAAACCAATCAAGAGCGAAAACAAACCGGCGACAACCACGCTGAGCGCAATGGCGGGCAATACGTTCATCCCCACCAGTTTGAACATCCAGACCGCAGAATATGATCCGACGCCCAGAAACGCGGCGTGACCAAATGAGAGATAGCCCGTCAGACCAAACAAAATGTTGAACCCGATGGCAAATATGCCATAGATCACAAAACGCTGCATGAGGTCAGGGTAGCCCGCATTAAACTGAGCCATGCCCGAGCCTTCGGGGAAAGGGTTGAGAATGAAGGGGGCACACAATGTTAGAATGGCCACCACGAGAAGGAGTGTTCCGTCTTTTTTGTTTAATCCAAGCATGGTCTTAATCCTCCATCACACCTTTGCGGCCCATCAGGCCCCGCGGACGGGTGAGCAGAATGATAATTGCAACCAGATAGATGATGATCTGGTCGATGCCCGGCAACAACGACTTCACTTCGTTCATTGAGGCAAAGCTCTCCAGAACACCCAGCAGAAAACCGGCCAGCACGGCGCCGGGCAAGCTGCCCATGCCTCCGACCACAACCACAACAAAGCTCAGCACCAGAAAGTCCATGCCCATGTGGTAATTGGGTGAGTTGATCGGCGCGTACATCACGCCTGCGAGTCCCGCGACTGCGGCGGCGATACCAAACATGATGGTAAACCGTTTGTCGATGTCGATGCCGAGCAGGCCGACGGTTTCGCGATCCGCCATACCGGCGCGTACAACCATGCCAAAGGTGGTGAATTGCAGGAATGCGAACACACCGCTGATGATCACGGCTGAGAAGGCAAAGTAGACTAGTCGCCAGTAAGGGTAGATAATGGCGTTGGCCTCATATCCCAGCAATACCCCAAAATCGAATGAGCCTTTGAACGCGTCGGGCGCGCCGGTGGGGATAGGATTGGCGCCATAGAAAAATTTGATAACTTCCTGCAGAACGATTGCCAGGCCGAATGTGACAAGAATCTGGTCCGCATGGGGGCGTTTGTAAAAATGTTTGATCAGTCCGCGTTCCATAACATAGCCGACGACAAGCATGACGGGAATCGCAAATAGAATTGCCAGCGGCACAGACCAGTCGATAATCGATGCGCCGAGTTCAGGGCCGAACCAGTCCTCAATATAGGTGCTTTTAACCTTCAGGGGTTTGCCCAGAAAATCTTTTTGGCTCTCGTCGATGGTTTCGTAGCTGATGTTCAGGATACGCTGCACGGTGACTGCACAAAAGGCGCCGATCATGAACAGCGCGCCGTGGGCAAAGTTGACCACGCCCAACGTGCCGAAGATGAGTGTGAGGCCTAATGCGATAAGCGCATAAGCCGAGCCCTTGTCGAGCCCATTCAGAATTTGCAGGAGTATTGCGTCCATTGTCCCAGCCCGGATTTATTGATGTGCGTGCCGTAGTGGTTCGCGAAAGGGTAGGGCGGGAATAAACCCGCCCTACCAAAGTGATCAGGCGCCAGGATTACAGGTGCCCAGGCTTCCGCCTGCGAACATCTCGTGATCCGGTGCATAAGTTACCTGCGCCGCCGGTGTCACTTCGACCACTTCAAGAAGGTCGAACTCAGATGTCGGGTTGTCTTTACCCTTCACAACCAGCACGTCTTTGAAGCACTGGTGATCGTCCGCACGATAAAGTGTTGGGCCGTTGCCCATGCCATCAAACTCAAAGCCCTCAAGAGCTTCGACAATGCCACATGGGTTGAATGTGCCCGCACGTTGCGCCGCATCTGCATACAGGATCGTCTGTACGTAGGTCGTGTGCGCCGCCTGGCTGGGCGGGAAGCCGTATTTGGTGCCAAAGGATTTAACGAACGCTTTGGAGCCTTCATCCTGTAGCGACCAGTGCCAGTTTGTCGAGCCAAAGATGCCTTTAACGTTTTCGCCAGCACCACGGGCCATCAGACGCGAATACAGCGGCACAATGATCTCAAATTGCTTGCCGTTGACTTGCTTGTCTTTCAGGCCAAACTGAACTGCGTTGGTCAGCGAGTTCACCATGTTGCCACCGTAGTGGTTCAGGACCAGCACGTCCGCACCAGAGTTCAGAACTGGCGCGATGTAAGACGAGAAGTCAGTCGACGCAAGCGGTGTCAGAACGTTGTTTACAGTTTCCCAGCCAAGAGCTTCTGTTGCAGCCGCGATCGACGCCTGCTGTGTCCAGCCCCACGTATAGTCAGCCGTCAGGTGATAGGCCTTGCGGTCCGAGCCGTAGTTGCTCTGCAGCACAGGCGCCAAAGCAGCACCAGACATATAGCCGTTAAAGAAGTGACGGAAACCGTTGGCTTTTTTGTCTTTCCCGGTTGTGTCGTTGGAGTGGGTCAGACCAGCCATAAAGATTACGCCAGCTTCTTGGCACAGGCCTTGTACCGCAATCGCCACACCCGAAGACGAACCACCGGTGATCATCACCGCACCGTCTTTTTCGATCATCGATTTGGCAGAGGCGCGGGCCGCGTCAGATTTGGTCTGAGTGTCGCCTGTGACATACTCGACCTTTTTGCCAAGAATGCCGTCGCCAGTCAGCTCTTTTGAGCTGAACGTGGGCATCATGCCGGCGTCGCCGCCGCCATTCAGGTGTTCAACCGCCAGCTCGTAGGCGCGCAGTTCGTCTGCACCCTCATCAGCATAAGGACCGGTTTGTGGAACGTTGAAGCCAAGCGTAACACTGGAACCGGTGGGCTCGTTTGTGTACGCAGCGGCGGACGACGCCGTAAAGATCGTCGGCAAAGCCAGACCAGCACCAGCGACAGCGCTGGTTTTCATCAGGCCGCGACGCGTAAAGTTCGAATTGGACATTGAATCCTCCCATATCGTGAAGTGCGCAGTGGGCTCCCTGTCCACACAGCGCGCGCACGTTTTCGTGCAAAGCCATTATCGCGTTCCTTTTGAAAATTGCGCAACAAGCCCCTTGTCCTGAACGATTATTTTGTAAATAATTGCACAAGGTTCGCTGTGATGTTGTAAATTTCATTATGTTGCAGTGCAGAAACCTATTGAAATACCTCGAAATTTCTACCTCGAGCAAAGGATACCAGGTTGGCCCGTGACACCTTAACCGGAAGTCGAATCCGCGAGCGGCGTATTATGGCGTCGCTCAAGCAGGCTGAACTGGCCCGCCAGATCGGAATATCCGCGTCCTATCTTAATCTGATCGAGCATAACCGCCGCAGAATCGGCGGCAAGCTTTTGCTCGACATCGCACGTGTCCTTGATGTTGAAGCCTCTATGCTTGCAGAGGGAGCCGAAGCTGCCCTGATCGCGGCGCTACGCGAAGCAGCAGCAGATGCCAAATCTGTCAAAGCCGAGGCGGATCGCGCAGATGAGTTTGCCGGCCGGTTTCCGGGATGGGCATCAGTCTTGGTCGGGGCCCATCGCCGGATCGCATCATTGGAGCGAACAGTGGAGACATTGACGGATCGAGTGGCGCACGATCCACAATTGGCGGCCTCGCTGCATGAAGTTTTGTCAACTGCAGCGGCGATTCATTCGACGGCATCAATTTTGGCAGAGACTAAGGAATTGGAGCCAGAGTGGCGCAACCGTTTTCATCGTAACATTAATGAGGACAGCGCCCGTCTGGCTGAAAGCAGCAAAGCCCTTGTCGGGTATCTGGACGACGCTGGTGCGACTGAGGATCAACTGGCGTCGCCTCAGGAAGAAGTTGAGGCGTTGTTATCAGCTCAGGGTCACTTTTTTGCAGCCTTGGAAGTGGAAAATCCAGATATTGCAAAGATGATCAAAGACGAAACCCGACTAACTTCGACCGCCGCCCGCCATGTCGCGCGTGACGTTCTGGGGCAATATGCAAGCGATGCAGTTGCGATGCCCTTGTCCAGTTTCCAGGCAGCCCTGATTGAAATCGGCTTGGACCCGATAAGGCTGGCCGATAGGTTTGGCGCTCCGTTACAGGCCGTGCTCAGGCGCCTTGCGGCGATGCCCTCCGGAACACTTGGGGCAGATGCCGGTTTGATTGTCAGTGACAGTTCCGGAGCCATGCTGTTTCGCAAACCAGTCGACGGCTTTTCCATGCCGAGGTTTGGCGCGTCCTGCCCTTTGTGGCCCTTGTTCAGTGCGCTGAGCCGCCCGATGACGCCAATTCTGCAACGGGTCGAGCAAGTTGGCCGTGACGCATCCCAGTTTGATTGTTTCGCGATTGCGCATCCGGTGGGGGCCGCGGCGCTGAACATTGAACCGCTTTATCACTCAACCATGCTTATTGTGCCAGCGGGTCAAATCGTTTTGACCCCCGACACAATCGCGCGGCCCGTCGGGAGTACCTGCCGAATCTGCCCGCGCGAACGCTGTACAGGCCGCCGCGAGTCGTCCATCCTGAGCGAAGGGTTTTGACAGCACAGCCAAAACTAGGGATAGTCCGCCATGGGCGACCCAATCGGGCTGAGAAAGCTGCAAAAGCGCCCGTTGCAGACCTTGGGGAGGGGAGCAAGCGAATGGGAGGACACGTTCTTTTGATCGAAGATGAACCCAATATTATCGAAGCGATCAGGTTTTTGTTGTCGCGCGACGGGTGGCGGGTGGATACCCATTCCAATGGTCATGATGCGGTGGATGTAATCCGCTCAACGCAGCCTGATCTGGTAATTCTCGATGTGATGCTGCCCGGCAAAAGCGGCTTTGATATTCTAACCGAGATGAGATCGGAACCTGAAATGCATAAGCTGCCCGTTCTCATGCTGACTGCGCGCGGTCAATCGCGGGATAGGGAAATGGCGGAAAAGGCCGGTGTCAGCCGTTTCATGACCAAACCGTTCTCCAATGCCGAAGTTCTCGATGCAGTGCGCGAGTTGGTGGCGACTTGATCAGCGGCCCGGACATCATGGCCCGCAACATCGAGGTCTGAGGATATGTCACAGGGCCAGCGCCGATCCCCTGCGAACCCGGGATCTCCGGTATTTTTGGAGCCGCAGAGCTATCGCCGACGTCGCTTGATGGATGGAGCACGGATTCTGCCCGCATTTGGGGTCTTGCTCTGGATGGTGCCGCTGTTGTGGCCGACCGGGAACTCGGATGTCGACAATCCTGTGTCGATGTCAAGCGCCATGCTCTATATCTTTGCGGTTTGGGGCGGGCTTATCTGCATCACGGTTGGCATCTGGATCAAGACCCGGGCGGGTCCGTCCGAAGATGCGGATGGCCGAGATGGGACCCCAGAACAATCAAACAGGCCTGACTGATGCCAACGCTGAATCTATTGATAGCGGCTTGTCTGGGGTATGTGGCCTTTCTCTTTGTCGTGGCGTTTGCGGCAGAACGGGCTGCGGCGCTGGGCCGGGGTGGGTGGTTGCGTTCGCCCTTGGTTTATACGTTGTCTCTTTCAATCTACTGCACCGCTTGGACATTTTATGGTGCGGTCGGGTATGCGGCCCGATCGGGCATGGAATATGTGACGATTTATCTGGGCCCGTCATTGGTGTTGATTGGCTGGTGGTGGTTGCTGCGCAAACTGGTCCGGATAGGTCGGGCACAAAGGGCAACATCTGTGGCTGACCTGATTTCGTCGCGCTACGGTAAGTCCAATTCTCTGGCGATCATTGTAACGTTGATGGCGGTCATTGGCGTTACTCCTTATATTGCGCTGCAACTACAATCAGTCACACTTTCGATTTCTGCCTTTGCGCCCGAGCAAGGCTTCAATCCGGTCGCGCTTGATCGCGAATCCGCCGGGTTCTGGGTCGCATTGGGGCTTGCCCTGTTCACGATCCTTTTTGGCACCCGAAATCTGAACGCAAATGAACGCCACCATGGGGTGGTGATCGCCATCGCGGTCGAAGCTGTGGTAAAACTTTTGGCTCTGCTGGCGGTTGGCGTTTTTGTTGTCTGGGGCGTGGCTGGTGGCATTCCTGAAATGATGTCGCGCATCGATAGCTCACCCATCGGAGAGTGGCACATGGACCGCAGTAGATGGGCCACTCTGACATTATTGTCCGCCGCTGCGTTTGTCTGCTTGCCGCGCATGTTTCAGGTTTTGGTGGTCGAAAATGATGATGAGCGTCACCTGCACACGGCCGCCTGGGCTTTTCCGGTCTACCTGATGCTCATGAGTCTGTTTGTGGTTCCCATCGCTGTTGTGGGGCTCGACATTATGCCTGCCGGAACCAATCCGGATCTTTTTGTGCTGACGGTGCCGCTAGCGGAAGGGCAGGGTGGTTTGGCGCTGCTCTCTTTTCTGGGCGGCTTTTCCTCTGCCACCTCAATGGTGATTGTTGCGACACTGGCCCTGTCGACGATGGTTTCAAACCACGTGGTGATGCCAATCTGGCTTGGCACCCGAAAAGGTGGTGCATCGGTGTCAGGGGACGTGCGTGGTGTTGTCATCCTCGCAAGGCGATTGTCGATTGGCGGGATACTGGCCCTCGGGTACGCCTATTACTCTTTCTTGGGGGGCAGCGCGGCATTGGCCGCAATCGGCCTGATATCCTTTGCCGGTGTGGCGCAGTTCTTGCCAGCGCTGGCAGGTGGTATTTTTTGGCGCGGTGCGACGCGGAGCGGTGCAATTGCTGGGCTGTGTGTCGGTTTTGTCTTGTGGTTCTATACGATGCTGATGCCGAGTTTCGGCCCCGGCAACATGCTTTCCGTTTCGGTTATCGAAAACGGTCCGTTTGGACTGGGTTGGCTGCGCCCCCAAGCGCTGTTTGGAATCGAGGGACTTGATCCAACCGTCCATGCGGTTGTCTGGAGTCTGGCTCTGAACACCGCGTCGTTCTGTTTGGTGTCACTTATCAGTTTCCCCAGCCCGCTGGAGCGACTGCAGGGGGCCCAGTTTGTCAATGTATTTGCACATTCAGTAAGCACGCAAAGCTGGACCGGAGCTGTGGCGCAGAGCGAAGATCTGTTGATTATGGCGCAACGCCTGATCGGGTCGACGGAAGCGCGCGCGTTTTTTGAGGCCGAAGCTCTCCGACAAGGATTGCACGCGCATTTGCCGGAGCCGTCGCCGGACTTTCTGCAACGGCTGGAACGCGAACTTGCTGCCTCAGTTGGCGCGGCGACTGCCCATGCGATGGTTGGCCAGATAGTCGGGGGGGCGACAGTTTCGGTGCATGATCTAATGGCGGTGGCCGACGAATCTGCACAAATGCTGGAATATTCAAGCCAGCTTGAGGCCAAGTCGAATGAATTGACTCACACTGCGGGTAAATTGCGTGAGGCCAACGAAAAGCTGACGCTGCTGAGCGTGCAGAAAGATGCTTTCCTGTCGCAAATCAGCCATGAACTGCGTACCCCGATGACTTCGATCCGGGCCTTTTCGGAGATCCTGCGCGACACCGAGGCGATGGGCACTGTTGAAAAGGCCAAATATGCGTCGATCATCCACGCTGAAGCAATCCGTCTGACCCGATTGCTTGACGATCTGCTGGACCTGAGTGTTCTGGAGCATGGTCAAGTCAGCCTGAACGTTCAGCAAGGATCTCTGGCGGACATTCTGGACCAATCCGTTGCTTCGGCGATGGCGGGCGAGCAGGACGCATTGGTTATCAAACGTCGGCGACTGAATGAAACTGTGACCCTGACGACGGATCTGGATCGGTTGTCGCAGGTCTTTATCAATCTGATCGCAAATGCACACAAGTATTGCGACGCTGCAAAGCCGGAGCTTAGAATTTCGGTGACTCAGGAGTTTGGATATTTGAATGTTGATTTTATCGACAATGGCTCGGGCATCCACAAACAGTCGCAAACCCTGATTTTCGAGAAATTTGCCCGGGTTAATAATGAGCAAGGCAAGGGAGCTGGACTGGGACTCGCCATATGCCGTGAGATCATGCACCGGCTGGACGGCGACATCACCTATCGGCCTGTTGTGAAGGGGACCGGATTTCGCGTGCGCCTGCCGCAGTCTCTTGCCTTGGCCGCGCAATAAACCATCCGCATAAAGCCTATCGTAACCAAATCATCTTTAGATGCGCCAGTAAATCCCGCAAACGGAGAGGCGGAGGTGATGACTTCAGCTGCCCCAGATCCAGTGTTGCGTCGAAAGGTGGCGGCTGGGCGCGACGATCTGTCTTTGCGCGCGATGTCGTTGCCCAAGGCTCTGCGTCTGACGATACCCAAAGTTGCGGACGACCTGTTTGGTCTTCCCCTCGCCGTCATCGGAGTGACCCAACGGCGGGTCACTCAAACTGAAGCGTGGGCGGTTTTTTCCGATGAAACACTGTTGATTCTGCTGGATGGGCCCGACGGCCTTGTGGGCGCGGCCGCTCTTGATGCGGATCTGGTCGGTGCATTGATCCAGCAGCAAACTACAGGTCAAGTGGGCGCTACAAAAGAGGAATCCCGCGCCATGACGCGGACGGATGCCGCGATGATTGCGCCATTGTTGGACAGCATTTTGCAGCGCAGCAGCACATTGTTGGAAACCGAGGCAGAGCGACTGGTGATGCAGGGGTTCAAGTTTGGCGCACGGGCAGAGGATTCAAGAATGCTGAGTTTGGCATTGGACGCGCCCGAGTTCCATATCTTCAAACTGAGCCTTGATGTAGCCCAAGGGGTGCGGCAGGCCGATCTGGTTTTGTGTCTGCCGGTTCAGGAAATCCAAAACCACTTGTCTGATGCAGAGGAGGCCAGCGATGGCAACTCATCCAGCCTTGATCAGATTGTAATGAACGTTCCCGCCGAACTCACTGCGATATTGTGCAAATTGCGTTTGCCCCTGTCAGAACTCGGGCAGTTCAAGCCGGGTGACATCATTCCTGTGGCCGCCTCTGCGATCAGCAATACTGGTCTGCATGGACTGACGGGGCGCAAGATCTGTCAGGGTCAATTAGGCCAAAGCGGTGGCTATCGCGCGGTCAGGCTATCCGCCACAGGTGTCGCTAGCAAGGCGCCGGTTGATGCAGAGGAGGACTGGAACACGGCACAGCCCGCAGGTGACAAAGCCGCGTTGACTGTCAATACGACTCCGGAACCAGCGCAGGACCTGCCGGAACTGCCACCTCTGGCGTTCGACGATGCCGCCGCGGCGCCTTCTGACATACCGGTGACAAACGCATTACCTACGGACGCCGGGCAGGATATTTAAGCGCAGACTTCATCAAATTGCCAAGACTGAATGGCGGCTGAGCGGAACAAAACGTTGCTTTACCGCCAGTCAAACAGTTCTCAAAACATATTCGGTTTGGCCTAACGATGTCTGACAAATGAAACTAGGGATAACGCATTGGAGCAATCTTGTGTAACCTCATCGGCATGACCGGCAACTTCCAATACCTTCGGTGACTGACATGCCAGAACCTTTAGCGCGTAAACCGCAGCCGCATGTGCAACGAAGATTGCCAGCAACTGAGCGCAGAAAAAAGATGCTGGCCGACGCGGCATTGCACTTTGCGGACCACGGATTTGAAAGCCCGACCCGCAATTTGGCCACGGCCCTGGGTGTGACCCAGGCGCTGATCTACAAGCATTTCGCATCCAAAGATGACCTCATCGAACGAATGCTGGAAAGCCTATTTGCTGCACCGGGTCCAGAAGGTCATTGGATTGACCCCTCGCAACCGCTGGAGCCGGAATTGCTGCGCTATTACAGCAAGCTGGCCTCCGGCTCAAACGAGGTACGCATGCGGCTGTTTATTCGCGCAGGCCTTGACGGGCGGTCTTGGCCCACACGACGCGGTAGTGCATTGACGCGCGGCCTGTTCCTGCCGGTGATTGCCTCGCTGCGGTGCGACGCAGATCTACCTGGACTTGATGCGGTTCCTGCGATGCGGGGAGAGCGTGAGCTAGTGATGATGTTGCATGCGTCGATTGTATTTCTGGGCATCAGGCGGCACATTTACCGTATGCCAATGCCGGACACTCTTGACGATGTTGTGGAGCTTTATGTCTCAACATTTGTGCGCGGTGCAGCCCAGGCGATGCAGCACCTACACAATACCGGCGAGGACAGCCTGAAGGTCGCCCTTGTCGTCGCCCGGGAGTGACCCCGCCTATCTCGCTGCATCTGAAACGTATTTCCAGTAGGTGAAGGTGTAGTCGCGGTCTGTCCGGTAAGCGTGACAGGAAAAACAACCCTCGAAATTCGCCTCCGGACGCGGCGAACCATCGGCGACGTACCACGCATAATCCCAGTCTTCATTATCCGTAGACCAGGTTGCGTTCTTTTCCATCACAAACCGATTGCCGGTCATCTTGTCGGCAATCATCCGGCCGTCATCATCAAACATCAAATTGCCATCGGCATCCTGGAGTGCGTCCCAGTCTTCCATGATCAGCACCGTACCATCTGGCAAGGACTCGCCAGAAATCGCAGTGTCATGGGCCTCTGGGTTGACCCACATTTTCCGGACGCGTTTGCGATCGTAGTGATCGACAGACACGTAGTTGACGAATGTTGTCTGGTAACTCTCGGGCAGCTTCACCTCGTCAGGTCCTGCCATCACGGCCAGACCAAAAAACCCGGCGACCGTAGCCGCGACACCTATATCAAGACCCCTCATCCCTGTACTTCCACTTGCATCATCATGCCAGAGTGGAAAACACATTCCACCTCGAAGCTGCCGACACGGCGCAGCACGAACTCGACATCGGTACCGGGCTCTAGTTTGCCAAGGTCCATGGAAAACCCGGCCGTCGCGACGAATACATTGTGATCAGCTCCGTCATCGTTGACGAACCGAATTGTGTCGCCGGCCGACGCGGAAATCTGCTCTGGCGTGTAAGTCGCGCCATCCATGGTGACGACAATTTCGTCTGCTGCGGCAGGAGCGGCGCAGGTCATGGCAACCGCTGCCGCACTTAAAAGATTCTTCATGTGAAAACCTCTCTGTGCAAGTGATGCGAATGCCGCATCTCAGCTTCAGAGTGACAGAAAGTCATGTAAGTTGTCAATTGGCCACTTAGCGGACCAGCCCTGGCGGATGTCCCGGTGTGGCAGGGATCTTAGCGTTGCGAATTGGTCTGCTTGTGGCGCAGCAGTCATTTGATGATTTTGCTAAGCTGATAGGTATTGGCCCAAATTGTATCGTCACATGCCGGGTTCAATATGGCTTCGACAAGTCAGGGGGGGCGGGTCAGATCAATTGAATGACCCTTGCTTGCTGATACTGATCACGAGAGGGTCAGACCTGCCGAGAGATCGCCTCAAGCGTTTGGCGCATGTTTGCCAGATCATAACCTGCCGCTTGGGTCGCTGCGATAATCTCGTCTACGCTTAACGTGTCTGCCTGACCAAGCGCCCACACGATTGAACATCGGGTGCCTGAAGCGCAATAGGCAAGCACCGGACCGGTGGCTGTTTCAGCCAACTCCCGTTGCTTTGCAATATTTTCAGGTGTCATCGTGGTGTGTGTCAAAGGATGGTAGACAAATTCGAGTCCTGCGGTTTTTGCCGCTTGCGCCATCGCATCATGCTGATGGCTGACAGGAACTTCTGCGTCAGGCCGATTGCAGATCACTCTGGTGAAACCGGACTTTACCAATGCAGCAACATCCGCCGCATCAATCTGCGGGGCGACAAAATAAGTTGGAGAGATTTTACGTTTATCCATGGAGGCAACTCTTAGGATGCAGGCGCCGCGGTGTCCAGATGTGCGCCGACCGCAGGTGCGGCCCACATGCCTGCAAGCATCGCCACCAGAAAGATCAAACCTCCGGAGCCGCCGTAGCTGAACGAAGCGATCGCGGGCCCGGGGCAGAGCCCCGCCAGTCCCCATCCCATGCCGAAAAGGACCGACCCGACAACAAGTCGTCGCCCTACACTTGGGTCCGCCGGGTCCGGAAATCTGCCGCCGACCAGAGGTGCGCGCCCTTGGGTCAGGCGCCACGCAATCGCCATAGGAATAATCGCGCCGCCCATGACAAAGGCGAGGGTCGGGTCCCAGCTGCCAAAAACGTCAAGCCAGCCAATCACTTTGCGCGTGTCCGTCATGCCGGAAATAAGCAAACCGGCGCCAAACAGACTGCCGGCCAATAGTGAAAGAACAAACCGCATCATATAATTCCCAACCCGTGTCTGAACACTGCAACCGTCAGGCCGCCCGCCAGAATATAAAACGCAGTCGCCACAATCCCGCGCAGGGATAGGCGAGATATGCCGCAAACTCCGTGCCCGGAGGTACAGCCATTTGCGATACGCGTGCCAACGCCGACCAGCAAACCGGCGACAACAATGACCGCCACATTTCTTGTGAGATGAGTGCTGACATCGGTGAAAAACGGTGCCAGCAGCATTGGCATGATCACAACACCGGCCAAAAATACTAGCCGTTCGCGCGCCTGATTGCGGGCGCTGCCATCGACCAATCCGCCAATGATGCCACTGGCCCCCATGATCCGACCGTTTCCCAGCAGATAGACTGCCCCGCCCAAACCGATCAGCACGCCACCCGCCAAACCAAATATCCAGTCTTGTTCCATCGGCGAGATCCTAAAGCTTGTTGATCGGTAGTTTGAGAAAAACATCCCCGGACTCGTCCGGCTCGGGCATATGGCCAGCGCGCATGTTGACCTGCAGCGACGGCACGATGAGTTTGGGCATTGGCAGCGTGGCATCTCGCGCGTCGCGCATCTTTACAAATTCGTCGGCCGGTTTGTCGCCACCGACGTGCACATTGCGCGCCTTCTGTTCGCCCACGGTTGTTTCCCATGCGTATTCATCGCGACCCGGTGCTTTATAGTCATGGCCAACAAAAATGCGGGTGGCATCAGGCAGCGTCAGAATTTTCTGGATCGACGCGTATAAAGTCTCGGATGAGCCCCCGGGGAAATCGCAGCGCGCCGTGCCAAAATCAGGCATGAACAACGTGTCCCCTACAAATGCGGCGTCACCGATCACATAAGTCATACATGCAGGTGTATGCCCCGGTGTATACATGACATCACCACGCATTTGACCGATGTGAAAGCTGTCTCCCTCGCTGAACAGACGATCAAACTGGCTGCCATCGCGTTGAAATTCTGTGCCTTCGTTGAAGACTTTGCCAAAGGTATCCTGCACAACCATGATCTGATCGCCGATCCCGATGTTGCCTCCCAGCTTTTCCTGCAAGTAAGGGGCAGCCGACAGGTGATCCGCATGCACATGGCTTTCTAGAATCCACTGGACGTTCAGCCCCTCATCGCTCACGTAGCGCACAATCTCGTCGGCGGCCTTGGTGTCCGTGCGCCCCGAGGCGTGATCAAAGTCCAGCACGGAATCGATGATCGCGCAGGCCCTGCCTTCGGGTTCGCGTACGACGTAAGAAATGGTGTTGGTTGCTTGGTCAAAAAACGCCTGAACGTGTGGTGTCATGATGTGCTCCATTGGTCTTGAATAAACATATAAGATTTCTCGCATGTGTAACAAGAGGGTCTGGTTTGGTGATCTGATGCACGTCAAGGCAGCATCACTCCCGTTCTGCCATAATGTGATGAGAGCAATTTTTGCGCAATGGGGTGAAAAACTAGCAAGACATCGCCAATTGTTAGGAAAACGAAGCGCCAAAGTTGATTTAACGGCCCACTACCTTTAAGGTTGTGTTATACTAATTCTGTAAAAGAGACTGCACCGATTATAAGGGGGGAACCATGACCAGTTTACCGCTATGCAAAAATGCCGAAAGCATGGCCCGCGATATCGCCAGGGCCAGCGCATTTAACCGTCGGCGTATGCAGCCAGAGTTCAACCGCGTTCTGGTAACGCTGAAGTTAGACGGCGTGCCAGTGCCAGCCCATCTACGGAAACTTGATTCCGACCTGCTGGACGAGGTAATTGAGGCGCGTTTTGACAACATGCCAGTCTGACTATCGAGTCTGACATGCCTGTTTGAGGCGAGGGTTTCAGCCCAGAAGCACGCCAATCACAACCATCATCAATCCGGCAACGGACAAAAACAGCGCGCCTAGGTTTAGCGGTACAACCGACTGAACAACGGCGCGTAATGCGTCTTCGGACAAGCCGGCGCGGCGGGCTTTTGCAACGCGGACAATGCACAGCATCAACCCCACCAGCCCCAAAAGGGACACAGCTGTCCCGGCCCAGATGAGGATGTCGAAGAAAGAGAGACTGTCGTTTTCCATGTTCGTGCGCTAGCCCAGATGGCGTAGCTCTGCAACCCTATCGCGACTGGGCCGTCGACAGGCCAAAGTGATGGGTTGCGTCGTTTAACCGCCATCCCGTTCGCCAAGCCCAGAATTCTTTGGGCAAGTGGCGGGAGGTTCCGCCACAATGGCAAGAGACAATGCTGCCGCGGATCGATGCGTCATCGAAGGCCATTTCTTTTGAAATGGATTCGCACCATTCTCTTCTTGGGTGATGGGATCCTCTCGAAAGTGAAGCGCATGTGTTTGGGCATTGAGCCGGGGTTGAACTTACCGGAAACTGCGGAGCTGGTCTGTTATCTTAGACCACGGACCAATGCTGGTGAATGCCGACTTGCGGCTTGCAAAGCAGAACGATACTCACGGGCTTGACGCATCAAGGTTTAGCCAAAGGATCGATGAGATGAGCGACACAATAACCGACGCCAGCTACCGTGTGACCGCCGACGAGTTACGACAGTTCGTTGAGCGGATGGAGCGTCTTGAGGCTGAAAAGAAGGATCTTGCGGACGCACAAAAAGAGGTGCTGGCCGAAGCCAAAGGGCGGGGCTACGACACCAAGGTCCTGCGAAAAGTTATAGCTCTGCGCAAACGCGACGCCAACGATATTGCAGAAGAAGAAGCTGTGCTGGAAATGTACAAAGAAGCGTTGGGGATGTAACCCGCGCTAAAAAGGACCATCGACTTTGGAGCGCGTGTCGGGGCAAGACGCGCGCCGTTCAAGGTCGGCCAACGGGTGTCTCAAGGTGTGATGACGTGGACGCCGTGCATGCGGCTGATTTTGATCACGTCGTCGTCGTAAATCTCTGCCAATTCGGCAACAAGCGTCTCCGTCCAGCCGGGAACGTTCAGTTCCTCCTCTATCTGGTCCTCAAGTGCGAATTTGTCCAGAAATGCCGCTTTCACACGACGGCACTGTATCTCGGTCATGACCGGGTGCGACGCAAGATATGCCTCAAAGCGACGCATGCCTTCTATGCTCATGATTTCGGCCAACAGGTCGTGCGCACCCTCAATCTCAGCATTGGCATCCAGCCCGGCCATTTCTCGAATGATTTCGGCCCAGATAAGAGGCGTATCCTCATTGGACCATAAGGTTATCCGGATGCTCGGGACCTGCTCTCGAATATGCCGAATGGTTTCTGACCAGCGCATTTCCCTCGGATCTACGCCACCCAGAAACCCAAGCATGTGTTCCTTGGGGGACTTTTTGAATACGCCGGGCAAAAAACCTGCCAGATCGCGAAGGCCCATGAACAACTCTATTTCGTCGTCTGGAAAGAGTTGTTGCACATGTTGCAACCGCTGTATTGCGTTAGGGTAGAGATAGCCGTTCCGCACGGCCGATCGTGGCGCCCCAAAGAAATCTTTATTGGACAGGATGATCCGATCTGCGCGCTCATCAACCTGCATGGCATTCAGTAACGCCTCTCTGGCGCCATCATCTGGAGGGGAAGTTCGCATTGCCATCAGCGTTTGGCGCATTAGCCGGCGAAATTTGCTTGGGTTGGGTATTTCCACACCCTGTTTCGAATACACGCCTTTGTTTTTCAACAGACATTTCAATAAGCGCTCGTCGTCAGTGCAGTGCGCGCCAGTGTGAAGTATGACCTGCATGATGCTCCGAAAGACGAGATAGTGTTTGACCGAGAGTATATCCACTTTACCGCTAGGCGAAACCCGTTTCCGCCATATGCTTGGTTCGAGGTTTTTTGTCTTGCAGGCCGAGCCTAATGGCACTAAATCGGCCCGCAGTGCCCCTATAGCTCAGCTGGTAGAGCAATTGATTTGTAA
>CBDTVL010000003.1:0-49639 GCA_965363755.1 uncultured Sulfitobacter sp.
CTCTTGCCCTGACCGCAGCGCAGTGACAGAGTGTCGCCGGATTGCTGACCAGATCGGCCAGCACGGTCTTTCGGATATGGGAGAAACGACATGATCGAGAAACGCGATTTCTATATTAATGGCGCTTGGGTTGCTCCAGCAAAGGCACGCGACTTTGATGTCATTGACCCTTCTACAGAAGAAAAGTGCGCCGTTATTTCGCTTGGCGACCAAGCCGACACAGATGCAGCCGTAGCTGCTGCACGCGCCGCGTTTGACAGCTGGTCGCAGGTGTCCAAAGCCGACAAAACAGATCTTCTGCACAAGTTGCTTGCGGTTTATAAGGCCCGATCTGAAGAATTGGCTGTTGCCATGTCATTGGAAATGGGAGCCCCAATTGATCTGAGCCGAAATCAGCAGGTTGGATCAGGCACCTGGCATATGGGCGGATTCCTGAAGGCGTTCAAAGAGTTCAACTTTGAAGAAGACTTCACGTCCACTGAAAAAACCCTACGCGAACCCATTGGCGTCTGCGCCCTGATCACCCCATGGAACTGGCCGATGAACCAGATTGTGCTCAAAGCCATTCCGGCGATCGCAACCGGGTGCACGATGATTCTGAAGCCGTCTGAAATATCGCCTCTATCGGGCATGCTTTTTGCCGAGTTTGTTCACGAAGCCGGATTCCCGGCGGGTGTGTTCAATCTGCTCAATGGCGATGGCGCGGGCGTGGGCAGTCAGCTGTCGGCGCATCCAGATGTGGACATGGTCAGCTTTACCGGATCGACCCGCGCTGGCATTGCGATCTCTAAGGCAGCGGCTGATTCGCTGAAACGCGTCAGTCTTGAACTGGGCGGAAAAGGGGCCAACATCATCTTTGCTGATGCCGAACCGAATGCTGCCAAAGCCGGCGCAATCCGTTGCTTCCGCAACTCTGGCCAATCGTGCAACGCGCCAACCCGCATGCTGGTAGAACGCTCGCGTTATGACGAAGCTGTTGAAATGGCCGCCGAGGTTGCAAACAATACGCATGTCGGCCCGGCATCTGAAGAGGGCAAACACATTGGCCCGGTGGTGTCAGAGGCGCAATTCAACAAGATTCAGGGTTTGATTGAAGTTGGCATATCCGAGGCCCGTTTGGTTGCGGGTGGTCTGGGGCGCCCGGATGGTCTGAATCGAGGCTACTATGTAAGACCAACGGTCTTCGCGGACGTGACCAACGAGATGACAATCGCACGAGAAGAGGTGTTTGGTCCGGTTCTGGCCATCATCCCGTTTGATAGTGAAGAAGAAGCAATCCAGATTACCAATGACACACCTTATGGGTTGACCAACTATATCCAAACGGCAGACACCGAAAAGCGCCGCCGTGTAGCGCGCCGGGTGCGCTCCGGTATGGTCGAAACAAATGCTAAAGGTTTTGCTCAGGGATCACCGTTTGGCGGGTATAAACAATCCGGCAACGGGCGTGAAGGTGGGGCTTTTGGTCTTGAGGAATTCCTTGAGGTCAAAGCCGTATCCGGTTGGGCCGCCGAGTAAGCAACGTCACTGCAAAGAAAATCTACAGGCCGCCCTTATCGGGCGGCCTTTTATCATCCCCCGGTTATCTGCAATTTCAGCGCTGTTGGATTGATCCTAAAAAGCGGCTGAAGCGCGAAATTCGACGTGCTCACCCGAGCTGGGGTGCGTGAGTGACAACGCCTCGGAATGCAACATCATCCTGTGATAATCTGCATCAGCACCGCTGGCATAAAACGGATCACCAAGGATTGGATGGCCCAGCGCCATCATATGCAGACGCAATTGATGGGTTCGTCCGGTTTTAGGGGTCAGCGATACCCGCGTCTCATGTGATGAGCGATCAACCACGCGCCAATCTGTCTGCGCGGGTTTTCCCGTTTCGTGGCAAACCATGTGCTTGGGTCGATTTGGCCAGTCGACAATCAGCGGTAGATCAACTGTGCCAGAGTCAGCCTGCAACTGTCCGGAAACCCGCGCAACGTAGGTTTTTTGAGTTTGCTTGCGTTCAAACTGTTGGCCAAGCGCCTTTTGGGCGTCCCGTGTCAACGCAAAGACCATCACGCCTGAAGTGTCTCGATCCAGCCGGTGCACCAGCAATACGTCTGGATAGATCGCAGCGATCCGGCTGATCAGGCAATCCGCGAGATGCGGGCCGCGTCCCGGAACCGACAACAACCCAGCAGATTTATCAACCACAACGATGGTTCCGTCTTCGTAAAGAACAGAAAGCGGGTCGTTGGGCGGTGTATAGGCAGATTGCACGGTCATGCGCCTCCCTACCCTTTGCCTTGCACCTCAGCAACCTTACGTCATGCTTGTCCGCATCACGAATCCCGGTGACACTGCCAATTGTTCGAACCGGAGTATGAACATGCATCCAACCATCATCAAAATGCAGGACGTGGTGGCCAAAGGCGATGATGGCCTGATTGCTGAGCTACTAGCAGAAAATGTAAGGTTTCGTCCGCCGACCTATTACAAGACTTGGACAGGACGTGCGCCGGTGGCCGCAGTCCTTGGTCATGTGGGTCAGGTCTTTTCTGATTTCACATATCGCCGGGTGATGGGAGAAGGTGTTGATTGGGCATTGGAATTTGAGTGCAAAGTGGGCGAATTGGACGCCAAAGGGGTTGACCTGATCACGCTGAACGCGGTCGGTCTGATTGTCGAATTTGAGGTTGTCATGCGCCCCTATAAAACCGTTGGCGCCTTGCGCGACGCGATGAATGCGCGGGTCATGTCCGACCCGCGTTTTCTTGAGTTTCAGACAGCTTTAAGCTGAGGCTAATGCCCAGTCGCCCTACGCTTTGACCCGTTCGGATGTAGGATCATACATCGGCTTCAGAGACACCTCTGCTTTGACCCGCGTCCCGGCCACATCAATCTCGTAAGTAGAGGCCAATAGGTCTGCGACAGTTTCATCTTTGCAGGGCACATAGCCCATCCCCATCGCCGCCCCGATATAGTGCCCGTAAGCACCGGAGGAAAGATACCCCACGATGTCACCATCCCTCAGTATCGGTTCGTTATGATATAGCAGCGGCTCGGGATCGGTCAGCTTGAACTGAACCATCCGATTTTCCAGACCTGTTTCTTTTTTCCGCAATACGGCATCGCGGCCGATGAATTCTGGTTTGTCCGTCTTCACTGCAAACCCAAGTCCAGCTTCCAGCACGTGGTCTTCGCAGGTGATGTCATGGCCGAAATGCCGAAAGCCTTTTTCGATCCGCGCGCAATCCATCATGTGCATGCCGCACAGTTTCAGTCCCATGTCCTGCCCCGCCGCGTGTAGCGTCTCAAACGCATGCGCTGCCATGTCAGATGAGACATAAATCTCCCAGCCCAGCTCACCCACATAGGTCACTCTGTGCACTCGGGCGAGACCCATACCGAGCTCGATTTCTTGCGCGGTGCCAAACGGGTTGACGTCGTTGGAAAAATCGCCGGGCGAAACCGCCTGAAGCAGTTTGCGCGCATTTGGCCCCATCACGGCGAGGACACCTTCGCCCGAGGTTACATTGGTCAGGACAACGTTAAATTCGCCAATGTGGCGTAACATCCATGTCTGATCTGCAAGCCGGGTCGCCGCCGGTGTTACCACCAGATAGGCCGTATCGGACAGACGCGTAACGGTCACATCCGCCTCGATTCCACCGCGGTTGTTGAGGAACTGCGAATAGACGATCTTGCCGACAGGCACATCATATTGCCCGCCAGCAACGTAGTTGAGAAACGCTGTCGCGTCTGGCCCTTCGACGCGAACTTTGCCAAACGAGGACATATCGTACATGCCCACATTGGTGCGAATAGCGTGGTGTTCTGCCGCGACATTGTCAAAGAAGTTCTGCCGCTTCCAGCTGTATTCATACTCAGGTTTCTGGCCCGGATTGGCAAACCAGTTAGCCCTTTCCCAACCGGCGATTTCGCCCATAACCGCGCCCTGATCAAGCAAGTGCTGATGAAATGGCGTGCGACGCACACCCCGTGCGGTTGCCTTTTGCAGATAGGGGTAGTGATCAGCGTAAAGCAGGCCCAACGTTTCTTTGGAGCGCTCAAACAAATAGGTTTTGTTGCCTTGAAACGGCTGCATCCGGCTGACATCAACATCGCCCAGATCAAACGGCTTTTCGCCCGCGTCCATCCATTGTGACAAAGCCATACCTGCCCCACCCGCTGATTGAATCCCGATGGAATTGAACCCAGCGGCGACCCAGACATTGTCCATCTCGGGCGCAAGCCCCAGATGATAGGCGTCATCAGGCGTAAAGCTTTCTGGCCCGTTAAAGAAGGTATGAATTCCCGCCTCGGCCAACATCGGCATCCGCTCGACTGCTGCCTCCAAGATCGGTTCAAAATGATCAAAATCTTCGGGAAGCTGATCAAATTCAAAATCCCGCGGAATGCCATCCATCGCCCATGGTTTTGCGTTAGGCTCGAACGCGCCAAGCAGCATCTTGCCAGCATCTTCTTTGTAATAGGCGCATTCATCTGGCACCCGCAGCACCGGCATTTGCGAGAGACCCGGAATGGCTTCGGTCACAATATAGAAGTGCTCGCACGCGTGTAGCGGCACATTGACCCCTGCCATGCGGCCAACCTCGTGGCCCCACATGCCCGCACAGTTAACGACCACATCAGCGGCGATGTGACCGGATTCACCATCCGCGTCCCAGTTCACTCCAGTGATGCGGCGGCCCTCTTTGGTCATGCCGGTCACCCGCACGCGTTCCTTGACCAGCGCACCGTTTTGGCGCGCACCTTTGGCCAGCGCCAAAGCAATATTGGCCGGGTCACCCTGACCGTCAGTGGGAAGCCAGACGCCCGCTTTCACCCCATCCAGATTGATATGCGGATACCGCTCTTTCACTTCGGCAGGTGAAATTTCGTCTACCGGCACGCCAAACGCGCGCGCCATTGCCGCGTTTCTGAACAGTTCTTCTTTGCGCTCTTGGGTAAGCGCAACCGACACAGAGCCAACCTGCCGCAACCCGGTTGCGACGCCGGTTTCAGCCTCCAGCTCCGAATAAAGATCAGCTGAGTATTTCGCGAGTTTGGTCATATTGGACGACGCCCGCAATTGACCGATCAACCCGGCTGCATGCCAGGTTGTACCAGACGTCAGCTGCTTACGTTCGAGCAAAACCACATCTTTCCAACCAAGTTTGCTGAGATGGTAGGCCACCGAACAGCCGATAACGCCGCCGCCGATGATGACCACGCGGGCCGATGTTGGAAGGGTGCTCATATCAGTTTCCTAAACGATTGTGTGACCGGTTGCTTGCAGTCGCCTTGCGATTTCAGCGATATGTTCGGGACTGACTTCACAGCAACCACCGACGATGGTGGCCCCCATGCTCACCCATTCCATGACGTAACCGGCATAAGCGCGGGGCCCCATGTCACGGCGGGCTTTGAGCGCATCCACGGTTGGCTTTTCTTTCAGAAAGCCTTCGGTGATCAGTTCAAAGGCGTTTGCATAACCGCCGAATGGTTTGCCCAACCCGGCAATGATTGGCAGCCCTTGCGTCACTGCCTCTGGCGCGGAGCAATTGATCAGCACCGCGTCGGCGCCGTCGGCGATTGTCAAAACGTCTTCCAGCGGTTCGCCCGACCGCAGACTCGTGCCGTCCGTGTCAGACACTGTCAGCGACAGCCAGACTGGCAGATTGGTCATGCGCGCTGCCGCCAACGCGTCTTGCGCATGGGCAACTGACGCAACCGTCTCAAGCATCAGCAGGTCGCAGTCTTGCGCCAAGGTCTTTGCGACTTCCGCAAACAAAGGGACTGCAACTTCCGGTGCCGGATGCAGGTCCGGCCGGTAACTCGCTTGCAGCGGTCCGATGGCGCCTGCGATCCTACCAAATCCATGCGCAGTTTGCGCTGCCTTCGCCTCTGCCAGTGCAGCTGCGTGCAGTGCTTCGAACTGACCATCGATCGCAGTGCCCTCGAACCGGTCGCGGTGGATAGCGTAGGTATTGGTTGTGGCAATCGTAGCGCCCGCAGCAAAAAAATCCTGATGCACGCCTGCGACCATGCCCGGGTGATCGACCATCACCTGAGTAGACCACAAAGGGGTCGGTCGGTCCCCCGCGCGGTGGATCAACTCCTGCCCCATGCCGCCATCCAACAGTGTGATCGCGGTCATGCTCGAAGCCTTTCGTTTTCCGGGTCCCAAAGCGGGGTATCTGGTTGAACTGTCGCCGAGCGGCGCTCGCCGTAGATTTCAACTTCAAGCTTGGTCCCCACAACCGCAAGATCAGTGCGCAACATACCTAGCGCCACAGAAGCGTTGATCCGATAACCCCACGCGCCCGACGTTGTCTCACCCACAACCTGCCCGTCATGCCAGAGCGTCGACATATACGGCGCATCGGCAGCGCCGGCATCAACGATGAGGGTCACAAAGCGTTTGGCGCTGCCTTGCTGTTTCTCATTCATCAATGCCGCCTTGCCGCGGAACTCTTGCGGTTTATCAAGTTTGATGAATCGATCCAGACCGCCCTCGTAGAGGGTATAGTCGGTGGACAAATCACCCTTCCATGCCCGGTAGCCTTTTTCGATGCGCAACGCATTCAGCGCCCACATGCCAAATGGTGTGGCCCCTGCCCCGATGACCGCGTCGTAGATCGCCGGTATGTCAGAGCATTTGGCGTGGATTTCCCAACCCAATTCTCCTGCAAAACTGACCCGTGCGAGGGCTGCATTTTTGCCTGCGACCTTGGCCACTTGCAGCGACAACCAGCCCAGCGACAAATCTGCGTCGGCGATCTGCTCGAACACCGCGCGTGATTTGGGGCCCGTCACGATGAGCGTCGAGTATTCGGTGGTGTGATCCGTAAGGCTGAGGCCCTCTGGCAAGGCGTTTTTCAGAACCTCAAAGTCATGCCACTGCGCCGAAGCTGCGGTGATCAGCGTAAAGTGGTCTTCGTCGTGCCGCATCACACTCATCTCCGTCAGGATGCGGCCCCGATCATCGGCGAAATAGGCCAGATTCATGCGCCCTGCTTTTGCCAGGCCACCTGTGATCATACCCCTAAGCCATTCAGCCGCGCCTTCTCCGGTCAGATTGAAGCGGGAGAACCCGGGCAGATCGAGCACCCCAACGCCATCCCGCACAGCTTCGCATTCTTCTCGAATGCGCCGTTCCCATGGGCCTGAACGCTCCCACGTATGGGTTGTTTCAAGCGAGGTGTCATCGCCGTTTTTGGCAAACCAGTTTGCCCGCTCCCAGCCATTGAAAACGCCCATCACACCACCAGCGGCCAAAATTTTATCATGTACAGGAGACAGTTTCTTGCCGCGACCCGCAGGCCAGACATGCCAGGGGAAATGCATGGCATATTCGTGGCCGTATGTTTCCATGCCTTTTTGGATGCAGTAATCGGCATCAGTGTAATCAGTGTAACGTCGCGGATCGACCGCCCACATGTCCCATTCGGTCTGCCCTTCGGTGATCCATTCTGCCAGCACCTTGCCGGCGCCGCCGGATTGGGCAATGCCGAACGTAAACACACAAGCCTCAAACGCATTTGGCACGCCCGGCATCGGACCCAGCAAAGGCAAACCGTCAGGCGCATAAGGGATCGGGCCGTTGATAACCTTGTTTATGCCGGTTGTTCCCAGCAGGGGGACCCGCGCCATTGCGTCTTCAATGTACCATTCCAACCGTTCCAGATCATCCGGATAGAGTTGGAAACTGAAGTCTTCCGGGAACGGATCTTCAGGGGTAATCCAATGCGCCTTACAGTTCCGCTCGTAAGGACCAAGGTTGAGGCCGGTTTTTTCCTGACGCAGATAATAGGACGTGTCCACATCCCGCAACAGCGGCAACTTACCATGTTGAGCCGTGTATTCTTCAATCTCGGGAATTTCGTCGGTCAGCATGTATTGATGGCTCATCACCATCATTGGTACTATACGCCCGCCGTATGGTTTGAACCATTCGCCCACTGTCTGGGCATAATAACCTGCCGCATTCACCACAAATTCGCAGCGAATATCGCCTTTTTCAGTATGCACAATCCATTCGCCGTTCTCGCGGTTCACTCCGGTCGCCGGGCAAAACCGCTCGATCCGGGCGCCCAGATCGCGCGCGCCTTTGGCAAGCGCCTGAGTTAGCTGGGAGGGATCGATGTCGCCATCATTGGGATCAAAAAGAACGCCCTGCAGGTCATGCAGTTCCATAAAAGGGTACAAGTCTTGCGCCTCTTTTGGGGACATCATACTAATGTCCATGCCCTGATAGCGCCCCATGCCCTTTGCACGTTCAAACTCTTGCACGCGCTCTTTGCTGTGCGCCAGTCGGATCGATCCGGTGACATGGTAGTTCATCGGGTAGTCAACTTTTTCAGCGAGATCGCGATAGAGTTCAGTCGAATAGCGCTGCATGTTCATGATCGCCCAACTGGTCGAAAACGTAGGCACGTTCCCCGCCGCATGCCAGGTGCTGCCTGCCGTCAGTTCGTTCTTCTCGAGCAGAACACAGTCCGTCCACCCGGCAAGTGCTAGATGATAAAGCACAGAGGTGCCGACGGCGCCGCCCCCGATGATAACCACCCGCGCTGTTGTAGGGAAATCAGCCATTTTCTTGCTCCTCTTTCGCTACATGATCCGCGATATCGTAGTAATCGCCTTTGTCGGCGGTGAAGATATGTCGTTCCAGTTTCAATCCTGTTGGGCTGTTCAGAGCCCCCATCGCCACACCGATTTCGTCCTCATCATGTGCTTTCCAGAATAAAGACGATCCGCATGTCGGGCAGAATCCGCGCTTTGCTGCCGCACTGGCGTCATACCAGCGCACATCTCCTGTTACGGAAAAACCTGACATGGGGACGTTGACAGCTGCCCAAAGGTGGCCGGACTGCTTGCGGCATTGCCTGCAGTGGCACGCCGCCGGATCCCGCGCAGTTCCGGACGCTTTGAACCGGACCGCACCACATAAACAACTTCCCTTGATCATCAGACCCTCCCCTGTGGAATCGACGTGCTGCCCAGCAAGACACCATAAAGGATGAAACATCCCGCCATGACACGGCGAACCCAAACGTTGAAAACCGCCCCCAATGCAGCGCGTCCGATGCCTGCACCTAAAGCCGTGAAGCTGGTGTAGCTCAGCGCCGTGAGGGTTAGTGCCGTTGGCATGATCACGCCCATCTGATCCCAGATCGGTACGTCAGGCTGCACAAACTGCGAGAACGCGGCGAGGTAACCTGCAACGCTTTTGGGATTGATCGTGGCGATTGCCAAGGCGCGCAGATAAATCGACTTTGCTGGCCGTTCTTCGGCCCTTACAGGTATCGCCGCCGTCATCCAGCCGCGAATACCAATATAGATGAGAACGCCCGCACCGATCAGTTTGGCAATGAAGAACGCATTTTCAGAGGCTGCAATAAGCGCAGTGATTCCCAATGCTGACAGGATCAGGAACACTGTGGCCTGGGTCAGGATCGCCAGTACGCCAATCATCGACTTACGCAAGCCCAGGGTCATCCCATTGGAAATGCAGTTGACCGCATTTGGGCCCGGTGTCGTGACAAAGACCGCCCAAAACAGCGCAAAGATAATCCAGCTCTCAATGCTCATAGCGCGCCCACCTAATACACTGGCGGTGCGATCACCCAGATCGCAACTGCAGGTGTGTCGTAAGGATTGGACCACCGGTGCGGTTCTCCCCTGATGCGAAAACTGTCACCGGGATGGATGGTGAATTGGCGCGCACCAATTTCAATGTCCAGCTTTCCCGAAATCAAATACCCAACTTCTTGCGTGTGACGGGTTACGATGCCAGCAACTTGGCTATGGGGTTCAAAGGTCGAATGCACCATTTCGAAATCATCTGTCAGATCAGGAGACAGCAACTCTTCGATCAACCCAGCAGCTCCAGATCCAATGGAGCGTCGTGCGCCTTTTCGAACAACATATCCGGTTTCTTGCTCTGATGCTGCGTCGTGACTGAAGAGCATAGAAATTGAGACATCCAACGCCGCAGAAATATCTCTCAGATCATTTACAGAAATCTCGGACAAATCCCGCTCGACCTGACTAAGCCACCCAACAGAACGACCCAGAACCGTTGCAAGATCACTTAACGTCAGCCCGCGCGCTTTTCGCAGCGCCCTAAGGTCGGCGCCCAGCGTGTCAGGTTTGGTCGAATCACTGTGCAACATCGGAGGCTTTCGTGAAAATATGGCCGCAAATTTCACGATGGTGCGAGTCGATGAAAAAAACAAGATATTTTTCATTCCACACATCTTGTATGTTGGCGGGCTCTGGTCAAAGACCTGCACATGAACCTGTTGACCAACCCTTCCATGAACCTGCTGACGGTGCTCGTGATTCTGAGCTACTTGTTGCTCATCAATGTCTTCACATGGCTCCTGTTCTGGTACGACAAACGGAAGGCTGCGCGTCGCGGGCGGCGGGTATCTGAACAAAATTTGCTATTTCTGTGCCTCGTTGGCGGGACAATCGGCGCGTTCTCGGCACGTCGCAGATTTCGCCATAAAACCCGTAAACAGCCATTCGCGTCTTTGATGAAGGTGATTGCGGGTGGGCAGATACTGGTTGTTGGCTTCGTGATTTATGCCTTATCGCGCGAATATCTGATTTAGAATATCTTGCAGCCAGTTGGCATCGTTTTGGGTAAAGGCATCAGGCTGGTCACTGTCGATGTCAAACACTGCAATAATTTGACCAGACACATCCCGGACCGGCACAACCAGTTCTGAGCGCGTCGAACTTGCACAGGCGATATGCCCGTCAAAGGCTTCGACATCGGCCACCAACCGAACCTGTCCGGTTCGCGCAGCGGCACCGCAAACCCCTCTGCTGAACGGAATCACAAGGCATCCGTGTCCGCCCTGATACGGCCCGATTTTCAACAGGCCGGGCTCCGTCACACGATAAAACCCGGTCCAGTCAAATCTCTGGTCAGAATGGTGTACCTCACACGCGACCGTCGCCATCAGCGCGACCGTATCAGTTTCACCGTCCGTCAGCGCCAAAAGAGTTTTGGCTAGAGCATCATAGTCTATTTGCATAAGTTCTTCGTTCTGCTGGTCCAAATCAGGCGATCCTCTACCTCACTGGGGAAAAGGTACAATATCACCTGAACAGGGTTGGTCACATTCTTTCTATTGCGATAGCAGTTCCTTCTCCACCACCAATGCAGATCGCTGCAACACCACGTTTCAAGTCGTAACGTTCGAGTGCATTGAGCAAGGTCACCATGATCCGGGCCCCTGACGCACCAATTGGATGGCCCAAAGCGCAAGCTCCGCCATGCACGTTCACCTTGTCGCGCGACAGATCCATTTCGTGCATGAAGGCCATTGGCACTACCGCAAATGCTTCGTTCACTTCCCACAAGTCCACATCGTCTTTAGTCCATCCGATTTTGGCGAGCAGTTTTTGAGCGGCCGGTACGGGCGCGGTGGTAAACAGGGCAGGTGCCTGTGCGTGGCTGGTATGCCCAAGGATGCGCGCCCGGACATTTAGTCTTTGGGCTGCAGCGGCGTCGGCTGATGCCAAGATCAGTGCAGCGGCACCGTCAGAAATCGAAGAAGAATTGGCCGCCGTGACGGTACCATCTTTACGAAATGCCGGTTTGAGGAGAGGGATTTTTTCGGGCCGGGCTTTAGCCGGTTGTTCATCTTCAGAGATTTTCATCTCACCTGACCGGGTAGCTACCGAAACAGTTGAGATTTCTGATCCAAACGCCCCGCTTTTTTCCGCAGCCAGCGCGTTTGATAGCGAAGTCAGCGCATATTCATCTTGCGCCGCACGGGTAAATTGAAACGCTTCGGCGCAATCTTCGGCAAAGGTTCCCATCAGGCGGCCTTTGTCAAAGGCATCTTCAAGCCCATCAAGAAACATGTGATCAATAACAGAAGCGTGCCCAATTCGCGCGCCACCGCGCATCTTTGGCAGTAAATAGGGCGCGTTCGACATGCTTTCCATACCGCCCACAACCATGACCTCAGACTGCCCCAGCGCGATCTGATCAAAGCCGATCATCGCGGCTTTCATCCCTGATCCGCACATTTTGTTCAACGTTGTAGCAGGAACGTCCTCGCCCAGCCCCGCCGCGAAACTGGCCTGGCGCGCCGGGGCCTGACCCTGACCTGCGGAGAGCACACAGCCCATCAGAACTTCATCAACCGTTGCGGTAGCCGCACCCTCTAAGGCTCCGCGAATTGCAGCACCACCCAATTCAGCTGCGGCGACCCCGTCAAAGACACCTTGAAATCCACCCATTGGCGTTCGGGATGCGCCTGCAATCACAACGTCCTTCATGTCACTAACCTTCTTCTTGGCGCTGCATACCGATTGGTAAGCTTTGCATCCTAGAGTTGCCTCGACAAAACATCACGTCAGGCGACAAAACCATGAAACTTTCAAGTATTCTTACCGATACGCTCCGAATTGTCACTGTGGAGGAGACCCGCATTGATGCTGCAGCGGCCATTCAATTCAAAGATGCCATGCGCACCGAGACAGAGGAAGGCCCCGACCGGGTAATATTGGACCTTTCAATCGTCGATTTCATCGATTCAAGCGGATTGGGGGCAATTGTTGCTTCGATGAAGCAAATGGGGCGCGACCGCAGGCTCGACTTGGCCGGGTTAACCCCCGCCGTGGAAAAAGTTTTTCGCCTCACACGAATGGACACTGTCTTCAACCTGTACCCGACTCTTGACGCTGCACTCGACGCTGATTCTGCTGCTTCAATGTGAAGAGCACAAAGGAAAGGTGTGGATGAGCCGCCCTAAGACCTGTCCGGATTTCGTGGTTTCTTTCTCCAGTCGCGCATTGGCCGTTCGTGAAGCTCTGGCCAAAATACTGCAGCATTTTGCTTGTCTTGACCTGAACGCTGACGACACCGCCACTTTCGAACTGGTTGCAGCTGAGGTGCTGAACAACATTGTCGAACATGCCTACGCGGGAAGAGCAGATGGTGTTATCAGGATTTGGTTCAGCCAGAAGCCGGATGGCCTGCATCTAAGGTTCGAAGATGAGGGGCTGGAAATGTCCGGCGGTTCATTCCCCGGCTCAAAAGCAGCCGATCCGGGCGTTGAATTCTACGATCTCCCGGAAGGAGGGTTTGGATGGTTCATGATCCAAGTATTGACCAAAGATCTAACGTACCGGCGCAAAGGCCGTCGCAATTTGCTAACCCTGCGTTTTCCGTTTGGCGCATCCATGTATGATCAAGAAGAATAGAATTCTGTGGCGGATTTCGCTTTCAACTGCACTCTGTAAGGTTATCCAACTTAACCAAATCGGAAACAGAATGAACAACGCCTTAAAAGAGCCTTAATGAGTCCCAAATCGTGCCTGAATGTATCAGCATAGTAGGCCCTGTAGCCGCATATGGCTTCCCTCGGCGTCGCGTTTCACAGCCCCCACCCAGTGCGCGTCGCCGAGGTTTACTTCCCAAATCATCGTCAGTTCATGAGTGCCGCGTTGCAATCCGCAACGACCCTCCTATTGTCACCAAACCAGACAATGAGGACCACTGACATGCGCGATTTTCAATCCCCCGGCCGATCCGCAGTTTTTGCTGCAAACGGGATGTGCGCAACCTCGCACCCCCTTGCGGCCCGAACGGCTGTCGATATTCTGGAACGAGGCGGAAACGCGATGGATGCGGCCATTGCGGGTGCCGTTCTGCTTGGCATTTGTGAACCTCATAGCACTGGCATCGGAGGAGATTGTTTTGTTCTGTTTTCCCCCGCAGGCAGTGATGAAATTCATGCTCTGAATGGATCGGGACGGGCTCCGGCAGCGGCAGATGCGGCGGTCTTGCGAGCGCGCGGTGAAACCTCCGTTGCGCTGAACGGTGTTGATTCGGTGACGATTCCCGGTGCAGTCGATGCGTTATGCAATCTTTCGGAACGTTGGGGCGTTCTTGGTTTGGATGCTATTCTGGCACCAACCATCAAGTATGCGGACGAAGGTGTACCCGTTGCTCCGCGTGTGGCGTTTGATTGGGCAAACGAAGGCAGTATCCTGCAGGGCAGTGCTCTCAAAAGCTACATGATCGATGGCGCGATCCCTAAACGCGGCCAGATATTCCGCGCCCCGGGTCAAGCTGAGGTGCTGCGTCGAGTGGCCAAGAATGGCCGTGATGCATTTTATACCGGTGAAATTGCCGAGGATATGGTGGCCACCCTCAGCGCAATGGGCGGCGTTCATTCAGTCGCTGATTTTGCCGCGACTGAATGTGACGAGACCATCCCTGTCTCCGGCGCTTACAAAGGGGTGGAACTGGTGGAGCATCCACCTAACGGTCAGGGTGCAACGGCGATCCTGATGCTGAACATCCTTTCGCATTTTGACATCGCCGGCATGGACCCAGCGGGATCCGAACGTGCCCATATCGAGGCTGAAGCGGCAAAATTGGCTTATGATGCGCGCAACCGATTCATAGCGGATGCAGATCATACCACCCGCCTGGATCATATGCTGGCGCCTGAAACTGCAGCGAAACTGGCCGCGTTGATTGACCCTGTCAAAGCCCTAGCAGCGCCCGCTGCAATCAGCGAGGCCGTGCACAAAGACACAGTTTACATCACGGTGGTGGACAAAGACCGCATGGCGGTTTCTCTGATCTACTCCATCTATCACAGCTTCGGGTCAGGTATTGCATCTGACAAGTTTGGCATTCTGCTGCAGAGCCGTGGTGGTGGTTTTACCCTGGAACAAGGGCATCCAAACGAATTGAAAGGCGGCAAACGCCCGATGCATACAATTATTCCTGGGATGCTGCGACAGAACGGGCGCGTGATGATGCCGTTTGGCGTCATGGGCGGGGCTTATCAACCCAATGGCCATGCGCGTTTTGTCAGCAATATGATCGATTTCGGTATGGACCCACAAAGCGCGATCGACGCGCCCCGCGCATTTGCTGACAAAGGCGTACTCGATATCGAACGCGGGTATTCAGCAGCCGTGCGTCAGGAACTTGCTGACATGGGGCACAAGGTCGATGTTGTCGAAAAACCAATTGGCGGCGCTCAGGCGATCATGATCCATGAAGATGGCGTGCTGGAAGGCGCAAGTGATCCGCGCAAAGACGGGTGTGCTTTAGGATACTGAAACAGCAGCAGAAGCAGGCGCCGTTCGGGCCTGTCAATTCAGTTGAAAATGTAACGGATAAAGCCCGTCTTCAAACGGTCCAAAAAGATCGGGGATATCGGGATGATCCACGGGTTGGCCTGAATAATCTGCAACAAGATTCTGCTCTGACACATAAGCGACGTAAAAGCTCTGGTCGTTCTCAGCCAGCAAATGGTAAAAAGGCTGATCTTTTATCGGCCTGCTTTCTTCTGGAATAGACTCATACCAATCGTCGGTATTTGCGAATACCGCATCGACATCAAAAACCACCCCCCGGAATGGGTGTTTCTTGTGACGGACAACTTGTCCGAGGTGGTATTTTGCGCGTGTACGTAACATAACATTTAAGCCCCTACTCATGGTTAATTACCTTTTCAAGCCCTATTTGTCCAACAATTGTGCCTATTTTTTAGGAAACAGTCTGTGAACCATGCCTTAACAGTGATCCAGAATAGAGTATTTTCTGTTTTTCTTCTGCAATTGGCCGCCGCTGAACAAAATTGTCATTTCCCAACTGTCCCAAATCCGCTAAAGTAACAAAAAAAGAACTATAAAAAAAGCGAGAGGCAGATGAGCAGAACTCTTCGCGCATTGGTATTATTGTTGTTGGTGGCGTCGTGCGGTCGCGGAAACTATTCTGCTCCGCGCAATCTGGATAACGCCTGCAGCATTGTCAGCCAGCGCTCCGAATATATGAAGGCCTTCCGCTCGACTGAGCGTCGTTGGGGCGTGCCTGTGCATGTTCAGATGGCGACGATTTATCAGGAAAGCAAATTCATCGCCAACGCCCGTACCCCCTTCCAGTATTCGCTGGGCGTTATCCCCATGGGGCGGCAAAGCAGCGCCTACGGCTATGCCCAGGCTCTGGACGGAACATGGGACGAATACCGCCGAGATACTGGCCGGCGCAGCGCCAAACGTGATCGTATCCGCGATGCTTCGGATTTCATGGGCTGGTACATGAACACCACGCGCGAACGCAACGGCATCGCGCTGACTGACACCCGCAATCAGTATCTGGCTTATCACGAAGGTCACACCGGCTACGCACGGGGTAACTACAACAAGAAGAGTTGGCTGCTGCGCGTCGCAAATGAGGTCGACGCCCGCGCAAAGACCTATGAGGCTCAACTGGCCAGTTGCAAGAGAGCAAGCCGTTAGGATTAATTAGTTTTTCCGGGATGCGCCAGTGGATCTGGTATTAAATAACTTGTTGGCCAGCTTAACATCGGTTTTGAGGTCCCCCAAAACCACTGTGGTTTGTCCACCAGCGGCATCATTGATCACCCATTGGCGCAACTGAACCGGGTTTTCAGTGAACGATAACTCAATATTTCCGTATTCCGCATTTTTGGGATCTTGTGCCGTGACGATGGTTGCGGCGCCGTCAAACCTGTGACCCACCACCATTTTAGCCTTAGCCAAATTTATATTACGGGCCAGAATGATCGACAGTGGCGTACGTCTAAGCGGATAAGTCTCAGGCGGTTGGTTCGATTTGGTGTCCACAATCACCACCGCCCCGCCACCTGCCACAACCAATGCAGTTTCAGGAAGGTTGTATTCAAACCGCATCCGACCGGGGCGTTTGATGTAGAGCGTGCCAGTAGAGATTGAGCCGTCATCGTTTGTCTGGGTGAATTCGCCCTGCGCGACAGTCATCTGGTTCAGATATTTCGATATTTCTGCCAACGGCAGGATATCAGCCGCGGCGGGTAACGCGGTGGCAAAGCAAAACAGGGTAGCGGTTAGAACATGTTTCATACCCGGTAAATACTCTTTACGCGCAGGATTTACACCCCACTCTTGCTCACATGGCCGCGATTTGCCGATATGAAGAAACCCCGGTGGTAAGCGTCCCACCCGGAGTCTAACTACTGTTGTTCAGGCATCAGTATTTCCCGTTTTCCAACGTGATTGGCAGGCGAGACCAAACCCTGATCCTCCATCTGCTCAACGAGACGCGCAGCCTTGTTGTAGCCAATCGCCAACTTGCGTTGAATATAGCTGGTAGAGCACTTGCGATCCTTGATCACGATCTGCACTGCGGTGTCATAAAGGGCATCTTCGCCATCGGTGTTGCCACCCAGACCCAGAACAAGATCAATGTCGCTCTCGCGATCGTCATCCGGCCCTTCGAGCACCGTATTAACGTAAGACGGCGGGCCAAAGCCTTTCAGGTGGTTCACGACCTCTTCGACTTCTTCATCAGAGACAAACGGACCATGGCACCGGGTGATCTTGGCACCACCGGCCATGTAAAGCATATCGCCCATGCCAAGCAGCTGCTCAGCCCCCATTTCACCCAGAATGGTGCGGCTGTCGATCTTGCTTGTCACCTGAAACGAAATCCGGGTCGGGAAGTTTGCCTTGATCGTCCCAGTGATTACATCAACCGACGGGCGTTGCGTCGCCATTATCAAGTGAATCCCAGAGGCACGCGCCATCTGTGCTAGGCGTTGTATACAGGCTTCGATCTCTTTGCCCGCGACCATCATCAAGTCGGCCATTTCATCCACGATAACGACGATATAGGGCAGCAGTTCTGGTGCGAACTGTTCTGTCTCGAAGACCGGTTCGCCGGTCTCGTCATCAAATCCGGTTTGCACCGTGCGGCTGAACATCTCGTTTTTAGACAAGGCATCTCGCACACGACCATTGTAACCTTCGATGTTGCGCACACCCATTTTGGACATCTTACGGTAGCGTTCTTCCATCTCGCCCACCGTCCACTTCAAGGCAACAACCGCCTTTTTCGGATCCGTTACAACAGGCGACAGAAGATGCGGAATGCCATCATAGACGCTGAGTTCCAGCATCTTGGGGTCAATCATGATCATGCGGCATTCTTCCGGCGTCAGTTTATAAAGCAGCGAAAGAATCATCGTGTTGATTGCCACTGATTTACCTGAACCGGTTGTCCCTGCGATCAGAAGGTGCGGCATCTTGGCAAGGTTCGCCACCATCGGGTCGCCGCCAATGTCTTTGCCCAGCGCCAACGGCAGGCGCATGTTGCTGTCGCCAAAGTCCCGGGCCGCCAGAACTTCCCGCAAGACGCACATCTCGCGGTTTTCATTCGGCAGCTCGATGCCAATCACCGACCGGCCGGGAACTGTGCTGACACGCGCCGACAACGCCGCCATCGAGCGGGCAATATCGTCTGACAAACCGATGACACGGCTCGCTTTGAGGCCCGGTGCAGGTTCAAGCTCGTACATGGTCACAACAGGACCAGGGCGAACCGCAACAATTTCACCTTTCACGCCATAATCGTCCAGAACGCTTTCCAGCATCCGCGCATTTTCTTCTAATGCGTCATTGGAAAGATGGTGCCGAGTGACTTCGGACGGGCTTGCCAGCAGGTTCAGCGGTGGAAGCTCATACTGTATGTGGTTTTCCTCAAACGCCAGACCGGGCTGGGCCTCTGCCTTTGCCTGACGTGAGGGCGCGGGGCTTTTGCGTATCAGGTTTTGCACAACCTTGCGGGGTTCCGCCGTCGGAATGATAGGCGAGTGGGCCGACGCCTGGTCCTGCAAAGGAAGCGGCGCGAGGGAAATATCCGACAAATTCGACTGCGACTGTTCCAAATCAGGGGCAGTCAGCGGCGGCTCTGGGCGCAAATCGTCAGACTGGCCTGTCTTCAGGAGCAAGGGATCAGGCCCCCGGCCACGGCCTTTGGTCAGCGGGGTAGTGGAGTCGACCTGTAGTTCCGGAACTTTGCGCACCCGGGTTCTGATCACATCTGCTATCTTTGCCTTGATCCGGTCATCGCCGGGCATATCCAGATCATCGGCCAAAGCGGTATATTCCACCAACTCAGGTTCAGGCATAACATCCGGGCGTTTGATCAAAGACGGCATCCGCGCAAGGAACCCTTGTTTCTCTTCGACCTCGGGTTGCTCGACGACGCTGGCGGCGGCCTCCGACATCACTGGTTCCGCAGCCGCATAAATCACCGCATCCTGAGCGCCCAGGCGTGCGCGCTCGCGTTTCTCAGCCTGTCGCGCCTGCAGCGCTTGCGCCGCCTGAACAGCGCCCGACGCACCGCGCCCGAGCAAACCCATCAAACCCGCGTAAGCCATGATCAGACCAATCAACAAGAACCGGCCAATCCGCTTGAGTTCGGCCCGGGTAATGCCCAGAACAAATGTGCCCAATGCGACTATGCCAAGTGCCATCAAAAACGACATCATTTTGACAGCAAATGCTGATCCGATCGGCACGGCTGTCAACACCGCCCCCATAACAGTATCGCCAAACAGGCCACCCAACCCAAAGCTATGTGTCTGTTTCCAGACCAAACCCGGCTCAAGCGTCGAGGCATAGATCGAACACAGAGCGATTGCGATTGGCGCAAAAATCAAACGTGCGACAGCCCGATCTTCGCCGGTATGCAGTATAAAACGCACACCCCACGCCAGCAAAACAGCACCCAGCCCCCAACTGCCCCAGCCAACAATCATGAACAAAGGTGCCGCGATCGTGGCGCCGATACGCCCCATCCAATTTTGAACCGGGGCGTCTGTAGACACCATCCAGTTGGGATCGTCCGGCGTATAAGACCAGATCATGGCGACGGCCATCGCACCCAGAACCATTAGGCCAATTCCAAATAGTTCCTTGCCGCGTTTTTCAATCGCAGCCTGGGTGTTGCTGTCCAGAAGCGGATCGCGCCCGCGTGTCTGATATGCCATACTCTTAACCTCTGTCTTTTATTGGAACAAACAGTCGCGGATCGCTTCCAATCCACGCTGCGTTTCCTCTTTTGGGGCCACCAACGCGACCCGAATGTAATTTGCGCCGGGATTTACCCCATCCGCATCCTGACTAAGATACGCGCCCGGCAATATCCGCGCGCCAGTCTCTCGCCAGAGTTTCAATGTTGCCTGCTCGCCGTCATCCACCGGTATCCACAGGAAAAACCCGGCTTCCGGCGTACGGTATCCGGGCACGTTGCCCAGAATACGATCCGCCAAATCGAACTTTTCACGATAAAGACGGCGGTTCTCGATCACGTGATCTTCGTCCGACCAAACTGCAGCCGCAGCCGCCTGAAGGGGCAAGGGCAGCGGCGCACCGGCATAGTTTCTCAGCTGCTGGATGCGCCGGATGCTCTCTGGCCCACCAGCGACAAAACCAGACCGCAGCCCCGGAAGATTCGAGCGCTTTGACAGCGAATGAAAAATCAAGACACGCTCGGGGTCGGCGCCCATTTCTGATGCAACTTCAAGCGCGCCGGAAGGCGGCGTATCGCGGTAGATCTCGGAATAACACTCATCCGCGAAGATCTGGAAATCATATTGCTCTGCCAGCCGAATCAAATCAGTCCAATACTCGCGGCTAGCCACGGCCCCTTGCGGATTGGCGGGCGAACAGACATAGGCGATTGTCACTTGGTTCAATACATCAGGCGACAGGGCGGCATAATCAGGCAAATGGCCGGTGGCTTCGGTCGCGGGCACAAAAACAGGTTGGGCGCCAACTGAAAGCGCGGCCAGCATGTAGACTTGATAAAACGGATTTGGCGTCAGAACCACCGGCTGGCGGCCATTTTTGCTCTTGGGACACAAAGCCATCGCCGCATTGTACAACCCCTCACGTGTGCCATTCAGCGCCATAACCTGTGTCGCCGCATCAACGGCAACGCCGTAACGCTGCTTGATCCAATCTGATATCGCATTCCGCAATTCCGCCGAGCCTTCGTTGGGCGGATAGCTATTGAACCCAGCACTATTGTCGGTGATGATTTCTGAAATCCACGCTGGAAAGGCGTGCTTTGGCTCTCCGATGGTCATATTGACCACGTCGCCACCCGGTTCATGCACATCCAAAAGAGCCCGCAAACGGGGCCACGCATGGGCCGGAAGGTTCGAAAACCGCTCGGGAAACTTCATCAAAACTGCCTCAAGGTCGGGATCATTCGCGCCCCGTTTGAGCCAAAGTACCCAAGCGCTGCCTCTGCGTCCACAAAAAGTGAAGCGATTGAGGGGGATATGTGGTTTTTAGGACAATGCCTTTTCGACCGCAGCGCCCAACCGCAGCGCCTGCTCGTCCATATCCGGCGGCGTCATCAGTGTAATACCACAGCTGGGCGTGCCGGTAGGCAGTGTCAGAGCTGACAGCCCCATCAGGTTGGCGACGCGGGTGTTTCGCAAGGCCAGCAGATTTTCTGTGACATAATAGTCGTGATCCGCCTTTAATCGCTCCAGATTGGGCGGCAGAATTGCAGAAGATGGGCACAGCACCGCATCAAAACCGGCGGTCGCCTGATCATACGCGCTGCGGCATCCTACCAGTTTGGCCCAGGCTGCCACATAGTCGGGCCCCGAATGGGATGCGCCGAGCCTGAATCGTTCCAGAATCTCCGGAAACATCAAATCAGGGTTCGCCTCGATCACATCACGCCAAAGGCCATATGCTTCCGCAGTATAGACAACACTGGTCAGCGCCATCGCTTCACTCACCTCTGGAACGTCGAGCAGCTCGAGGATTGCACCAGCCGTGCGCAATCGATCCAAGGCGCCTTCATAAGCCTCGCGCGGGGCGTCGCGCAGATCCTCCATGACCGCGGTCTGGAGGAGGGCAAAGCGCTTGCCTTTGATCCCGCCGCCTCTGAGATCTGCCGGTTTTGTGCCCTCAATCGCCGCCAACAGCAATGCCGCATCTTCGACCGTCCGGGCCAAAGGACCGACAGTGTCAAAGCGCAGACAAAGCGGAACAACTCCCTCAAGAGACACACGTCCCGATGTGGTTTTCAGCCCCACAAGATCATTCCACGCCGCCGGGATCCGGACAGAACCACCAGTATCAGATCCAATCGCGCCTGCTGCCAGCCCAAACGCGACAGACGCGGCCGCACCCGAAGAGGATCCGCCGGAAACACTACCAGGATCATTCACCGACGGAGGAGTCGCCGTAATCGGATTATAGCCCAACCCGGAAAAGGCGAGCTCGCTCATGTGAGTTTTGCCTAGGCAAACCAGACCCATAGCTGTCGCGTTGGCCAAAACAATAGCGTCCGTCTTAGGGATGCGGTCTTTGAGCAGCGCCGATCCTGCTTCGGTGGCGATGCCGGCGCTGTCAAACAGGTCCTTCCAGCTGATTGGCACACCATCGAGCAAAGACAAACGATGGCCAGATCTCGCGCGGGCGCTGGCAGATTTTGCCTCGGCAAGGGCGCGCGCGTGCGTCACACGCGCGTAAATCCGGTCGCGCAAAGGATGGGAATCGATGGCGTCCAGATAGGTTTGGGTCAGGGCAATGGGATCGATGTCACCCACCTCAATACCGCGCCCCAAATCAGCAGCGCTCATCGTCAACCAGTCTTGCATCAAATATCCCCCAATTCGGCTTAACCCGAGGGTAGCGACAGCACCACGCATGGACAATCCCGAACCTGCCGCCATATTCACCCTCATGACAACGCAAAGTGATATCGTAATTGTTGGTGGTGGCCTTAACGGCCCGGCACTGGCATTGGCCTTGGCGCAAACCGGGCATTCCGTGACTGTAATTGATGCGCTAAGTGAAAAGGTTCGCAAGAATGCCGGCTTTGACGGGCGATCTTATGCGCTGGCGCTGGCGTCAAAACGACTGCTTGAGACAATCGGAGTATGGTCAGCGATCGACGATCAGGCACAGCCGATGCTTGAGATCAAAGTCACAGACGGACGCGCCGGTGAAGGCCCGTCGCCGTTTCTCATGCATTTCGATCACGCTGAAATCGAAGAGGGCCCGATGGGGTTCATGGTCGAAGATCGCCATCTGCGCCGTGCCTTTCTGGAAGCAATGTCATCAGAGACACTGATCACGCACTTGTCCGGCGAAACCGTTGTTGCCCAAGAGACCGGCGCGACCGGGATCATCGTGTCTCTGGCCAGTGGTCAGGAAATCGCGGGCCGGGTGCTGGTGGGCTCGGATGGGCGCAGCAGCGGAACCGCCTCCCGCGCAGGGATCAAACGCACTGGCTGGGGCTATGGCCAGACCGCCCTGGTCTGCGCCGTTGCACATGAGAAACCGCACAACGGCATCGCGCATCAGTTCTTTATGCCACCTGGTCCGCTGGCGATCCTGCCGCTGACCGGCAACCGTTGCTCGATTGTTTGGAGCGAAGCGGACGCAGATGCCCGGCGTATCAACGCGATGAGCGACGGGGACTATCTGGAAACGCTGCGCCCGCGCTTTGGCGACTTTCTGGGCGAGATTTCGCTGGCAGGCAAACGCTACACCTATCCCCTGAGTTTAACCATCGCGAATCGTTTTGTCGCGAATCGACTGGCCCTCATCGGCGACGCCGCACACGGCGTGCATCCTATTGCAGGGCAGGGTCTGAATGCAGGGCTTCGCGATGTCGCCGCCTTGGCAGAGACCCTCACGTTGGCCAATCGCCGCGGCGAAGACATCGGATCGATACTGGTGCTCGAACGTTATGAGCAATGGCGTCGATTTGACACCATAACCCTGGCGATAGCAACGGATACCTTCAATCGCCTCTTTTCAAATGACAACTTTTTCTTGCGTGCAGCGCGCGATATTGGCATGGGAATCGTCAATTCCGCACCTTTTATGCGCCGCAGCTTTATCCGTGAAGCGGCAGGGCTGACAGGTGATGTCCCGCGGCTGATGCAGGGCAAGACATTATAGTTTAGTCCAGCACCCGCGCCTCATCGACTAACATCACCGGAATTCCGTTACGAATGGGAAACGCGAGGTTGCCGGATATCGACACCAGTTCCTGATTGGCCGCGTCATACTTCAGACGCGCATGGGTTTTTGGGCAGATCAGCGCCTCCAACATGCGCCGGTCAAAGGCAGGGGTAACATCACTCATTGCATCAAATCCGTTCCATTACCCGCGCGCAATTTATACTCGATCAATGTGACCAAAGTTTCGCGGCGCGTGCTGAGTGAAGGCGCTTCAAGCAGCGCCTGTTTGTCTTCGGAATCAAGGTCCAGAAGCATTGAAAGGGAATTCACCAGCAACTCATCGTCCGCTTCTTTCAGGGTATCCCAGTCCGTCGATAAATCACGCGCTGCAAAATAGCGACCCAACAGATCCAAAAAGGCAGGCCGGTCAAAAAACGGGTCTTTCTCTTCACAGCCAAGATCGCGGTCAAAGCCGTCCCAGCTGACGTCGCAGCGGCGATAAGGTGTGAACCCAGTGACCTCGGACAGTACCCGAAACCTTGAAGCCCCCGACAAGGTAATCAGATAGCGGCCGTCTTCGGTTTCAGAGAATTGCGTAAGCCGCCCAGCGCACCCGATCTTATGCAGACCGATCCCTTCACGTCCCGGCACCGTGTTGGGCTGCACCATGCCAATCAGGCGCTCGCGCGTTTTCAATGTATCGTCCAGCAACTGCAGGTATCGTGGCTCGAATATGTGAAGCGGCAACCGAGTGCGCGGCAGAAGCAACGCACCCGGTAACGGGAAGACAGGCAGAACATCTGGTAGATCAGCAGCTTTTATCATGAATCAGGACCTAGCCCGACAGGGTGGTTATGCAAATATCATAGAGCTGAGTTTGCGGCGTCCATTCAGCGCAATTGGGTCGTTGGCTTTGAGGGCATCAAAAATCGTAAACAGCTGGACCTTCGCGGCTCCATCGTTCCACTCGCGGTCACGCCGAAAGATATCAAGCAACTCGTCCACAGCCGCTTCGATCTGATCATTGGCATGCAGAGCAAGTGCGAGATCAAAACGCGCTTGATGATCGTCAGGTGTCGCAGCAACGGCCGCCTGCAGATCGTCCACCGGCCCCGCATTTGCAGCCTGTCGCGCAAGTTCCAGTTGGGCGTGGGCTGCTTCCAGTTCAGCTGCGCCTGAAATCTCTGCCGGGGCACCATTCAGGACCGCCTCGGCCTGATCCAGATCTTCAAGCGCAATATGCGCGCGCACCAGCCCGCCGTAAGCTGCAGCATGGTTTGGCTCTTCTCCCAAAACCGCCGCAAAGGTCTGCGCCGCATCAGCCGCAGCGCCTTCGGCCAGCATTTCTTCGGCAGCTTCCACTGCATCGTTCAGGTTGTCTTCCGGCGCTTCACCGCCGCCCGCTGCAATAGCGCGTGCCACAAAAGCCTTGATTTCGGATTCTGGTTGGGCACCTTGAAGCCCATCAATCGGCTGACCTTTGTGAAACGCGTAAACCGTCGGGATCGATTGAATCTGCAATTGGCCCGCAATCGCCTGAGCTTCGTCAACATTCACCTTCACCATCTTGACGGCACCTTTGGCCGCGATAACAGCCGCCTCCAGCATCGGTCCAAGCGTCTTGCAAGGGCCGCACCAGGGAGCCCAAAAATCAACAATCACAGGTATCTCAGCCGAGGCATCTACGACATCCGTCATAAAGCTCGCTTCGGTCACGTCTTTGATCAGTTCATCTGCAGCTGGTGCGCTGGAAAGTCCAAGGTCAGTCATTTTATCCATCCTCGCATCGAGTGTTCGTCGCGTTTTGCCTTATATGAGGGTCTCATACGCGGAATCAAAGGTCAAAAGTTGCAAAGACCGGCGCATGATCGCTGGGCTTTTCCCATCCACGGGCATCGCGCAGCACGTGACTCGAATGCGCCGCACCAGAAATGTCGGGTGTTGCCCAAACGTGATCCAACCGGCGACCCTTGTCAGCGACAGACCAATCCCTGGCGCGATAGGACCACCAACTAAAAAGCTGACCTTCGGGAATATCCTGACGGGTGATATCAACCCATTTTCCAGCATCCTGTGCCTCGGCAAGATGTTGGACTTCAACCGGCGTGTGACTGACAATCTTGAGCAGTTTCTTGTGGCTCCAGACGTCGTCCTCGCGCGGGGCGATGTTGAGATCGCCAACGAGAATTGATCTCGTGGGGAGCTCCGAGCGAAACCAATCACGCATGTCGGTGAGATAATCCAGTTTCTGGCCGAACTTAACATTCACTTCGCGGTCCGGGACATCGCCACCTGCAGGAACATAAAAATTATGAATGGTGACACCGTTTTCCAGCTGACCGGCGATGTGCCGGGCATGTCCCAGACCTGCAAAATCCTGAGCACAAACCTCAGCAATGGGGGTTTTGGATAGGATCGCGACGCCATTATAGCCCTTGTCCCCGCGTGCCACCATGTGGGGGTAGCCTATGGCAGCAAAGCCGTCGCGTGGGATTTTGTCGACGGGTGACTTGCATTCCTGCAGGCACAGCACGTCTGGCCCCTGTTCCGCCAGCAGCTTACACACAATAGGCTCGCGCAAGCGGACAGAATTGATGTTCCAGGTGGCAAGTGAAAAGGGCATCGCGAAGGCTCCGGCAATCAAAGTTGCCGCACCTTAACGATGGGCGGACCCAAGGGCCATGCCCGTTTGCGTCACACACCGTTCGGTGCAAGCATTACTTTACCCTTGCGCCTGCCCGCGCCAGAATAGGTTGCCGCTTCGGCGATTTCTTCCAGTGAAAAAAGCCGATCAACCGGTGCATAAAGCGTGCCTTCTGCCACTTCCTTGGTCAGTGCGCCGTAGACCTGCATCCGCTTAGCAGAGCTGGCCTGTTGGAACCAATGCATCAACCAGAAACCGCGCACGCGGACATCACGAAAAATCATCGCGCCAGCAGACAGCTCTGCCGGGGCGCCAGACATTGCGCCATATCCCACAATTGTACCGCCGATCTCCAATGTTTCCGCAAGGCGGCCAAAGGTATCACCGGCCACCGCGTCAACCGCCAGTTTCATCTCAGCGTCGGTGGCCGCCTTAACCTGTTTCACCAGATCAGGCCCATCGACCAGAATGCATTCGGCGCCCAGTTCTTTCAATCCTTCGATTGCGCTTTCGCGGCGCACGACGGACACCACATTAACGCCTCTCGACTTGGCAAGCTGCACCAGATAGCCGCCGACTGCCGAATTAGCGGCAGACTGGATTACCCAATCACCTGGCTGCAGCTCAACAAAATTAGAAAGCAAGAGGTGCGCTGTCGCCGGGTTCACCATCAGCATCGACAGCTGATCCAGATCTCCCTCCGGCAAAGGCACAAGATGACCGATGTTTGCCACCGTTTCTGTCACCCAGGCACCTGAGCCCGCCGGGATCAACACCAGTTGACCGACCGAAACCCCATCTCCGCGCACCTCAACCACACGCCCAAGGCCTTCGTTTCCCGCAATTGCAGGTAAAGTTGGGCGCACGCCATAGTTGCCAGCAATTTGAATGAGGTCCGACGGATTAATCGGGCTACGTAGCACACAAACCCGAGCTTGCCCCTCCTGCAGAGTGGGCGCGGCACGATCAACCAGCTTGAGAACGGACCCGGGATCGCCAAATTCTTCGTAAATCACTTGTTTCATGCCATCTCTCCTGCAGTTGGGCACTATGCCTGCTGTCCACCTAATATGGCAGGTCCGATCACATCAACCCTTCATCTGTTTATGAAAACTGCCACCGGAGGCCTCTACGACTTGTTTCGTCCACGCAAAAAAAAGGGCCGGGCACTAGGCCCGGCCAAGTCCAACAGGGAGGTGCATGTCATAACCCGGACATGCGCGGGGTTCGTGTAACCTATAGGACCATCTGATCGGCGTCTTTGATCAAAGTCAAACTCAATCTCCAGTTGTAGCGCTTTTAGGCGGCCAAACGATAGCCACCCGATTCAGTCACCAGCAAACGCGCGTTTGACGGGTCGGGCTCAATCTTTTGGCGCAGTCGATAAATATGCGTTTCCAACGTGTGGGTCGTGACCCCTGCGTTGTAACCCCAGACCTCGTGCAGCAACACATCGCGGGCAACGACACCGTCCGTCGAACGATACAGGAATTTCAGGATATTCGTCTCTTTCTCAGTCAGACGGATTTTCCGGTCATCATCGGTCACAAGCATCTTCATTGCTGGCTTGAACGTATACGGGCCAAGCGCAAATACCGCGTCTTCGGATTGTTCGTGCTGACGCAATTGCGCCCTAATACGCGCCAGAAGAACCGGGAATTTGAAAGGCTTGGACACATAGTCGTTTGCCCCTGCATCAAGACCTAGGATGGTATCAGAGTCGCTGTCGTGTCCCGTCAGCATCAGAATTGGGCTTTTTACACCCTGTTTACGCATCCGGCGGCACAATTCACGGCCGTCCGTGTCCGGCAGTCCAACATCAAGGATCACCAGATCATACAGCGCTTCTTTGGCCCGCTCCATGGCCTGAACCCCGCTTGCCGCCTCGAAGACGTCAAAATCTTCGGTCATGACAAGCTGTTCGCTCAGCGCGTCGCGCAGGTCATCGTCATCGTCGACCAGAAGTATTTTCTTAAGTTGTGCCATAGCGGGTCTCCTTGCTGTTGAATAACAGATGTGGCCACAATCACTTTTGCACAAGATTTGCTGCAATTCTCTCACGCCCTCGTGTAGGGACAGGGCGGAATGTTTCATCTTATTGCATCAAAGGCTACATTTGGGCCTGAATCTACCCTAAAGGAAAAGCATGAGCTTCGCGCCTGACATAACCGAGCTTTTGGCCCGCGCCCGCGCTGATCTGCGCATGGGTGTGCCGGTTGTATTGTCAGACGCCAATGCGAACGCGGTTCTTATTCTGGCGGCCGAAACGGTTGATGCTCAACGACTCGCAGATGTACGCGCACTGGGCGGCGCGCCGGTTCTGGCGATTACTGCACGCAGGGCAGAAACATTAAAGGCGCGGGCCTATGATGGTGATCTGGCGCGAATTGCCTTACCCCCTGATGCTGGACTGCCTTGGGTTCTCGGAGTTGCTGATCCTGCTGACGACCTAAAGTCTCCAATGAAAGGGCCTTTGATTTCTGTTCGCGAAGGCGGTGCGGATCTGCATCGCGCAGCCCTGACACTCACAAAGACTGCAAGGCTCCTGCCTGCTGCGCTTGTGTTGGCGCTGCCTGACGCCATTGATTTTGCTTCGCAAAACCAGCTCACACATCTACCGATCGCTTTGGCCGCAGCCATCCTTACGCGCTCAAGCCCGCTGCATCCTGTGGTCAGCGCCCGCCTTCCAATGATTGTGTCTGAGGCGGGGCGTTTGCATGTCTACCGTCCTGAAGATGGTGGCGAGGAGCATTACGCCATTGAAATCGGCCGGCCTGATCGTAGCCAACCGGTCCTCGCACGCTTACATTCCGCGTGTTTTACCGGCGATCTGATGGGCAGCCTGAAATGTGACTGTGGGCCGCAATTGCGCGGCGCTCTGGCGCAGATGGGGGCTGAAGGCGCAGGTGTGTTATTGTATCTCAACCAAGAGGGACGCGGCATTGGCCTTGCCAACAAAATGCGCGCTTATTCTCTGCAAGATCAAGGCTTTGATACTGTCGAGGCGAACCATAGACTGGGCTTTGAAGACGACGAACGGGACTTTCGAATTGGCGCTGACATCCTGAAATCCATGGGGTTCTCATCGGTGCGACTGCTTACAAATAACCCTGCCAAAGTTGCGTCGATGGAAAGCACGGCAATCAAAGTCACACAAAGGGTGCCATTGAAAGTAGGGGAAACGGTGCAAAACCGCGCCTATCTCGCCACAAAAGCCGAGAAATCCGGGCATATCCTGTGACTCCAGACGACATGGTTCTTACTGGTTTTGGGCTTCGGTTTCAAGGCGTTACCTACCCCTGCAGCGTTGGAAGAGGCGGACGCAAACGCGACAAAAAGGAAGGTGACGGCGTGACCCCGCGCGGCGTGCACCGCATTGTCGGAATGCTTTATAGGGCAGATCGAATGTCCAAGCCCGCAGAGGTGGCTTTGCGCATCAGAATCGGCGATTTGTGGTCCGACGACCCAACCGCTGCAGACTACAACACTTTGGTCAAAGCCCCTTATCTGTATAGCCATGAACGGCTCTTCAGAGCTGATCCATTGTATGATCTGGTGATCCTGACCGACTGGAACTGGCCCCATGCAACGCCGGGGCGCGGGTCCGCGATTTTCATTCATCAATGGCGCCGACCCGGCTATCCCACCGAGGGCTGTGTCGCGCTGAGGCGGGATCATTTGCGCCGCGTCGCAGCCGGAATCAGGCCCACGACCCGGCTGATTGTAAGATAATTTGGACAAAGTGGGCATGCGTGAGAGGACAAAACCCGCTGGTTTCGTCAGACTGTGCTTATTCAAACCGGGTTAGTGTGACGTTCCCCAAATATCGCCGATCCAACGCGAATATGGGTTGCTCCCAGCGCAATGGCTTGCTCAAAATCGCTGCTCATCCCCATCGACAATCCGGACAGGCCATTGCGGGCCGCGATGTCGGCCAGCATGGAAAAATGCGGCGCCGGGTCCTCATCTGCAGGCGGAATGCACATCAGGCCATGTACAGGCAGATCAAGCGCCAGACAGTCGGCGACGAATCTATCAGCGTCGACAGGCAGCACACCGGCTTTTTGAGGCTCTTCTCCGGTGTTGATCTGAAGAAAAACATCAGGACACAACCCAAGTTCCTGTGCCAGGCGCGAGATGCTGTTTGCCAACTTGGGTCGATCAACAGAGTGGATCGCCTGAAAAAGCTCCATCGCGGAGCGGGTTTTGTTGGTTTGTAGCGGGCCAATCAGATGCAGTTCTACCCCGTCAAAGCGGGTGCGGAAGTCTGGCCATTTGCCCAGCGCCTCTTGCACACGATTTTCGCCAAAGACACGGTGGCCTTGGTTCAGAACCGCTTCGACCCGGGTATTAGGTTGTACTTTGGAAACCGCAATCAGCGTAACATCACCCTGCGGGCGGCCTGCTGCTTTTTCCGCTTTATGAATGCGGTCAATGATATCTGTCAGCGCCATGTGCCCGCCCTCTTTACTCAGAGATCAAAGATAACATCGCGCGGCAAAAGAAAAGGGGCAAGCCCGAAGGCCTGCCCCAAAATCATCAGGTTGTTACAGTCAACTTAGAAGTTGAACTTAACACCCAAGTCAGCAACGTTGTTGGCGCGTGTTGAGCGACCGACCATACCGAGGATCGAAACACCGCCACCGAGGTCATGGACAACACCAAGACCATAAGATGTGTCACCAATGTCACCATCGGAAATCGATCCTGTGATCTGCGTAGCTGCACCCACTTCAATCGCGCCGGACATACCATAGGATGTGTTTTTACCCGAAGCTCTGCCATCTTCATCATCTTCTGCAACGAAGAATGCCAGATCAACAATACCCAAAGTACCACCAACAGTCAGGACAGTACCTTTAAGCGAAGCACCGCCATCGTCTTTTTCTTTGGCGTAACCCAGAGCAACAGTCCAGTCGCTGAAGGTGTAAGCAACGTGGAGCGATCCGCTCTCAACGTCTGAACCAAATGTTGCACCGGTTGTGCCTGTTGTTGTTCCAAACGCACCATCGTTGTCTTGGTTGTAAGCACCCAAGATTTGGAAGTCAGCTACGTTGTACTGGAAGCGAACACCGTTTGTGCCGTCACCACCGGACGAGTAACCGCTGTTCGGGCCTTCGTAGTTGCCATACTGACCAACTTTGCCGATCAGGCCGGGCTCGTAGCCGTAGAAGTTTGGCAGGTCATCGATCGCGTCGGAGATGTTACCGACCTGCATCTCGAAGCCTTCGTAGGCAGCAGAGAAACGCGCGCCGTTAAAGCTGGCACCGTTTGCTGTGCCGTCTGCGTTTTCGTTGGCTTCAGCCCGGAAACGAGCACCAAATACTACGCCACCGTCTGTTTCGGTAGACGCGTCCATTTGCAGACGCAAACGGCTTTCAATGTTGGTGTCGGATACGTTTGGATCCGTGCTGCGATTTTCTTCATATTGCAGACCGAAACGGCCGTAACCGCTCCATGTCACGTCGGCAGCTGCTACACTTGCAGTCGCTACCAGTGCGGTTGTTGCAAAGAGAACCTTTTTCATAGTTTTTCCCTCGGTTTCAAAAATTTCGCCCAAACCGGGGAATCCGGTGAGGGTATGAATGTGTCTTTCGCCCTTTCTGGTGCTCTTTGGCAAGGATTGGGCGCATCAGAAGCAAAGAGTCGTCAAGGATGATGCAGCTTTGCCACAGTTCCCAACGGCCCCGCCACCCTCCAATTTCGATGAGCTTGCCGTCGCAGACAGAGAAAAGCCCAAGTGACATAGGTCTTGCCCCCTTTCGGCGGCTTGGGTAGGACGGTATCAACATGAAGTATGAGGCCGTTAGAATGAAATCTCATTCGAAATACATTCTGGTAGTGGTGATTGCCGCTCTGGCAATTTTGTCTTCTTGCGGGGGCGGGGTTAAGCCAGCCGCGCTCGATTCAAATGCTCCGCCAGAACAACTTGGTGCCCGCAAAGGTGGCAATCAGGATCCTGGGCCAGGAAACAAGACTGTCTGGGACTATTTCAACCAGCCAAATACTGAAAACTCGGTATCGGTGAACAAATATATCTGGAGCGCGTCGCTTGAAGTGCTGAATTTTCTGCCTGTTCAATCTGTTGACCCTTTTACCGGGATCATCGTAACCGGCTTTGGAACACCGCCGGGTGGCGGGCGTTCTTACCGCGCGACAGTGCTGATAGATGATCCTGCGTTAGACGCCCGCGCCCTGACGGTAGCCCTGCACACCAGTGGCGGCAGGTCTGCTGATCCGGCGACGGTGCGCGCCATTGAAAACGCTATTTTGTCTCGTGCCCGCCAACTGCGGATCGCAGACAGCAAACTGTAGCGTCTCGATCTGACAACCCTAGATCAAACGCCGGGCCGCCTCAGCCCGGCGTTTCCCGTAAAGGACCAAATGAACATGCCCCGCTATTCTGCCGCTGACATCGAAGCGAAATGGCAAGCTGCCTGGGACAAGGCGGAAATATTCACTGCCCGGCGCAGTGCAGACAAACCCAAATACTACGTGCTCGAGATGTTCCCCTATCCGTCAGGGCGCATCCACATGGGGCATGTGCGCAACTACACAATGGGGGATGTGATTGCCCGCTACAAGATGGCGACCGGTCATAATGTCTTGCATCCGATGGGGTGGGATGCTTTCGGGATGCCTGCCGAAAACGCCGCAATGGCGATTGGCGGCCACCCCAAGACGTGGACCTATGACAATATCGCCGACATGCGTGCTCAGATGAAGCCTTTGGGGCTGAGCATCGACTGGTCCCGCGAATTTGCCACTTGTGATCCGGATTATTACGGCCAGCAACAGGCGCTGTTTCTGGATATGCTGGCCGCCGGTCTGGTTTATCGCAAAAATGCGGTGGTGAACTGGGATCCAGTCGACATGACGGTTCTGGCCAATGAACAGGTCGAACAGGGGCGCGGCTGGCGCTCTGGTGCTTTGGTGGAACGGCGCGAACTGACGCAATGGTTTTTTAAGATATCGGAGATGTCCGAAGAGTTGCTGAACGCCCTAGATGGGCTTGATAACTGGCCACCCAAGGTCAAGCTGATGCAGGCCAACTGGATCGGCAAATCGCGCGGCCTGCAGTTTTCCTTTTCGACCATAGATGCCCCAATTGGTCATGACCGGATCGAAGTATACACAACGCGCCCGGATACATTGATGGGTGCGTCCTTTATCGGGATTTCGCCGGATCATCCGCTTGCGAAACATTTGGAGCGGGACAACACGGACGTTGCTACGTTTAACGCTGAATGTCGCAAGGGTGGCACAACCGAAGAAGCCATCGAGACCGCTGAAAAACTGGGCATGGACACCGGAATTCGTGTGCGCCACCCGTTTGATACCGCGTGGGAACTGCCGGTCTACATCGCAAACTTCATCCTGATGGACTACGGCACAGGGGCGGTTTTTGGCTGCCCGGCCCATGATCAGCGGGATTTCGAGTTTGCGACCAAATACGAACTGCCAATCATTTCGACCTATTTGCCGTCGCAAGACAGCCCGGAAAAACTGGCCGAAGCTTTTGTGCCGCCGAAAACCGAAAAGGTGTACTACAATAGAGGGTTCGCAGGTGAGGCTTGGCAGACCGGTAACGAAGGTGTCGATACCGCCATAGCGTTTTGCGAGGCCAATAGCGTCGGACAAGGTGTGACCAAATATCGGCTGCGGGATTGGGGTTTGTCGCGCCAACGCTATTGGGGTTGTCCGATACCCGTGGTGCATTGTGATGCTTGCGGCGTGGTGCCTGAGAAGCAGGAAAATCTGCCCGTAGAACTGCCTTTTGACGTTGAGCTGGACAAACCCGGTAATCCGCTGGACCGCCACCCGACGTGGCGCAACTGTGCCTGTCCCTCTTGTGGTGGCGATGCGCTGCGCGAAACTGACACGATGGACACGTTTGTGGACAGTTCGTGGTATTTTGCGCGCTTTACGTCACCGCATGCCAAAACGCCAACGGACCTTGAGGATGCTGCGTACTGGATGAATGTTGATCAGTATATTGGCGGTATTGAGCACGCGATTCTGCATTTGCTTTATTCGAGGTTTTTTGCACGTGCGATGCAGATCACCGGCCATCTTCCTGAAACAGCCATCGAACCGTTTGATGCGCTGTTCACGCAAGGCATGGTCACTCACGAAATATACCAGACCCGCGATGATCGTGATCGGCCCGTCTATCATCTGCCCGAGGACGTGGCAGATGGGAAACTGGCAAATGGGGCTCCCGTCACTGTTATTCCGTCGGCAAAAATGTCGAAGTCCAAGAAGAACGTCGTTGATCCGGTCAGCATCATTGGCAGCTACGGCGCGGACACCGCACGCTGGTTCATGCTTTCTGACAGCCCGCCTGAACGGGATGTGGAATGGACCACTGCTGGGGCCGAAGCAACCTTCAAGCACCTGTCGCGTGTTTACCGGATCACCACCGAGATCGCGGAAATGGCTGATAATGGCCCACAGGCAGAAGACAATGCATTGCTGCGCGAGATGCACAAAGCCATTCACGAGGTCACGCACGGCATCGAAAGTTTTGGCTTTAATGCCTCCATCGCACGACTTTATGCGTTCACAAATACCTTGTCGAAATCAAAAGCAGGGGCCGGCGCGCAAAAGCAGGCCGCACAGGTGTTAGTCCAGTTGATGTCGCCCATGACGCCACATCTTGCTGAAGATGTCTGGTCGCAACTCGGCGGAGAAGGTCTGGTTTCGACCGCCCCGTGGCCTCAGGCGGACCCGAGCATGCTGATCGATGACACGGTCACTCTGCCGATCCAGGTCAACGGAAAACGGCGTGGAGAAATCAGCGTGCCGCGTGACATGGACAAAGCAGAGGTTGAAAAAGCTGCGCTGGCAGTAGACGCTGTACAAAGGGCGCTGGACGGGGCCGCCCCCAAGAAAATCATCGTAGTCCCCGGTCGGATTGTGAATGTTGTTGTTTAACCACCCCTTGATCACCCTATGTGCCGTGCTGCTGGTCGCCGCCTGCGGGTTCAGCCCCGTCTACAGCCCGGACGGCGCCGGAACAGCGCTGCGAAACCGAGTCCTGGTGGACGCGCCAGGAGACCAGAACACCTATCTTCTCACGCAACGTGTCGAGGAACGGCTAGGGCGAGGCGGCGACGCCCGTTTTGGTCTGAAAGTTGATATCGCGGTAAGGGAGACCGGAATCGCGATTAACCCTCAGGGGGATACCGACAGATATGACATTCTCGGTATCGCCAAGTACGTCCTGCGCGACATAAATACAGGAAACGAAGTTGTGACGGGGACAGTGAACAATTTTTCATCCTACTCAGCCACCGGCAACTCTGCTGCTACTTTGGCAGCTGAGCGCGATGCACGTGAAAGGCTGATGGTTATTCTCGCTGATCAGATTGTTACACGGCTGATTGCAACGGTCGATCCAACCTCATGAAGCTGAACCCGCGTGAAGCCCTGGGCTATTTTGCCAAACCCGATCCGGCGCGAACCGGCTTGCTGGTCTACGGTGCCGATGCGATGCGCGTTGCCTTAAAACGTCAACAGGTTATTGCGGCACTTGTGGGTCCAGGAGGCGACGAGGAAATGCGGCTGACACGCATTCCGGCCTCGGATCTGCGCAAAGACCCTGCCCTGCTGTTGGACGCAATCAAGGCCATAGGGTTCTTCCCTGGCCCCCGCGTCGCCTTTGTTGAAGACGCCAATGAGACCATTGCTGATGTTGTCAGCGCTGCGGTGCATGATTGGCAGGATGGAGATGCGCAAATTGTTGTGACGGCGAGTGCGCTGAAGGCCACATCGAAGCTGCGCAAGCTGTTTGAGGGGCACAAGAACGCTTTTTCAGTCGGGATCTATGATGATCCGCCATCGCGCGAAGAGATCGAGCGAACCTTGAGCGACGCCGGAATTGTCTTGCCCTCATCCGAGATGATGGGCCAGCTCACCGCCTTGGCCGGCGAACTCGATCCCGGCGATTTTCGCCAGACCATGGACAAGCTTGGCCTCTACAAGCGGGGCGACACAACCCCGCTTACCGGCGACGACATAACCGCCTGCGCTCCTACCTCGACCGAAGCCGCCCTTGATGATGTGCTCAACATCGTGGCTGAAACCCGCGCCAGCGAAATTGGCCCGGTGATGCGCAAATTACAGGCGCAAGGCGTGACCGCCGTCAGTTTGTGCATCGGGGCAACACGCCATTTTCGCACGCTTTATGCCGCCGCATCTGATCCAGGTGGACCCAGTGCCGGAATTGGTCGAGTACGCCCCCCGGTCTTTGGCCCACGCCGGGACAAAATGGTGCGGCAAGCGCAAAACTGGGGAGTGAATAAACTGGAAACCGCTTTAACATTGCTGACGGATACGGATTTGAAATTGCGTTCAGCAGGTCAGAATGCGCCAGCACTGGCGGTGATGGAACGTGCCCTAATCCGGCTCGCGATGCTGGGTCAGCAGAGATGAAACAACAAAATAATTGTTATGTATGAGATTATCGGAACCCGCAAAAGCCGGACCTTGAGGGTCATCTGGATGCTGGAAGAGCTGGGCGAACCCTATTCCCATACCGATGTAAGTCCTCGCTCTGAGGTTGTGACGGGGTTTAATCCGTCGGGTAAAATCCCAGTTTTGCGCGACGGAGATGCGGTTTTGACCGACAGCGTTGCGATCATGACCTATCTGGCCGACAAACATCAAAAGATGACCTTTGCGGCGGGCACGATCGAGCGCGCCCGGCAAGATGCCCTGACCCATCAAATTCTCGATGACGTTGATGCGGTGTTGTGGACGGCGTCGCGCCACAGCTTTGTGCTTCCCCAAGAGCGCCGAGTGACCGGCATCAAGGAAAGTTTACGCTGGGAGCTAACCGTGAATCTGGATCGTTTGGCGACGGGTCTGACGGGACCGTTCCTGATGGGTAATAAGATGACAGTGCCTGATATTCTGCTGACCCATTGTCTGGGATGGGCCATCATTGCCAAATTTGAACCAGCGCCGCCTGTGCTGCGGAAGTATATGGAGCGGCTGCGCGCCCGACCCGCCTTTGTCAGGGCTTTAGGTGCCACCTCTACCTAAAGAATTTTGGCGGCGGCCCGGCCCGCCCAACGCCCGGTGGCAAAACAGGCGGTCAGCAGGTACCCGCCTGTCGGGGCCTCCCAATCAAGCATCTCGCCGGCACAGTAGGTTCCGGGAACATCTCTTAGCATCAAAGAGTCATCAAGTGCGGCGAAGCAGACGCCACCTGCGGTCGAGATTGCCTCGTCAATAGGGCGGGGTCCATTGTGATTGATCGGAAGCGCCTTGATCAATGCGGCCAGCGCAACAGGATTGTTGGGCAAGGGCCGCCCAAATTCCTGCAATAAAGCGATGTTCACTTTGTCCATCTTCAGAGATTTGCGCAAATGGTTGTTCAGGCTGGCCTTTCCATGAGGGCGGGCAAGCCTTGCCGTTATTTTCTCAACGCTCCAATCTGGCATTAGATCAATCGTCAGCGGTGTGCCACCCCGCACATATCGCGAGATGGAATAGAGACCACCACCCTCCAACCCGCGTGCCGAGATCATCGCTTCTCCGCGCGAAACCCCGACTCCAGCATGCAACGCGATACCTTTGACTGCTTGCCCAAACAGTGGCGCCATGTGATCGGACCACGTCACCGACAACCCGGTATTGGCTGGCTGGAATGGGGCCATCTGCACACCTTTTGCGGACAAATGATCTGCCCATTCGCCATCAGACCCCAGCCGAGCCCAACTCGCGCCGCCCAGCGCCAAAACGGTGACTTTTGGGGACAGTGACTGCGGGCCATCCGGGGTATCAAACTGCAGTGCGTCGTCCTTCCAGCCCTGCCAGCGCCAACGAACCTGTCTCTGAACGCCCAACCCGTCCAATCTTTCCAGCCAAGCACGCAACAGAGGTGACGCTTTCATCGCCGAAGGAAATACGCGGCCTGTTGAACCGGTGAACACCTCTTGCCCCAGCCCTTGTGCCCAGACCTGTACTGCCTTGGCATCAAAGGCTTCAAGGATCGGACGTAAACCGGGGGCGGCCTCGGTATAGGCCGCCAAGAGTGTCTCAAGGGATTCATCTTTGGTGAGATTGAGCCCGGATTTGCCCGCCATCAGCAATTTGCGCCCAAAAGAAGGCTTGGCGTCGCAGATCAGGACGGAATGACCAGCACGCGCCAACTCTTCGGCGGCCATCAATCCGGCGGGACCGGCCCCAATGACAACAGCATCGCTCATGTGGCGGTGGTGCGAATTTCGCCCTTAAGCTCAACAACACGCTGTGGGAATGGGATTTCGATATTGTGGTCCTTCAGTGCATTCCAGATCAGGAATAACACGTCCGAGGTGTACTTGTTGGGCCCGTCATCAAACCCGTTGACCCAGAACTCGACCGCAAAGTCGATGCCACTGTCACCAAATCCGCGCAGCTCGCAATCAGGCGGATAAGGTAAATCCAGCACGTCCGCATGGCTGGCAACAGCTTTTTCCACAATCTCGGGGATAAGATTGATATCCGTATCATAACTTACTGAAAACGGTGCTTCGTATCGGTTGGCTGATCCGCTGTCGGAATAATTGACGACACGGGTGGTAATAAAATCTTCGTTCGGGACGACGATCCAGCGGCCGTCGAACGTCTCAAGTATCGCAGCCCGCGCTGTCATCTTTACGATCTTGCCATGCTCACCACCGTCAAGTTCGACATGGTCGCCCACTGTCGCCTGCCCTTCAAGCAGCAAGATTACGCCAGAGATGAAGTTTGCTGCGATCTTCTGCAAACCAAATCCAAGACCGACACCGACGGCTCCACCAATCACGGCAAGCGAGGTCAGCGAAATGCCCATGATGTTCATCAAAAGCAGGAACGCCACGCCAAAAATGGCAATTTCGACAGCTTTGACTGCCAGTTGGCGCGTGGCGGGGCGAAGTTCTTTTTGTTGGCCGATCAGGGCGGCGGACTGATCATTGGACCAACGCCCCAACCAGAATAACAAACTGCCCGCGATTGCACCACGCACCAGCGCCATCAGGGACAGGGTGATGTTGCCCAGTTGGACATTCATCGCCGCCAGCCCCTCCATTACCTCGTCCAGCAGCCCGACAGCATTCAGGGCTGCGATCGGCAACAGGATATATTTGCCAAGCAGCTTCAGAAACGGGTCGTTAATGACTTCGCGCACCAGAATTCGGGCGGCCAGGAACAGGAAAACCCGCTTACCAAATGCGATCACCGCACCGCTTTCAAACAGCGACAACACCACACTTTCGCCGATGGCGGTGAACACATAGGCCAGTAACGGCAGCAGAAGCGGGACAAAATCCAGTACAAAACGCCGGGCTGACGCAGTGATCCCGTTTTGATCGTCAGGCGGGGTCAGCAGGCCGGTCAATGCAGGGCGTATCCGGCGCGTGAGCAGAACCGCCAATACAAAGGCAACGATCAACAGCGCAAATTGCGACCATGCCGCAGGGCTCAGCAACCAACTTTTGGCAAGCTCCCAGCCCTGCACGCCATAAGCCGCAGCTTGCTGGACAATTTCGGGCTGGTCTTTGAGATCAAATTCCATGGCGGCATCCTAACGGAAAATAGACAAGATCAGAAGTGGTCATGCCTGTCCTGTGGCAGGGGATCAAGGGCCGGTGAGCGGCTTTCGCGATTTTGCCAAACGCGCCCCGGCCCGGTGGGCGCGGGATCATCCTGATGGCGCGGACTCCGTTCTTATTCCACGCAACTGCATTGCTGACCTGAAAGGCCACGTTGAGCCGATACTTCAAGCCACAATGTGTTCAAGCATTGCGTCGACCGCTGCTCTGATATCTGGCAGCGCTGAAATTTCGGCGGATATGCGTGCCGCCTTTTCGCGGAATTCTTTCTCCTCCAGAACACGTTGTATGGCCGCTCGAAGCAAAGTCACATCTGGCTCCAAAACGGCAATACCGGCGCCAACGCGTTCAACCTGACGTGCATTATCCGGTTGATCTGCAAACATAGGCGCTACGACAAGAGGAAGCCCCGCCGCCAATGCACCGAGCAAGGTTCCCGACCCCCCATGGCACACCACCGCTGAAGCAAGCAAAAGCACTTCCGATTGGGTCACCCATTGCTTCACGATGACATTTTGCGGAATATCCCCCAACTCTGCCGTGGCCATGACCGGACCGGTTGTCAGAAGCGCCTGAATTGGGAGGGGGGCAATCGCGGCGAGTGTCGCTTTATACAGCGCCTGTTCATTTTCGTCTTCGCCCGCCAACGTCCCGAAAGTCACATAAAGGAAGGGTACGTTTTTTTTGGGTGCCCAACAGGCCGGTTCAGATCGCGGCTGTTCTATGACAATCGAACTGCGCACCCGAAACCGCTTATCCTCGCCGTTGAGAGTTTCACTGGTATCCAGTGATTTTGGGAACGACGTGAATGCAAGCTCACTGCGCAGCGACAAACCGTTATCTGCTGGCAAACCGACCTGCAACCGCAGGGCATCAACGGGGTCACTGCCATGTTCGATGAACAATGACTCTGTTATGCCGTTGTGAACCTCGACGCGCGCATGTGGCACGCTGGCTTGATCCGCGGCTATCACAGCCGCCAATTCTGCAGAATCGCGCACGATAAGGTCTGGTTTCCAGTCTTTGACATGCCGTGAAATGATTGGCAGCGCGGCTTGTGCCCAAAGGCCGGCAAACGCGTCCCGAATGGCGATGTGTAAGACCACATCCTTGGTTAAGCCTTCCATGCTTTCCCAGATACGACTGAGCTGTTCTTCCGTCGGAGAGTCGAAAGGCACAAACGGCACGCCCGCCTCTTCTATACTATTTCTGAGACTCTCTGGTGCCGCAACCTGAACGTCATGCCCTCGCCTCTGGAGCTCTTCAATATAAGGAACCAGCGGGCGGAAGTGGCCAGTGCCTTTAGTGGATGTAAATAGAACTTTCATCGAAAAATGGCTTTCCAAACAAGTGCTTATTTCTCGCGTGACTAATAGTTGCCCAAGCCGCGTAAAACCCAAAGCAAAACCTCAACCTGTTGGGACAAGCGGGTCGCGTACACCAGTGGGCTATGCTTATGCGCAAAGCTCCTTAATGCCGGTGGCAATAATCGGTTTGGCTGCCAGAGTATCTTTCACCAGCAAATGTGCGGTGTTCATCAGATCAGCGGTCGGCACCAGTTGATCCACTAGCCCAAAGTTTAATGCGTCAGTCGCTGTTATCTTTTGCCCGCCCATCAGGATCAGTTTGGTGCGCGACGGGCCAATCAGCGCTGCCATCCGGCCGGGGTCTGAAGGTTGTGGTAAAAACCCCAGTTTCATCACCGGGTAAAAAAAGTCGGCCTCGGGCACAGCAATGCGCAAATCACACGCCAGCGCCATTCCCATGGCCCCCCCGGCGAGCGTGCCGTTCAGCGCCGCTATGCTGAAGCCGGGCAACGCGGCGATGGCGCCGGACAACCGCTCCCAGACACCAGAGGTGGCAAGCCCCGCATGTGCCTCCTCCAGATCGGCACCGGCGCTGAATACTTTGCCCTTTCCGGTCAAGATGAAGGCCCGGGCAGCCTGCGCCTCTTCGGCGAACTCTGCTAGCTGAGTCAGCATCGCATGAGTCAGAGAGTTAGCCTTGTCAGGCCGATTGATGGTCGCGGTCCAAAGACCACCCTCTTTTTCGAGTTCGATCATATCAGGCCGATCCTTCTGCGAATGTCATCGTCGCGGAGCGAGATTTCCTGACCTAACCAGTCATCCGCATCACCGCTACACATCCACAGCAGAGCCTTTGCAGGCCAATCTGCCGGAATATGATCGTCCCAATCAAGCTGGCTGATCGGGTTGATGCCGCTTGCCTTGATCTCTCGCTGCATTTCAGTGGCAACTGTTCCAGGAGACAGGCCAATAGCGCGGATGCCTTTGTCGGCCGCTTCTTTGTCGACGCAGCGGGTCAACATGGCGGCGGCTGCCTTTGAGGCGCAATAGTGGCTCCAGGCTTCGACCGGGCCGTGGGCGGCGCCAGAGCTGATTGTCAGGATACTGCCTCCACCAGCAGCCTGCATCACCGGCATAGCCGCCCGCATGCCATGGAATACGCCCTTGAGATTGATGTCGATCACGTTGCCCCACTCTTCGGGATCAGCACTAGCAAGATGGGATATCGGTTCGATCACACCTGCATTGTTGATCAACACGTCAAGCCCACCAAATCCATCGACACAAGCGGCCACAGCTGCCTCAACCTCGCGGTACTGACTGACGTCACATGCAATCGCGACGGCCTTGGCCCCGATCTCGCGGGCTATGTCGCCAATATCACCCTTTGAGCGCGCGAGAAGGGCCACATTTGCACCCGCTGAGGCAAAAACCCGCGCTGCCGCCGCGCCAATACCACGGCTGGCCCCTGTGATCATGACGGTCTTTCCGGTCATATCCATCTGAAATCTCCCGCAACTTCTTAAAGGTTTATCGACAACTGCCCTAAGAAAGCGTGGTAAACTGCACTTGGCTGAGGGTCCAGACCTTGCCCTCTTGGCCATTGCCCCGCATAAAACAAATACACCGCCACCATGTGACTGAGAAAGGTTCCACAATGCGCATTTTGAAACATTTGGGCGCGACAAGCGCTCTGGCCCTCGTTCTTGCCGCTCAGACCGCATCTGCGGATGTTACGGCCCTGGAGGTCTGGGAGAGTTGGCGCGATTATATCGAAGGCATGGGGTATGAGCTGACGGCCAGCGAAGACATGTCAGGCAATGTGCTGACCGTGTCGAACGTAGATATGTCGATGAAAATGGCTGCCGACGAAGGCACCGTCTCGATGAAAATGGATGGTCTGACCTTTACCGAGAACGGGAACGGAACTGTTTTGATACAGGTTCCCGAAGTGATGCCGATCAATATCGCGGTGACGCCCGAAAATGACGGGCCGGTCGACATGCAAATTGATTACCGGCATTCCGGCTTTGCAATGACTGCATCTGGCGTGCCAAATGACATGACCTATGACTTGACCGCCGATCAGTTGTCCATGACTCTTGTCAGTCTGGATGTAGAAGGCGAAGACGTGTCAGCTGACAACGTCAAATTTAATGTCTCAATGGCAAATGTCGCTGGATTCAGCACGATGAAAGCCAGCGACATTCGGACCATCGGTCAGGATTTCACTGCCGATTCGCTGACCTATGACATGAGTTTCACCGACCCCAACGATGACGGCCGCGGAATGTTCAAAGGCTCCCTGACCGGCGTAAGAATGTCGGGAACCGGCGAATTGCCGCTAGAGATCGACAGCTCTGACATCCCTGCGATGCTCGCCGCCGGGTTCAGTATTGACGGCGGTTTTGAATACCAAAGCGGCAGCGGTGAATTCAAGGCAGAAGGACCTGACGGCAATGTCGAGGGTTCAACGTCATCCCAAGGTGGAACAGCCAAGGTCACAATGGACCAGTCGACGCTGACATATGATCTAACGGCACGTAACACATCAGCTAGTTTTGCTGGCGATGAGATTCCGTTTGGCATCGGGCTTAAGATGGATGAATCGCTTTTTCGGTTAGTGATGCCAATCTCGAAATCTGACGAAGAACAGGATTTTGGCCTTGCACTGACATTGGGCAACTTCACCATGGATGACACGTTGTGGAACCTGTTTGACCCGTCTGAAACGCTGCCGCGCGACCCGGCCACAGTGTCACTTGATCTCGCAGGCAAAGCGAAAGTTCTGGTCAATTTCCTGGACCCCGAGCAGGCAGCTATGTTGGAGCAGAGCGGAGCTGTTCCCGGTGAACTGAACTCGCTTAGTCTCAAGAACCTGCTGGTCTCGGTCGCCGGCGCGACGTTGACCGGCATGGGAGACTTTGTCTTTGACAACACGCAGGAATTCAATGGCATGCCCAAACCCACCGGCGCGGTTGACCTGAAACTGGTTGGCGGCAATGGGCTGTTGGACAAACTGGTGTTGATGGGCTTGTTGCCGGAAGAACAAGCCATGGGGGCGCGCATGATGATGGGTCTGTTTGCAGTCCCCGGCGGCGCCGAGGATACGTTGACGTCCAAGATCGAAATCAATGATGAGGGGCATGTCCTCGCCAATGGTCAGCGCATTCAGTAGCCGCTGTAGATCGAAAATGCCAAAGGGGGCTGTATAATGCGGCCCCCTTTTGGCATCCACTATTGCGGCTTGGGGACGCGGGCGTTACCTCGGGCCCGAGATGCGCGAAAAGGCCTGATATGACCCAACCTCTTGACCAGCTGACCCACGACCTTCTGCGGGCAGCAAAAGATGCCGGGGCGGATGCCGCTGACGCGATGGCTGTACAAGGTACATCCGTGTCTATCGACGTACGCGAAGGCAAGCTGGAGCAGGCGGAACGCTCGGAAGGCATCGACATCGGTCTGCGAGTCATGATCGGCCAGCGACAGGCCAATGTTTCGGCCTCTGATACACGTCCTGAAACTTTTGTCGAAATGGCGCAGCGCGCAGTGGCCATGGCCCGCGAGGCCCCTGAGGACCCCAATATTGGATTGGCAAATGCGGACGCATTGGCCAAAAACTGGGACGTCGCTGCACTAGAGCTGGCGGATCCGGCGCCGGAACCCAACCCAACTGAATTGCAGGACGATGCGCTGCGCGCGGAAGCGGCTGCGCTGGCCGTCAGCGGGGTCACTCAGGTGCAGTCCTCGACTGCGGCTTATGCTGCGCGGCAAATCCATCTGGCGGCGTCAAACGGATTTTCGGGGGGCTACGGGCGCACCGATCGGGCGATCTCATGCGTCGCGATTGTTGGAACTGGAACCGGGATGGAGCGAGACTACGACGGCGATATGCGGTTGTTCCAGACCGATTTACGCAGCCCGGAAGATATTGGAGCAGCGGCCGCAGAACGCGCATTGGCCCGTCTGGGTGCAACCCAACCCCCGACAGGAAACTACCCGGTGCTGTTTGACGAACGTATTTCGTCGTCGTTGATTGGCCATCTGCTGTCTGCCATCAACGGGGTGGCCATCGCCCGCGGTGCATCATGGTTGCGCAACGCATTGGGTGAAGCCGTATTGCCCGATCATTTGTCGCTGATCGAAGATCCGCATCGGGTTCGTACCGCCGGATCACGGCCATTTGATGGGGAAGGTCTGCCGACGCAAAGGCGGGTCATTGTCGAGAATGGGGTTCTTACCGGTTGGACGCTTGATTTGGCCACCGGTCGTAAACTCGGGAGGGCTTCGACCGCGAATGCCGCGCGCGGAACCTCTGCCCCGCCATCGCCTTCGAACTGGAATATCACTTTGACCCAGGGCGAACAAAGTCGCGCGGACCTGATCCGCGACATGGGAACTGGCTTGTTAGTGACATCGATGATTGGTTCGACGATCAATCCCAACACAGGGGACTATTCGCGCGGAGCATCTGGGCTCTGGATCGAAAACGGAGAGATCAGCCATCCGGTCAATGAATGCACTATTGCGGGCAACTTGCGCGACATGCTGCGGCGTATTCAACCTGCCAATGATGCGCGCGCTCATCTGAGCCGAGTGGTGCCATCCCTGCTGATCGAAGGAATGACACTTGCCGGCAAGTGATCTGTCCCTATTGATAGACGCCGCACGGGCGGCAGGTAGAATTGCAACCAACTTCACCGGACCGGACGCGCAAAGCTGGGACAAACCCGGCGGTGCGGGGCCGGTGACCGAAGCTGATCTTGCCGTGAACGCCATGCTGGAAACCACATTGCAGGCAGCCCGCCCAGGATATGGTTGGTTATCTGAAGAGACCGAAGACACCGCCGACCGCCTAAACCTTGACACTGTGTTCATCGTTGATCCGATTGATGGCACCCGCAGCTTTGTCGAAGGGTCCAAGACATGGGCACACGCACTGGCGGTGGCCCACCACGGCATAGTCTCCGCTGCGGTAATATACTTGCCGATGCGCGATAAGCTTTATAGCGCTGCAGCGGGCCAGGGGGCATTTCTGAATGGCGTCCCGATCAAAGCATCCGATACAGCAGAATTGGCAGGCGCCTCAGTGCTTTCGGCCAGACCAAATTTTGACCCGCAAAACTGGCTGCGCGCGGTGCCTGAGGTCACGCGATCTTATCGCCCGTCGCTGGCCTATCGTCTTGCACTGGTAGCCGAGGGGCGCTTTGACGCCATGCTGACTCTGCGTGATAGCTGGGAGTGGGACATTGCTGCTGGCGATCTGATTTTGCGTGAAGCAGGTGCCGTTTGCAGCGACAAAACCGGCGCGCCGTTGCGGTTCAACAATGCTCATCCGATGTTGAACGGTGTAGTTTCCGCCAGCGCGCCGGTTCATGGTCAGATCATTGCGGCCTTGGATCACAGAGACCCCCGCCCGGCTTGACGCGACAGGCCAATGGCGTAGGTTGACCAGAGCTTTAGATCACCGGATACCAAAGGACACTGACATGACCCAACGCCTGCATCTTGTCTTTGGAGGAGAGTTGGTCGATCCGGCCCAGAACGTGTTCAAAGACGTCGATGATCTCCACATTGTTGGGATGTTTCCCGATTATGCCAGCGCCTATAATGCCTGGAAGTCCGAGGCTCATCGCACCGTGGACAACGCCCATATGCGATATTTTATTGCCCATCTGCACCGCTTGCGGGACGAAGAAACCCCAGCGTCGTCGACCGAAGAACTCGGGTAAACCCTGCATGGGGCCATCGCTTAGTCTGGCTGCATATCGTGCCTTTGTAAGGCGAGGTCCTACGCCCAATTATACCCCTTCCAGGCCGCGTCCCAACGGCGAGCTGGTCTGGGCCCACGCCACCAGTGCAACCCGTCTCACTGCGCTGGTGGATCTGGGTGGTCGGCTGGCGGCTTTGCGGGGGAATTTACATGTGCTCATTACCTGTGATCCCGATCTTGTGCCCGCCGCCGCCTGCGCGCGTGCCGGAAAAATTCAAGACGCCTGTTTTACCGAAATCCTGCCAGCAGATCATCCTGCCACAGTCGCTCAGTTTCTGGATCACTGGTCACCAGACGCCTGTGTCTGGACCGGTGGATTCCTGCGCCCGAACCTCAACCTCGAGACAGTGGTTCGCAATGTTCCGGAATTTCTGATCGACGCCAGCGCCGATGGTTTTGACAGCCGTCAAGAGCGCTGGTTCCCCGAGGTTTCACGCCGTCTACTATCGGAGTTTTCGGCTGTGATGGCAGAATCGGAGGACGCAAAACGAAGATTGATCAGCCTTGGCCTGACCGCGGAAGACATTCATCTGACGGCACCGTTACGCGCTGGCGCCTTACCTCCGCCGTGCAACCAGACTAAATTCGATGAGTTCGCGAGCCACCTATTGGGCCGCCCGGTTTGGCTCGCGGCTGAAGTTCAACCTGAAGAGGTCCCTCGGGTTCTCACTGCGCATCGGCAAGCCGCCCGTCGCGCCCACCGTTTGTTGCTGATCATGGTGCCAGCATTTGCAAATGAGCAACTGGCGGATGAGGTCGCAGCCATGGGCTTTCCCGTTGCAGACTGGAGTGCCGGCACTCTGCCTGATGATGGCACGCAGGTTTTGGTTGCGAACAGCTCTGACGATCTTGGGCTGTGGTATAGGCTTGCGCCACTGGCTTTCGTCGGCAGTTCGCTGGTTCCGGGATATGGGGGGCGCGATCCATTTGCAGCGGCCGCATTGGGATCAGCGATCCTCTACGGCTCGAATGTCGGCGATCACCTGGAAGCTTATTCGCGCCTTGCCGCAGCAGGTGCCGCCCGAATTGTTAAAGATGCAGACGGTCTGGGCACCGCCGTATTGCGTCTGATAGCGCCGGATCTGGCTGCATCGATGGCCCACTCAGGCTGGGAGGTTGTCTCGGAAGGGGCAGAACTGACCGACAGGATAATAGATCTGGTGCAGTCGGCGCTGGATGAACGGCAGGTCATCTGATGCGTGCGCCGCGATTTTGGTATTTGCCGCCCAACTGGCAGGCCCGTGCGCTGGCACCGTTGGGCGCACTTTACGCCCATGCCACGGCGCGCCGATTGGCCAAAGGTAGACGAGAACGGATCGGCATTCCGGTGATCTGCGTCGGCAATCTGAACGCTGGCGGGACAGGTAAAACGCCCACAGTGATCGCTCTGATCGAGCGTTTGCGCGACAAAGGCCACGAAGTGCATGTCGTGTCGCGCGGATATGGCGGTACTCTGGATGGTCCGGTGCGGGTCCAGCCTCGGGCTCATGATGCCGCGCAGGTTGGCGACGAACCCCTTTTGCTGGCTGCATTTGCGGAAGTTTGGGTTGCAAAGGATCGCGCCGCCGGTGCCCGGCAAGCTGAGCAAAGTGGCGCAAGTGTTCTGGTATTGGACGACGGATTTCAAAACCCTGCTCTGGCCTACGATCTATCAATTGTTGTCGTCGATGCAGACAAGGGTTTCGGGAACGGATTGTGTCTGCCAGCCGGTCCGTTGCGAGAGCCTGTTGCGCCCGGTCTGGCCCGCGCCGATGCTGTATTGTCGATTGGCAATCTGCAGGCGCAGCAGAACTTTCAGACAAAATGGGGCCACGCCTTGCCAAGTCTGCACCTCAAAGGTGCCCTTGCACCGCTGCAAACCGGCATGCCGTGGGGCGACGGAACTTATCTGGCGTTTGCCGGCATCGGCCACCCCGAGAAGTTCTTCGACACCTTACGCGCCCTAGGCGCCAATCTGGTTCACGCTGAGGCACTGGAGGATCATCAACAATTGACGCCCGCTTTGATGCGCCGACTAGAGGCAGATGCCGTTGCCCGTGGCGCGCAACTGGTCACAACAGAGAAAGACGCCGTGCGGTTGCCAGATGCGTTTCGACAGAAGGTTATTACGCTGCCGGTGCGGTTAGACTTTTCAGATCCCTCTGCAGTCGATCAGCTGTTGTCTCAGTTTCCCGCACCTTAGGGCGTGATGCTTTCGACGCAATTGCCGTCATCATCTTATCTGACTCTCTTGGGGTTCGCGACATAAAGTACAGATTGACCATTGCAGTCGGCAATCTTGCGGCGCAATTTGCACATCCGGCCAACGGCAAGTCTCAAATTGACACGACGTTTGCGGCCACCCCAGCCTAAATCCACATAAAGGCAAGATGACCGGGGATATCACATAACAATCCAAAAGTGACTTTGGCGCGTTTCCCACAGCAAAACGCTATGTTTTTGCCCTGTTGCCGGGGTTTTCCCAGCTGGGATTTTCCTGCGCCCTAGAAACTCTGTCGCAGGCCAATCGCCACATCGATCATGGGCACGACTACACGTGGCGACTGCTCAGCGAATCCGGCGA
>CBDTVL010000004.1:0-42669 GCA_965363755.1 uncultured Sulfitobacter sp.
TGGTTATGGGAAGCTAAGATTCAAACTGTTTAGGGTCGGATTGTGACCAGCGTGCCAACATTGACCATGGCATAAATGTCTTCGATCTCTCGGTCAGTGACGGAAATGCATCCCCACGTCCAGTCATCCACTCCGTTACGCCAGGGTTTGGGTCTGCCGTGAAAAAAGATATCGCCGCCGGGCGACTTGCCCAGCGCCTTGGCTGTCGCGATATCTTTTGAATTTGGATATGAAATGCCCAGCGACAAATGGAACCTGCTTTTTGGATTGCGCCGGTCAATCAGATAGCTTCCCTCAGGTGTTTTTCCGTCGCCTTCGACAACTTTGTGGCCCGCGGGGGCAAACCCAAGACCAATCTGGTAATCCTTGAGAACCTGTTCGTTGTGCAGCAAATACATTTTGCGCGCACCTTTGTTGACCACAATAGATGTCACCTCGGGGCCATCATAAGATTTGAATTTGCTCGAACAGCCAGCCAGGCTCACACCCAGCAGCAGTACCAGTACCAATTGCGTTAACCGCATATTTCTTGCCTGCCGTATATTTGCTCACTGCTCTTGTAACCCGAATTTGCAGGGGAACAAAGCACTATCAAACGTCAGTCACACAGGCGTTATTTCAATTCCAGCTTCTTTTCGATCGCCTCCAACCGCACCAGAACTTCATCGCGGTAGGCATCGGTACGCTCTCCATCCTCTTGGGAATGTGCGTCCTGCATCGAATTGACGATAAGGCCAACCAACAAGTTCACCACGGCAAAAGTGGTAACCATGATAAAAGGCACAAAAAACGTCCACGCATAAGGATAAGCTTCCATTACCGGCCGCACGATGCCCATTGACCAGCTCTCCAACGTCATGATCTGAAACAAAGTATACCCCGAAAGACCGAGAGTTCCGAACCACTCCGGAAACGCGACTGCAAATAACTTGGTCGCAATAACGGCGCCGATATAAAAGATAATCGCCATCAGCAGGAACACGCTGCCCATGCCGGGCAGGGCGAGAACAAAACCTTCGACCACGCGTCTTAGGCGCGGCGCGGCAGAAATGACTCGCAGAATTCGCAAAATGCGAATTGCCCTGAGCACAGAAAAGCTTTGCGCAGCCGGAATAAGGGCGACACCAACAATGACAAAGTCAAACAGGTTCCAGCCATTTCTGAAAAACCGGCCGCCATTGGCGATCAGCTTTAATCCAATCTCCACCACAAAAACGGCCAGACACACCTTATCAAGCGCCACGATCACCGCGCCGAATCGCGTCATGAGCGGTTCTGACGTCTCCAGCCCAAGAATAACGGCGTTAAATATGATGACCGCAAGCACCCCATTGGTCACCGCCGGCGTCTCCAGCCAGCGGGCCAGCTTGATTCGAAAATCCATGATCATCCCTCGTTAGTGCTTGGCCGTGATAGGGGAGAGAGTGAACCCAGCGACAAGTTCCACATGTGCAGACCAGCGGAATTGATCCACAACCTGCACCCAATTCAGCATATACCCAGCCGCAACAAGCGTCGCGGCATCGCGCGCGAAATTTGTCGGGCTGCACGAAACATAGGCAATGCGGGGAATTTTGGACTGCGTCAGCTGCTCGGTTTGCGCCTCGGCGCCAGCGCGCGGCGGATCCAGAACGACAGCCCCGAATTTAGACAATTCGTCCGGATAAAGCGGGCGACGAAATAAATCGCGCGCTTCATGGGTCACTTTTTTTAGACCTTTCGCCATCCGCCAACCCTGATCCAAGGCAGACATCATATCTGCGTCTTCCTCAACAGCATGCACTTCAGCATGTTTTGCTAGAGGCAGTGTGAATGTCCCGCATCCGGAAAAAAGATCGATGATTTGATCTGCATCGCCCACCGCTTCTTGAACAGCTTCCATCAATGCCGCCTCTCCGTGCGACGTGGCCTGCAAAAACGCACCCGGTGGCGGCACGACACGGGCTGCGCCAAATTGCTGCCCAGGAGGTTCGCGCATTGCAACAACTTCGCCATCCCAGCTCAATCGCGCGATTCCGCTTTGTTCGGTCCACGACGCCAGCACAATCCGCAATGGGCCATCCAACGCCTTGCCACCCTGAACCGAGACATCCAAACCGACATCGGACAAAGTCAGTGAGACCGACAGTTCCGCCTTTCTGCTTGATCCATGGATCGCCAAGGCCTCAGCCAAAGGAACTGCTGCCAACAGGTCTGGATGCAGCAACTGGCAGTCCGGCACTTCGACAATCACGTCCGATGCGCGGGTATGAAAGCCGGCCATCGCTGCCTTTTTGGTTCTGCGCGCGGACAAGGTCGCCCGGCGACGGGATCGAGCTGGTGACGTGATGATTGGCCGAAAATCAGTCTCTAAACCGTGTGCTTTCAGCGCTTGGCGCACCACTTCAACTTTCCAGGCGGCGACAAATCCGTCCGACGCATGCTGAAGCTGGCAGCCACCGCACGATTTGAAATGCCGACAGGGTGGCGAGACCCGATCATCGGATGGCGTCTGAATCCGGACATTGCTTAATCTCTGCCCATTGCGCTCGCCGGTTACCACTTCACCCGGCAGAACCAGAGGTGCAAAAACCGGGCCATCGGCAATGCCATCGCCCTGATGCCCGAGCCGGTTGATTTTGAAAGTCTCCATCCCGGCCAGATACAGCGGCGCGGCGCGATACGACAGCCCTTATTCGGCAGCTCTCGTTTCGATAAATCCGCCCGACTGGCGATTCCAGTAATTTGCATAAAGACCGCCGCGCGCCAAAAGCGCGTCATGCGGGCCATTTTCGACAATGCGGCCTTGGTCCAAAACGATGATCCGGTCCATTTCTGACAACGTCGAAAGCCTGTGCGCGATGGCCAGCACGGTTTTCCCCTGCATCACGCGACTCAGCGCCGTTTGAATCGATGATTCAACTTCACTATCAAGCGCACTAGTCGCCTCATCCAAGACCAGAATTGGCGCGTTCTTCAAGATTGCCCGCGCCAGTGCGATACGCTGGCGTTGACCACCTGACAATTTCACCCCGCGTTCGCCCAAGTGGGCCGCATATCCACTGCGCCCCTTGTGGTCCATCAGGTCAAGAATGAACGCGTGCGCTTCTGCCTTTTTTGCCGCCTCGATCATCTCTTCTTCGGTTGCGTCAGGCCGACCATATAGAATATTTTCACGCGCCGATCGGTTGAACATTGCAGTCTCTTGCGTGACCATGCCAATCTGGCGGCGCAAACTCTCTTGCGTAACACTTTTCACATCCTGACCATCGATCAGAATATCGCCACTTTCGCCTTCATAGAGCCGCATCAGAAGCGAAACCAGCGTCGACTTCCCCGCCCCTGACGCGCCAACAATCCCCAGTTTTTCGCCCGGCGCAATGGTCAGCGAAATAGCGGCAACGCCACCTGTCTCGCGACCGTAGGCAAAACCAACCTGATCAAATACAATCTCGCCCTGCGGGACAGCCAGGTCGACAGCACCGACGACATTCTCAACCCTGCTGCGCGGCGTGAGTGTATGCATGCCATCCTCAATCTCGCCAATGTTTGAGTATATTCCCATCAGCGTGAAACTGACCCAGCCGGTCATCTGCGCAATCCGGATCGACACGGCGCCTGCCGCAACAATGTCACCTTCACTCGCGATCCCGAGATGCCAGAGCCAAAGTGTCCCTCCAATCATCAGCACCGGCAAGGCGCCTGCCAATGTCATCAGGCAGAATCGGAATCCCGCTGACAAATAACCAAAGCCTAGCGCCTTTTCCCTGAAATAGTTCATCGCACCCAATGCAGCGCGATCTTCATGATCGGCGTGTGCGAACAGTTTGACGGTCTTGATGTTGGTAATGGTGTCCACAATTTGGCCGGTGACCATGGCACGGGCCCCCGCCCGCCCTGCCGCCAGCTTCCGGATGCGGGGCAGAAACCAGTTGATCAGCGCAAAATACCCGAATAACCAAATTGCGAACCCGCCTGCAATCCGCCAGTCAATCGCAAGAAGCAGCACTATGGAGCCAAAAAGAGACGCAAGCGCAAACGCGACAACGTTGATCACTTCCACTGCAACATCAGTGACCGCGCGCGCTGCCTGCATCTGCTTTTGCGCGATTCGTCCGGCAAAGTCGTCGTCAAAGAATCGAACTGACTGGCCCAGGGTCCAGCGATGCAAACGCGACAAAACCAGTGGATTCACATTCGGCGCCACGATGATGGCATTGGCAGAGGCAGAAAGACCAAACAAAAGCGGCCGCGCAATCATGAAAAACGCAACCGCAGCCACAATCATTGCCGTGTTTGAGCCATCAAAGAACCGCTCTGATCCGCTGGCCACCGCCAAATCGATAACCTGTCCAAGTATCAGAGCCGTTCCTGCCTCGATTCCGCCAGCGGCCGCTGAACAGAACGCAGCCAGCCCCAACGCTGGCCACGCCCCCGAAAGGCACCAGCGCATAAACCGGCCCAACTCTTGTGGTGGCGGACCATCAGCTTGGCGAAACGCGTCAATCCAAGTTTCGATTTTCATTCCGCGGCCTCTGTATTCAGAAACCCGCCTGATTGGCGCGCCCAGAATTGTGCATATAGCCCGCCCCGCTCTAAAAGCGCGCCATGCGGACCTTCTTCGACGATTCGACCCTGATCCAACACCAGAATGCGGTCCATATGGGCAATCGTGGACAGACGATGGGCAATTGCAATCACCGTCTTGCCCTGCATCATACCATACAGAGTGTCCTGAATGGCTGCTTCAACTTCACTGTCAAGCGCACTGGTCGCCTCGTCCAGCAACAGAATTGGCGCGTCTTTTAGAATCACCCGCGCAAGCGTGATCCGCTGACGCTGCCCGCCGGACAGTTTCACGCCGCGTTCACCGACCTGAGCGTCATAACCGGTGCGCCCTTCCTGGTCGGCCAGGTCCAGAATAAACTCATGTGCTTCCGCCTGACGCGACGCCGCCAACATCTCCTCTTCCGAGGCATCCGGACGGCCATAAAGGATGTTTTCGCGCACCGAGCGGTGTAGCAGCGAACTGTCTTGCTGTACCATTCCGATATTCAGGCGCAAACTGTCCTGCGTGACCTTGGTAATATCTTGCCCGTCGATCAGAATGGTGCCGCTATCGGGATCATAAAATCGCAAAAGCAGCTTTACGAGGGTCGATTTTCCAGCACCGGACCGGCCAATCAGCCCAATCTTTTCGCCCGGTTGAATTGTCAAATCAATGCGATCCAGCCCGCCTGCTTCGCGACCATAGTGATGGCTCAGCGACTGCAGTTGAATGCGCCCCTCCCTCAGCACAAGGTGCCTGGCCTGATCGCAATCCTTGAGCTCAATTGGCTGCGCGATGGTTTCCATGCCTTCGGCCACCACACCCAACTGGCGAAAGAACGAGGTCAGCGCCCACATAATCCAACCGGTCATTGCATTCAGCCGCAATGTCAGCGCTGTCGCTGCTGCAACAACGCCGGTGCTGGCAAGCCCTTGCACCCACAGCAAGATCCCCCAACCAACAACGCCGACGATCAACAAACCGTTCAACGCGACCAGTGTCACATCCATCTTGGTAAAGATCCGCATCTCAGCCTGAAAGGTTTCGCGGCTCTTCTCGATGGCATCCTTGGCAAAACTCAGCTCTCGTTTGTGATGTGCAAACATCTTGACCGAGTGAATATTGGAATAGCTGTCGACAACGCGACCGGTGATTGCTGACCGGGCATCCGAGGCCGCCTTGGACGCAGGGCCAATCCGAACCACCGTCCAGCGCACCAATAGCGCATAAAAGCCAAACCAGATCAAAAGCGGCAGCAAAAGCCGCGCATCGGCAAAATACAACATCACTGCGGCCCCGATCAGGTAAGCCAAAGAGAAGGAAATCGCATCAAAGACCTGAAAAATCACCTCACCTGCAGCAGGTGGCGTTTGCATAATCCGGTTTGCGATACGTCCAGCAAAATCATTCTCGAACCAACCCACCGATTGACGTAAAACATGTTTATGCGCCCGCCACCGAATGAGCGTGCCAAAATTCGGCAGAATTGCATTGTTCAGCAGCGCCACGTCCAACACCTGCAAGAGCGGCCTCACAAAGATGATAAAGAGGGCAACCAGCACCAATTCAGTGCCATAGGTGCCCCAAACCTTCGCAGGGTCCCCTGCCATAAGGTCGACAACCCGGCCCATATAATAAATCAGCCCGACCTCGACCGCCGCAACGATCACCGACATCAGCGCCGTAATCGCAAAGACTCTTTTGAACGGCTGGGCGTAGTCCTTCAGGAACAGCCACAACGTTTGCGGTGGGTGATCTGTCTCGGTGTATTCAACGTAGGGGTCAACGAGGTTTTCAAAAAACTTAAACATAGGGGCGCTCCGGATTGAGCATGAATGCAAAAAGACGGCGCCAAAACGCGTTCGCCGTCCAAACGGGGCGGTCGTTTCAGCTGAAGCTGTACCAAATCCCGTAGTACATTTGCATTCCTCCACCTCTGTTTCGTGCCGATACCTCTACCCGAATTGAGACCCACTGTCACCCCTTGCAGAGCCCTAAGCCGGGCCTTGCAGGAGATCCTCTTTGGTGAGCGTGAATTCAGACGCAATCCAGCGCGTTTCCAGCTCATCCAGCCGCGCGCCCAGCGCATCACCCATCACATCCGGCATTAGATCGGCAGCTTTGATCGGGTATTTCGCCTTTGCGCCGATTTCCGCAGCGGCCAATTGTGCGCCATCAAAAGTAGTCTCTAATAGGGCAAATCGGAGCAATATCGCGTCGTTCGCAAACGCGCGACCATATCGATATCCCAGTTCAGATGCAGCCATGCCGGACGTTGCCGCCTTGCGCAGATCCGCAACCCGACGCCTCTGTGCCTTACTCAGTCGCAAGTCGAACTCCGGTGACTCCCCGCCTAATGCTGCCAAGCGCCTCAGCGGTTCAGGTTCTATATTTGCGGTATTTTCCAAGTGCACCAGCGGACCAAGTGCGCGATCATCTGCGCCGATCAGAACACGCCCCAACACGTTCAAACTACGCATCGTTGCGACGGCGAGAACCGGGTCATCAGCGGCCAACAACTTCAGCACTTCAGCACCAATACGCTCTTTTGAAAGGAATTCCAGACCTTCCAGATGCGCGGCAATGGCGGCGAGGGCCTCGGCGTCAAACCCTAGTTCAGGGTTTCCATACCAAGCCGTGAACCGGAAAAATCGCAGGATACGCAGATAATCTTCTTCGATGCGTTGATCTGCATCCTCAATGAACCGGACGTGACCAGAGACAAGATCTTGCATGCCACCCAACGGGTCGACAACGGTCCCGTCTGGCCGCGCGTAAAGCGCGTTCATTGTGAAATCGCGTCGCCGGGCATCCTCGCTGATCTCTTTGGAGAAGACGACAACCGCCCTGCGCCCGTCTGTCTCCACATCCTGACGGAATGTGGTGATTTCGAAGGGAATGCGGTTTGATATGACCGTGACCGTGCCGTGGTCTATCCCGGTTGGGACAACCTTCAGCTTTGCCACTGCCGCCCACGCAACGACCTGTTCCGGCAGTGCGTCGGTCGCAATATCAAGATCATTGACAGGCACACCCAAAAGCGCGTTGCGCACGCAGCCGCCGACAAACAACGCCTGCGCACCATTTTCCGTCAGCATTGCGCACACAGCCTGCGTCTCGGGTCGTGTCAACCAACTGTCTGTGATCTGCGTCATGGGGTCATCCGGCCCGCCAGACCACGCAAGATTCGCGCGGTGGCGCCCCACACGTAATAAGGCCCATAGGGCACCGCAAAATAGTATCTCTGACGGCCCTGCCAGTGCCGAGATTGAATCACATAATTACCCAGATCGAGCAGATGGCTGAGTGGGACTGTAAACACTTCATCCACCTCGCCGGGCTCAGGTAGAACCTCAAAAGCGGCTCTAACAAAGGCCAAAACCGGCGTTACCCGAAACGCGGTGACCGTTTCATGAATCGGCAACGTACCCATAATGTCGACAATCTCGGATGGCAGACCGATCTCCTCGCGGGCCTCTCGAAGGGCGGCTGCAATGACATCCACATCCGTTTCGTCCTGCTTGCCGCCGGCAAACGCAATCTGGCCGGGATGGTGTTTCAGAGCCGAGGACCGCTTTGTCAGGATGACGTGCCATGCGGACTCAACCTGCATCAGTGCGACCAAAACACCAGCGGGCCGCAATTTGCGATCCTCGGGCAGTTTGACATCCGGATTCAGATCAAAGTCCGACGACTCTGGCCCGGTCTGGGCCAGCGCCGCCGTCAGAGACTGGATCAGATCAGTCACCGCTGGCCTTTTCGGCCTCAAACCCGACAGTTGCCGGGTCCAGATCATAATGTGCGCTACAAAACTGGCAATCAGCTGTCACACGACCATCATCGGTGGTCATTTGGGCGATGTCGCCAGCTGAATAGATCGACAGGCTTTGCCGAACCCGGTTTTCTGAACAGGTACATCCAAACCGGACCGCCTGCGCATCAAACACACGCGGTATTTCCTCGTGAAACAAACGCACAAGCAAATCGTTCGGGGGGACCGTTGGCCCGATCAGTTCCATCTCTTCAACCGTGTCCAGCAAGATGTTCACACGGGCCCAGTTTTCGCCTTCTTCACCGTCGACAATATCGTCGGCGGTCAGAACCTCGCCAGTACCCTCGCCTTGGGCAACAAAGGGGGACGCTTTGGGCATATGCTGCAGCATTACGCCCCCTGCACGCCAATGTTCCCCCTTGCCCGGTTCAGTTGCCCTTCCAAAGCTTAGGGAAAACCGCGTTGGAATCTGTTCGGACTGAGCAAAGTAGCTCTGCGCACAGTCTGACAGCGATGTGCCGGTCAACGGCGTGATCCCCTGATACGGTGTCATGTCATTACCCTGATCAATCATGACCGCAAAATAGCCCTCGCCAACCTGATTAAAAGGCGCGCCATCCGTCAGCCGATCCGCATCATAGCTTGCATAGGCGCGAATACGCGCAGGCCCACCTTCTTCGGTTGGCCCATAATAGTCAGTTGCAATCATGCGCACCGGTCCGTCGGACTGGACCTGCAATTGCAACTTCCAGCGCAGCTTGATTGTTTGTCCGATCAGCGCGGTAAGCAATGCCATTTCCGCAACCAGCGCTTCGACATTCAGCGGATAGTCGTGCTGCATCAGGATACCGTCAAGAACGCCATCCAGACGGGCAACGCGGCCGCGAATGTCAGAATTGTCTAGTTGAAAAGGCAGGACAGTATCGTCCCACGCGAGTTTCGCTCCGAGTGTCATGGGGTTTCCTTAAGCGCCAGAGGTTGGCATACCGCGTCTATATAGGCGCGGCAAGTCAGGTAAAAAGGGGCAGGTTCATTGACGATCAGACGATTTGGAAAGCCGCCCGTTGCGGGGCAGACCTATACCCGCAGAGCTGGCGCCTATGCAATATTGCCGCAGGGTGACTCGCTGTTGTTGACCTGTCAGATGGGTTCAGAGCCCGATATTCAACTGCCGGGCGGCGGAATCGATCCCGGTGAATCGCCCATCGCTGCATTGCACCGCGAAGTGTTTGAAGAAACCGGCTGGCGCATTGCCGCGCCGCGTCGCATTGGAGCGTTTCGGCGATTTGTCTATATGCCGGAATATGATCTTTGGGCAGAAAAACTATGTATGATCTACACTGCCCGCCCAGTGCGGCGCGTCGGCCCACCGACCGAGGTGGATCATTTTGCCCTCTGGTTGCCACCTGAACATGCCGCAGACATCCTTGGAAATGCTGGCGATCGCCACTTTGTGCGAACCTGGGCGTGCTAATCAGAACCCTTGAATCTCAGCAGAATGGCCGACACATCATCTGGAAAATCCTGACCGCCGGCATAATCGCTAAGCTTCCATACCAATGCCTCAAGCATGGCCGGTCCATGAACATCTTTGAGACCGCGGGCCAAGGTCTCCAGCCCTTCTTCACCCAACAACTGCCCTGACGGATCCGGACATTCAGTCACGCCATCAGACAGAATCAGCAACCGATCCCCGGGATTCAATTGAATCTCAAACTGAGAAAATGCTGCCCCCGGCAGCAGGCCTACCGGGAAACCGCCAGGTCCGTCCTGTTCGATGCGCCCATCTGCACGCTGGACCAGCGGATGAGGATGCCCCGCCTGCCCGATCACCACATGCCCTGTTACCAGATCAACATTTGCCAGCAACAAAGTGAAATAGTGCTCGGTTTCCATCTCGTTCAGCACTAGTTTATTCATATTCTCAATGACCTGTGCAGGGGGCAGCGGAACCGTTGCGCCATCCTTGTCCCGCCCCAGTGCCACGTTCTGCTCTGGTGCCGCTGAGGAAAGATATCCCGCCAGCCGCGCCGTCATCAACGCTGAACTGATGCCGTGACCAGACACATCAATGGCAAACAGCCCCAACTGACCTTCTCCTGCAGGATAGAACCCGACCAGATCACCCCCGACATGCCCACTTGATTGTAACAACAGTGACAAGTCTGCGGTGGCAAAGTCCCGGTGCCGCTCGCGCAGCAACGATTGCTGCAGCTTCTTGGCCTCGATCAGGTCATTGTCCAGTGAATCGTAAAGCCCCTGCAATTCAGCAAGTGTGTCCGTGATCAGGCGGTTTTTTTCTGTCAGTTCCCGCTCCATCCGCAGGATGCGTTCCCCGGCCGTGATGCGCGCGCGCAATTCGTGCGCATTGACAGGCTTTGTCAGAAAGTCGTCAGCGCCGGCATCTAGGCCACGGGCCACTTCGTTCTTTTCACTTTTTGACGTTAAAAGAATGAAATACCCGTAGCGATCCGTTGGCAGTTGCCGAAAGGCACTACAAAACTCCAGACCGTTCATGCCGGGCATCATCCAATCACTGATAACAAGATCCGGTGTTTTTTCCTGACACATCAGCAACGCTTCGTGACCGGACTCTGCCTCGGTCACCTCAAAACCCCAACGTTTGAGAGAGCTGGAGAGGATTCTGCGCTGAAGGCGGCTGTCATCGACAACCAGCACGTGTTGTACGACACCAGTCTCCTGATCCGTGTCGGTTGACTCTATTCCAATTGGCGGCACTAATAATCCCAAAGCCAGATAGGCGTTTCTAAAAATATACCCTCCTGCCTAAACTCACCGGCTTAACAAGGAATGAAACCTAAAATTGCGCTCTCTTTACCAACGGCCGGTCACAACGACTTAACGCTTTTGCCCTATGTAATGCTCGATTTAGCAAAGGTGTGCCGTGATAGATTGGGACCGTCTGAAACAGCTTCGTGACGAAGTAGGACCAGAGGACTTTGATGAAGTTGTCGACTTGTTTCTTGACGAAGTTGAGGGTGTAATGGACCGTTTGCGACAGTCTCCGGAATTGGAGACCTTCGAAGAGGACCTGCATTTTCTCAAAGGCAGCGCCCTGAGCTTGGGATTTCGTCAGTTCTCAACTCTGTGTCAGACGGGGGAAACCAACGCGGCGCAGGGAAATGCGGATCAGATTGATTTGCCGGAAATTCTGGCTTGCTATGACACCTCAAAAGCGACGTTCATTGCTGATCTCCCGGGGCATCTGGCCGCCTAGACAAGTTTGTAAATGTCATCCGCGCGTGTTGATCCAAATTCGGAGCGCGCTTTAGTTCGGAGTTTGCGCATCCCGCATAACCACCGATCATAATCTGTCGATTTCAACCGCACATATTCACTGACAACCGGGTGCGGCAAAATCAAAAAGGCGCCGTCAGAGACCCCATCAAACACCGACTGTGCGACCTGATCCGCTGTCATCAGAGAGGGCATCGTGTCAGCATCTGCATCACTCAATCCAATCAGTGGAGTCGCGACATATTGAGGGCAGACAACTGACACTGCGATTCCATCCTCGGCATGGGTGATGGCCAGTGATTCAGCAAAGCTCACGGCTGCGTGTTTGGTCGCTGAATAGGCCGCGTCGCCAATTTGGTTCAATAATCCGGCAGCTGATGCCATCTGAACCAGCATCCCCGACCGCCGCGCGATCATTCCGGGCAAAACCGCTCGTGCCGCGTAGACATGCGCCATAACGTGCACATCCCAATTCCGTTGCCAAACGTCATCTGAAGCTGAGGCTGCGTGATCAGGCTCTCCAAACGCGACGCCCGCGTTAGAAATGAACATGTCCACCGTACCAAACCGCGACTCGGCCCACGCAACAGCATCCTGAATATCCGCCTCATGTGTCACGTCGCATTTGACTGCCGCACCGCCAATCTCACGCGCCGCCTGTTCTGCAAGGTCGATCTGCAGATCAGCTACGACAACATGCGCGCCATGGCGTGCAAATAACCGGGCCATCGCAGCCCCAATACCACTTGCCCCGCCAGTGATGATGATGGTTTTTCCAGTAAAATCCATGCCGCCTCTAAATCACGAACTGGGCCAGCGTCTCATCATTTGTAATGTCAGTATAGGTAAATCCCGCGCCATCCAGTTTGGCAAGAAAGGCTGCAAAATTCTCGGCCTTGCTGGTTTCGATCCCGATCAGGACCGATCCAAAATTGCGCGCCGATTTTTTGAGGTACTCAAACCGGGCAATATCGTCATCCGGACCCAACAGGCCAAGAAACTCTTTCAGCGCACCGGGGCGCTGCGGCATGCGCAGGATAAAGTATTTTTTGACGCCTGCGTATCGCAGCGCCCGCTCTTTGACTTCGGGCAGCCGTTCAAAGTCAAAATTTCCGCCAGAGGTGACGCAAACCACTGATTCCCCTTTAATAGTGTCTCTAATATCGTGCAGTGCCTCGACAGCCAAAGCGCCAGCAGGCTCCAACACAATCCCCTCAACGTTCAGCATTTCGATGATGGTGGCGCAAATCCGATCTTCGGACAGGGTGATAACATCTGACACAGGCACATTTTTCAATCGCGCAAAAGTACGCTGACCGATGCTGGCAACGGCAGCCCCATCCACAAAACTGTCGATGGGCGAAATATCAACCGGCTTACCAGCCTGCAACGCGCGTTTAAGGCTGGGCGCGCCAGTCGGCTCAACAAACGTGTAGGCGCAGGTATCTGCAAAATAACTGCGGGTCCCGGCTGACAGACCCCCTCCACCTACTGGCAAAATAATGTGATCGGGCGCGTGGCCCAACTGCGTCTCAATCTCAACCGCGACCGAGGCCTGCCCTTCAATCACATCGTCGTCATCAAAAGGCGACAAGAAATGCGCCCCTTGTTCCGAACAATAGGTCTGTGCCGAGGCAAGCGTGTCGTCAAAATAGTCACCAATCAGGCGAATCTCTACATGATCACCGCCAAATATCCGGGTCTTCTGAATTTTCTGCTGCGGCGTGGTCACCGGCATGAACACAACGCCCTGCACCCCGAAATGACGGCACATGAAGGCAACGCCCTGCGCATGATTGCCCGCACTGGCGCAAACAAACTGTTTTTGTTCAGGCACCTTGCGCATGGCATTAAACGCGCCGCGCAACTTGTAGGACCGCACCGGGCTCAGGTCTTCGCGTTTCAACCAGATGTCAGCGCTGAACCGCTCTGACAGATGGGCGTTGCGTTGCAATGGCGTTTCGGGAAACACAGCGCGCATAGCAGCCGTGGCGGCACGCGCAGCCGTTTGAAATTCGGGTGTCATTACTTAGCCCAGTTCACGCTTTTCGATGAAATAGCCATAGAAGGTTGTGAAAATGCTGATCCCGAACAGGGTGAAAAACCACTGTGCCGCCAGCAGGTACACCACACTCAGCATCGGGCTGATTGCGGCCAGCATCGTCGCCGGAACAATCATCAAAAGTACGCCGATAAACATGCAAAGCACCAAAACGATAATGGTGCCGGTTGTTCCGTCCGTGGCGGTCCAGGCCTCTTTCATCGTGATCGGCTTACCCATCGCAGTGGATGGCAGAACCGCACATAGCCGATAGAATACAAAAACCGCAAATATCGTCCCAAGCGCCATGACTGATGCTCCAACCACGCCCGCCAGACCAATGACCAGTGGAATGGCCGAAACTGCGATCACGCCCACCATGATCAGCCCAATCAGGATCGAGCGCCCAAAATAGGCCGCCATCCGATCACCATGCCATTGCGGCAGGAACCCTTCAGGGACTTCTTCCAAAAGAATATATCGGTGCCAGGCCACGGCGATCCACAAACTGACGATCACAGACAAGACAGCCACAAAAAGCTGCAACATGGCCGTCCCGCCACTGGGGACTGCATCCTCCGCCAGGCCAATGCTCGAGGTCTGCGCCCAAAGCTGAAAAACCGCCGAGACAATGTAAAGCACCGCGGAGATTCTCAACGCGACGCCGCGATTTGCCCACACCAAACGCACCGAGTGCGTGAAAATCTGCCAACCCAACATTGTCTCAATCCTTTTCTCAAAATAGATTAAAAAAGCAGTAGTGAGACCGGACGATCGCGTCAACGCTCGTTCCCAATCTTGCTCTGCTTGGGAAAACCCGATATCGCCCGTCCGATCCCGCCAATAAGGAAGCCAAGATGTCCGCGCCCAAGAAAGTTGTTCTCGCCTATTCCGGCGGTCTTGATACCTCGATCATCCTCAAATGGTTGCAGATCGAATATGGCTGCGAGGTGGTAACCTTTACTGCTGACCTTGGTCAGGGGGAAGAGCTTGAGCCCGCGCGCAAAAAGGCAGAAATGATGGGCGCGTCGTCTATCTATATCGAAGATCTGCGAGAAGAGTTTGTGCGCGACTTTGTCTTCCCGATGTTTCGTGCAAATGCGCTGTACGAAGGGCTTTATCTGCTGGGCACCTCAATCGCACGTCCATTGATTTCCAAACGTCTGGTCGAAATTGCTGCCGCAGAAGGCGCCGATGCGGTCGCCCATGGCGCCACCGGCAAAGGCAACGATCAGGTCCGCTTTGAACTCGCGGCTTACGCGCTGAACCCGGATATCAAGGTGATCGCCCCGTGGCGCGAGTGGGATCTGTCGAGCCGGACCAAACTGATCGAATTTGCCGAGAAAAACCAAATCCCAATTGCCAAAGACAAGCGCGGCGAAGCTCCGTTTTCGGTCGATGCCAATTTGTTGCACACATCCTCTGAAGGTAAAGTGCTGGAGGACCCGGCCAACGAAGCGCCCGATTATGTTTATCAGCGCACGGTTCACCCTGAGGACGCGCCAGACACAGCCCAATACATCGAAATCGGGTTTGAACGCGGTGACCCCGTCTCGATTGATGGCGAGAAAATGTCGCCGGCCACCATCCTCACCAAGCTTAACGAATTGGCCGGCAAACATGGGATCGGCCGTCTTGATCTTGTCGAGGGTCGTTTTGTCGGCATGAAATCACGCGGCATCTACGAAACCCCCGGTGGCACAGTCCTGCTTGAGGCGCATCGGGGTATTGAATCGATTACACTGGACCGAGGCCAGGCCCATCTGAAAGACGAGTTGATGCCAAAATACGCCGAGCTGATCTACAACGGCTTCTGGTTCAGCCCGGAACGCGACATGCTGCAGGCGCTGATTGATGAAAGCCAGAAACATGTGACCGGCAGCGTTCGCCTAAAACTTTACAAAGGTCTGGCGCGCACCGTGGGTCGTTGGTCTGACCATTCGCTCTACTCTGAGGCGCATGTGACTTTTGAGGATGATGCAGGCGCTTATGACCAGAAAGATGCTGACGGATTCATTCAGCTGAATGCCTTGCGACTAAAACTGATTGCGGCGCGCGAGCGTCGTTTGAAGTAACGACTGCCTCGGAATTGACCGGAGCGGTTACGTCAGTTTCATTTTTTCCAACCGTTCGTAGTACGGCAGGGCTTGCGCCGCCAGCGCGGCATATTCAGTGTCTAACTGGGGGAGATTACCTTCTGGCTCAGCAAAACCCGTGCTGCGATGGACGGCCCCATACCAATGTCTTGCCCACACGCCATCTTGGCAGTGTCCGCCGGCGGGCCACCTCAGCATTGCCGCGTCCCAATCCAGATCAAGCGCAGTGCACAATGTTGTGAGGGCATATTCGGGATCAGCCCGAATGTCCGCTGCATCAATGACAATCGGCGCGTGCTTCAATTCGCAGGCGTAGTCAAATAATTCATCTTGCTGACAAAACCCAATATCCGCCAATTGTGGGCCTTCGCGTTTTTTGGCATAGCTTGCGACAACCCGGGTCGGATGGCGAATGAGAAACACGTTCTTCACATCGTGCATCCAGTCGCGGGGAACGTCCGATACCATATGCTGGGTCATATGTTTCTGGTAATAATGCGGCTTTTTTCTTGGTATGGGCGCCAGCAACGCTTGTGCCACCTCTGCCCCATCCTGTGGCTGTGACGCCAAAATCTCGGCCCGCATCGGATGATGCAGCCCAGTTTTAGCCAGATAGGTCGCATAAAAAGGTTCGTCGACGACATGACAATCTGAACGGGCGCCAAAACTGTACATCATCGCTGTCGAAAGATTGCGCGGGCCGGACCACATTGCGATTCGCATCAGGCACATTCTTTCTTGATCAGGTCTTTGTACAATTCACGCAGGCGCAAAGTGACTGGGCCCATTTCGCCCGCCCCAATCTGACGTCCGTCAATCTCGCTTACCGGTGTTTGCGCGCCAAAAGTCCCGGTCAGAAACGCCTCATCTGCACCATATGTATCGACAAGCGAATAGTTCTTCTCATACACAGGAATATCCTCAGCGCGGCACAGGTCGATCACCTTTTGTCGGGTGATGCCGTTCATGCAGTAGTCTCCGGTGCTGGTCCAAACCGCCCCTTTGCGCACAATGAAAAAGTTGCAGGCGTTTGTTGTGTTTACAAACCCATGCACATCCAGCATCAGCGCCTCATCCGCGCCGGCCTTTTCGGCGGCAATACAGGCCAGGATACAGTTCAGCTTGGAGTGGGAGTTCAGCTTCGGGTCTTGCGTCATTGGCAGGCCCCGCAAATGCGGCACAGTGGCCAACCGGATCGGGCGCGGAATTTTGGGCTGCGAATGCTCCATGATGATGACCATCGTTGGTCCCGACCTGCTGAGCGACGGATGTTGGAACGGGCGCATTTTAACCCCACGTGTGACCATCAAGCGCGCGTGGGCATCTGTCGTCATGTCATTTGCCTTTTGCGTCTCTAACAAAGCGGCAATAACACCGTTTCGGCTCAGGCCGAGATCAATGTCAATGGCTTTGGCGGCCTCAAATAGACGGTCAATGTGCTCGTCAACAAACGCCCAGCGCCCATTATAAAGTCGCAGACCCTCCCAAACGCCGTCACCGAGCATGAAGCCGCTGTCATATACGCTGACGGTTGCCTCTGCCTTGGGCACAAGCTTTCCGTCCACGTAGATTAAAATGCGCTCGTTACGTGCATCATCTTTGGCTTGATGGGTGGTCACATTGTCGGCCATTTGGGTCCTCCTGCACGTCGGACGCTAGGCCCGCACCCGCAAAGAGCCAAGCAGTAAATTTGCGTCACCAGCGCGTGAGAATTCATTTCAGCCTCTTGCGGGTGATCCGCACGGAAGGCAGGCTTTGACAGGAAACAGGAGATTCACCCATGTCGATCTTTCAAAATGCCAAGCCAGCGCTGCTGATGGTCCTGATTGTTGTTGGTCTAGTTGCCTCGCATTCCCGCGCCCACGCAGCCGAAACCGAAACTCTCACGGTGGCGGGCGGCTGTTTTTGGTGCGTCGAATCAGATTTCGAAAGTGTTGCGGGCGTAACAGAAGTTGTCTCCGGGTATACCGGTGGCACAGTAGAGAACCCGACCTACAAACAAGTGACTCGCGGGGGAACCGGCCATTATGAGGCGGTCCAGATCATGTTTGACCCGTCCAAAGTGTCGCGGGAATCACTGCTTGAGAAATTTTTTCGCTCTGTCGATCCTACCGACGCCGGCGGCCAGTTCTGCGACCGTGGTGATAGCTATCGCACTGCAATTTTTGTCTCTAACAAGGTACAAATGACCTCAGCTGAGAATGCTAAGGCCGATGCCGCCACGGCCCTGAACCAAGAAATTGCAACACCCATTCTGCCTGCAACACCGTTTTATGAGGCAGAAAGCTATCATCAGGATTACTACAAAGGCACCAAGATCACGTTGACACGCTTTGGCCCAAAGCGGCAGTCCGAAGCCTACAAAGCCTATCGAAATGCCTGTGGTCGCGACCAGCGCGTCAAACAACTATGGGGCGGTGATGCGCCGTTTGTGCACGGCTAATCTAAACCGCACCACGCTATCCCACTTTGCACGCTGCCAGAACTGCCATATTCAGAATGTCATTGGCTGTCGAATTTGACGCGCAAATCTGAATCGACTGATCTACGCCGCTCAGAATCGGCCCAATAACCGTGGCGCCACCCATTTCCTGCATCAGTTTGACCGAAATGCTGGCCGAGTGGCGGGCAGGAACCACCAAAATATTGGCCGGGCCGGTCAATCGTGAAAACGGATAAGATTTCTGGGCCTCTGTATTCAGAGCCACATCAACCGTCATTTCGCCTTCATACTCAAAATCAACACCGCGCGCATCCAGCACGGCCGGGGCCATATGCATTTTTTCAGCCCGCTCGGACACCGGATAGCCAAACGTGGAAAAACTGACAAAGGCAACACGTGGCTCAAGCCCCATGTGACGCGCCACGCCAGCGCTGCGGATTGCGATGTTTGCAAGATCTTCCTGATCTGGCCATTCATGCACCAACGTGTCGGCAATGAAGACAATGCGTCCCTTGTGCAGCAGCGCCGTAACCCCGACCGCCCCATGAACGGCATCCGCATCAAACACGGTATTGATTTGATCAAGCACATGGGCCGATTTCCGGGTTGCCCCAGTGACAAGCCCATCGCCATGCCCATGCGCCAGCATCAATGCTGAAAACACATGCCGGTCACGGGCCGCAAGACGATGAATGTCTTGGGCGTCGTGTCCTTTGCGCTGAAGCCGCGCGTACAGAAATTCTTTATAAGTCTCTAAATGAGGCGTATTGGCTGCATTGACCACTTCCAGCTCGGGCACAGCGTCCCCCAGTCCGCTGTGTTCCAGCTGTTCTTTGACATCATGCTCACGGCCGACAACCAAGGCTTTGCCCAAGCCGGCGCGTTGGTACATAACCGCAGCCCGCAATACTCGGGGATCGTCGCCTTCGGCAAAAATCATTTGTGCCTGCGCTGCACGCGCGCGGGCATTCAGGCCGCGCAGCATGCTGGCTGTTGGGTCCATCCTCGATTTCAACGATAATTCGTATGCGTCCATATCAATGATCGGGCGGCGGGCAGCGCCGGTGTTCATGCCTGCACGCGCAACAGCTGGCGGAATGCGATGGATCAGTCGCGGATCAAACGGCGTCGGAATGATATAGTCGCGGCCAAATGTCAGGTTCTTGCCATAGGCCAGCGCAACTTCATCCGGCACATCCTCGCGGGCGAGTTCGGCCAGCGCCCGGGCACAGGCAATCTTCATTTCGTCGTTAATGGCGCGGGCATGAATATCCAGTGCGCCGCGAAAAAGGTATGGAAAACCAAGGACGTTGTTGACCTGATTGGGGTAATCACTGCGCCCGGTGGCAACAATGGCGTCTTCGCGCACGGCATGTGCCTCTTCCGGCGTAATCTCGGGATCCGGATTCGCCATCGCAAAAATCACCGGGTTATCCGCCATACTGACAAGCATTTCCGGAGTCACAGCACCTTTTACAGAGACGCCCAAAAAGACATCCGCGCCTTTCATCGCATCCTCTAGACTCCGCAGCTTTGTATTTAAGGCGTGGGCCGACTTCCACTGGTTCATGCCTTCGGTGCGGCCCTGATAGATCACCCCTTTGGTGTCACACATGATGCAATTTTCATGCCGCACGCCCATGAACTTCAGCAGTTCAAGACAGGCGATGCCGGCAGCGCCTGCCCCATTGACCACAATCCGCACGTCTTCGATTTTCTTTTTCGACAGGTGCAATGCATTTATCAGGCCTGCCGCACAGATAACGGCTGTGCCATGCTGGTCGTCGTGGAACACCGGGATGTCCATTTCTTCCTTCAGCCATTGCTCGATGATGAAACACTCGGGTGCTTTGATGTCTTCCAAATTAATGCCGCCAAAAGAGGGGCCCATCAGCTTTACCGCGGCGCAAAACGCGTCTGTGTCTTCTGTATCCAGCTCGATATCAATGCTGTTTACGTCGGCAAAGCGTTTGAACAACACCGCCTTGCCTTCCATCACCGGTTTGGAGGCAAGCGCGCCCAGGTTGCCAAGACCCAAGACCGCAGTCCCATTGGTGATGACCGCCACCATGTTGCCTTTGTTGGTATAATCATAAGCTGTTTCCGGATCAGCAGCGATGGCTTCGCAGGGCACAGCAACGCCCGGTGAGTAGGCCAGCGACAAATCCCGCTGAGTCATCATGGGCACAGTTGCGGTGATTTCGTACTTGCCGGGCATCGGCTCCAGGTGGAACGCAAGCGCCTCTTCTGCTGTAAATTTTGTCTTGGACATTTCCGACACTCCCCAATGTGCGCTTGCGATTGATAGCCTAGGCCGCAAACCGCCTCAATCACAATGCGTTTTCAGCTTTCGCCGACCTACGCCGCTTTGTAAGGTTTGCTACAGCCAACTGCGGGGAACTCACGTGTCCACTTCTACGCCCATGATGGCGCAATACCTCGGCATCAAGCAGGCGCACAAAGACGCGCTGCTGTTTTATCGCATGGGCGATTTTTACGAGATGTTTTTTGACGATGCAGTGGCGGCGTCAGAAGCGCTGGATATCGCGCTCACCAAACGCGGAAAACACGATGGTGAAGACATCCCGATGTGCGGCGTCCCTTTTCATGCGGCAGAGGGGTACTTGCTGACGTTGATTCGAAAAGGCTTTCGTGTTGCGGTCTGCGAACAGATGGAAAGCCCGGTTGAAGCCAAAAAACGGGGCGCAAAATCGGTTGTCCACCGTGACGTCGTCCGACTTGTCACACCCGGCACGCTGACCGAAGATTCACTCTTGGAGGCCCGGCGGCACAACTATCTCGCCGCCTTTGCCGATGTGCGCGATGATTGTGCCCTGGCCTGGGTCGACATTTCAACCGGGGCATTTCACGTTATGCCGCTTGGACCGGCACGGCTTGGACCGGAACTCGCGCGACTAGCGCCATCTGAATTGATTGTATCGGCGTCAAAAGAGGCAGAGATGTCTCAATTGGTCTCTGAATTCGGAGTTGCGCTGACGTCGGTCAGCCCTGCGGCTTTTGACAGTACGGCGTCAGAGAAAAGGATTTGCGCCCTGTTTGGCGTCGCGACGCTGGATGCCTTCGGCGCGTTCAGTCGGGCTGAAGTTTCCGCGATGGGCGCCATCATCGAATATCTGGAAATCACCCAGAAGGGCAACTTGCCGCTGATCGCATTGCCGCAACGGGAAAGCACCGATCGCACGGTTCAGATCGACGCAGCGACGCGGCGCAATCTCGAACTCACACATTCCTTATCTGGTGGGCGTGCCGGATCATTGCTCTCAGTTGTTGACAGAACCACGACCGCGGCTGGCGCCCGCCTGTTAGAGCGGCGTTTGTCCAGCCCTTCCCGGGCACTGGATGTGATACAGCCCCGTCTTGATGCGATCAGTTTTGCCTTAGAAAATGCCTCGTTCACTGTTGATCTGCGCAAACGGCTTAGAAATGTCCCCGACCTAGATCGCGCCTTGTCGCGTCTGTCTTTGGATCGGGCGGGCCCGCGTGATCTGGCGGCCATCCGCAACGGTCTGGCCGAGGCCCAGATGATCGCGCGACTTTTTAAAGAGATAAGCCCCCCTGTCCTTTTGCAACAATCCGCACACTCCCTAACCGGCCACGACACCTTGGTAGACCTTTTGGACCACGCTTTGGTCGCCGATCCGCCTTATCTTGCCCGTGATGGTGGGTTCATTGCGCCAAGTTATGACTCAGATCTGGATGCGGCACGCACGTTGCGCGACGAAGGCCGCTCTGTCATCGCCGCCCTGCAGCGCGACTATGTGAAAGAAACCGGCATCACGACACTGAAAATCAAACATAACAATGTTCTTGGCTATTTCATCGAGACCACGGCAACTCATGCGGAAAAAATGCTGTCTGCACCGCTGTCTGAACGCTTCATCCACCGTCAGACAACCGCCAATCAGGTCCGATTTACCACAGTGTCGCTGGCTGAAATGGAAACCAAGATTCTCAATGCCCGAAATCATGCGCTTGAGATCGAAAAGCGGCTCTATCAAACGCTAAGGGACGTTATTATCAACAGCGCAGCGGCCATAAATGACACCGCGCGTGGGCTGGCCGAGATTGATTTGGCCACCTCACTTGCCGATCTGGCGCGCGGCGAAGGCTGGTGCCGCCCCAAGATCGATGACAGCCGCGCCTTTGAAATCATCGGCGGGCGCCATCCCGTGGTGGAGCAGGCACTCAAAGCACAAAGCGGGGCCCCGTTCATCACCAATGACTGCGATTTATCCGGCGGTGATGCAGCCAATATCTGGCTGCTTACCGGTCCCAACATGGCCGGTAAATCAACCTTCTTGCGACAAAACGCATTGATCGCTCTTTTGGCACAGATGGGCAGCTACGTGCCTGCAAAATCGGCTCATATCGGACTGATCAGCCAGTTGTTCAGTCGGGTAGGTGCGTCAGATGATCTTGCCCGGGGCCGGTCCACTTTCATGGTTGAAATGGTCGAAACCGCGGCGATCTTGAACCAAGCGGATGATCGTGGGTTGATCATATTGGACGAAATCGGCCGTGGCACCGCAACCTATGACGGACTGTCCATCGCCTGGGCCACGCTTGAGCATCTGCATGATGTCAACAAATCACGCGCGCTGTTTGCCACTCACTACCATGAGCTCACGGCACTTTCGTCAAAGCTCCACGGAGTCGAAAACGCCACCGTCACGGTCAAGGAATGGGAGGGCGAAGTCATCTTTTTGCACGAGGTCAAGCGCGGCGCCGCGGACAGATCTTATGGTGTTCAGGTTGCGCAACTCGCAGGGCTGCCCGCCTCGGTTGTTGCCCGCGCGCGCGTGGTGCTTGATGCATTGGAAAAAGGTGAGCGCACTGGCGGTCCAACCCAAAAGGCGCTGATAGATGACCTGCCGCTGTTTTCCGCAACCCCGGCGCCGCCAGCGCCACAAAAATCAAACGCGTTGGAAGACTCGTTTGCCGACATCCATCCCGACGAGTTGACACCGCGAGAAGCCCTGCAAATGCTCTACAAATTGAAGGAGGCGTCTCAGCCCTGACTGAAACGCCCCTGGTTCACTGTACAGAAAATTTAGCTGGCCGGCGTTGAAGACACCCCAACTTGCGCGGGGCGCAGCAACCGATCGTGCAACATGAAGCCTTCGGCGGCAACCTGAATGATGTCACCGGCTTTTGTTCCCGGCACCGGCGCTTCGAACATGGCCTGATGCGTTTGTGGATCAAACCGGTCGCCCACTTCTGGCGCGATCAATTCCATTCCGTGTTTTTTGAACACGTTCAACAACTCCCGCATCGTCAACTCGACACCTTCGAGCAACGCGCCCGAGATCTCGCGTTGCTCCTCTGTCGCTGTCTCCAGCGCGCGTTTCATGTTGTCATACACGGGCAGCATATCCCGGGCCAGCTTGGATCCGCCATATTGCTCGGCCTCGCGGCGGTCTTTGTCGGACCGTTTGCGAGCATTTTCAGCTTCCGCCAAGGCACGCATGAACCGATCCCGAAACTCGTCACGCTCTATACGCAGCGCTTCAAGCTCCAGTGCTTCATCGTTGATCTCAAACATCTCGTCGGCAAGTTCTTCTGCCTCAGCAGTGTCAATATCGTCCAGGAATTCTTCGTTCTTTGGCTCTGCCATCTCTCACCTCTAACTCCGGTCTGAAATCAACTTTCCAACCAGCTGCGCCGTGTAATCCACTATTGGCACGATGCGCCCATAGTTCAGGCGCGTTGGCCCAATGACACCAACCGCGCCAATGATCTTACGGTCAGCGTTCATATAAGGAGAAACCACCAAAGAGGAACCCGAAAGTGAAAAAAGTTTGTTCTCAGAGCCAATAAAAATGCGCACACCCTCAGCGCTTTCGGTGCCCTCGAGGAAATCAGCGATGTCGCGCTTGCGTTCAAGATCATCAAACAGGGTTCTGATGCGGCCAAGGTCCTCCTCTTCTTCATCCGTACCTAACAGATTCGCCCGCCCCCGCACGATCAGCCGTTCGCTACGTTCACCTTCGTTTTCCCACAGCGCCAGCCCGCTATCCACCATTTCCCGGGCAAGCGAATCAATTTCCTGACGACGTTCGGCGATCTCCAGCCCGATGACCGTTTGCAGATCACCTAACGTTTTGCCCTCGATCAGCGAATTTAAAAAATTCGCCGCTTCCCGCATTGAGCTTGGGGTTTGCCCCGGTGGCGGTGTGAAAAACCGGTTCTCGACGTGACCGTCCGCAAACACCAGCACCACTATTGCGCGATCATGTCCGAGCGAGACAAATTCGATATGTCTGATCGGCGCCTCATGTTTCGGAGTCAAAACCAATGACGCGCTTTGGGTCACACCGGACAGTGCAGAGCCAACCCGATCCAGCATGGCTGCCACGTCTGATCCGTTTTCACCTTGAGTGGCATCAATTTTTTCCCGGTCGGACTCGTCCAGATCACCGACCTCAAGCAGACCATCGACAAACATCCGCAACCCCATCTGCGTTGGCACCCGACCGGCGCTGATGTGGGGGCTGTCCAACAGGCCAAGATACTCCAGATCCTGCATCACATTGCGGATCGTTGCTGCGCTAACTTTTTCGCTAAGCGTACGGGTCAGGGTGCGACTGCCAACGGGGTCCCCGCTCGCCAGATAGCCCTCGACGACCTGCCGGAACACCTCGCGGGACCGGTCATTCATATCGTCCAGTAGCTCTGTTGTGCTTGTCATCTGCGTGTCCTTGGTTCGACTGGCATTAAAGCCGGTGTAGCACAAACGTCAATCGGGGTTGCATCTGCGCAGTCCGGAGCGCTATCTCCGCACAAACAACAAGGATACTTGTCATGCGCCCGTCTGGAAGAAATCTAAGTGAAATGCGCCCTGTTTCGATCGAAACCGGCTTCACAAAGCACGCCGAGGGCTCTTGCCTGATCAAAGTAGGCGACACTCATGTCTTGTGCAATGCGACAATCGAGGATCGCGTGCCGTCGTTTATCAAAGGCTCCGGACTGGGGTGGGTGACGGCTGAATACGGAATGCTGCCCCGTGCCACAAACACTAGAATGCGGCGCGAAGCTGCAGCGGGTAAACAAGGCGGCCGGACAGTTGAAATCCAGCGCCTGATCGGGCGATCTTTGCGCGCCGGGGTTGACCGTGTGGCGCTTGGAGAACGTCAGATTACCGTCGACTGTGATGTCCTTCAGGCCGACGGAGGAACCCGCTGCGCCTCGATCACCGGCGGTTGGGTTGCCTTGAAACTAGCCGTCAACAAACTTATGAAAATCGGCGATGTGATCAGCGATCCGCTGATCGACCCGGTTGCCGCCGTCAGTTGTGGAATTTATGCGGGCCAACCGGTTCTTGATCTGGATTATCCCGAGGACTCTGAGGCTGGCGTTGATGGCAATTTCATCATGACCGCGTCTGGTCAGCTGATCGAGGTGCAGATGAGCGCCGAAGGATCTACCTACTCCCGCGATCAGATGAACCAGTTGATGGATCTGGCAGAGAAAGGTGTGACAGAGTTGGTCGAAATGCAGAAATCCGCCACAACATGACCCGCAGGTTTACTGACAAAAAACTTTTGGTCGCGACGCATAACCAAGGCAAGCTGGATGAAATTCGTGCGTTGCTGTCACCCTATGGGGTGACGGTTGTCGGCGCCGCAGAAATCGGTCTGCCTGAGCCGGAAGAAACCGAAACCACCTTTGTGGGAAATGCCCGGATCAAGGCCCATGCTGCAGCAATTGCGACGGGTCTGCCCGCGCTGTCAGATGATAGCGGAATTGAGATCGACGCATTGGGAGGCGCGCCCGGGGTCTACACCGCGGACTGGGCAGAAACGCCGCGGGGCCGGGATTTTGGGATGGCCATGACCCGTGCCCACAAAGAGCTTGAGGCGGTGAATGCGCCGCATCCCCGTACCGCGCGGTTTTGCTGTACTCTGGTGCTCGCGTGGCCAGACGGGCACGACGAAGTTTTTCCCGGTGATATGCCGGGTCATGTGACCTGGCCAATGCGGGGTGATCAGGGCCACGGGTATGATCCAGTCTTTATCCCAGAAGGCTACGACATCACCTTGGGTGAGATGGACCGCTGGGAAAAAAACAAAATTAGCCACCGCGCTGAGGCATTCGGCAGATTCGTCGCCGGCTGTTTTGACTGAGGATTGGCAGCAGGGTGGATTTGGGCTTTATGTCCATTGGCCTTTTTGCGAGGCGAAATGCCCCTATTGCGACTTTAACAGCCATGTTTCCCGCTCTATTGATCAATCCACCTGGGCGTCCGCTTATCAAAAAGAACTTGAGCGCGTGGGTGGCGAAACCCAAGGGCGCATCCTGACCACGATCTTTTTTGGCGGCGGTACCCCCAGCCTCATGGATCCGGACACAGTTGCCGATATCATCGAAACGGCCCGGCGACTTTGGCGCACCTCCAATGACATTGAAATTACCCTCGAGGCCAATCCCGGTTCGGTTGAGGCTGGGCGGTTCGCGGCCTATCGCACCGCAGGCGTGAACCGTATTTCGATGGGCATACAGGCGCTGAATGATATCGACCTCAAACGCCTGGGGCGGATTCATTCCGTCAATGACGCGCGCGCCGCCTTTGACATCGCCAGGTCCACATTTGATCGGGTAAGCTTTGATCTGATCTACGCCCGGCAGGATCAGACGTTGCCGGATTGGGAGGCAGAGCTAAAGCAAGCTCTGGGCATGGCCATAGATCATCTGTCCCTCTATCAACTGACAATAGAAGACGGCACCGCTTTTGGCGATCGGTATGCCATTGGAAAACTGCGGGGCCTGCCAAGCGATGACCTCTCAGCCGACATGTACCACGCCACCCAAGATATCTGCGGAGCACAGGGAATGCCCGCTTATGAGGTGTCCAACCACGCGCGCGCCGGATCAGAATCGCGGCACAATCTGATCTATTGGCGCTACGGCGATTATATCGGAATCGGACCCGGCGCACATGGTCGGGTAACGCTGAACCGACAGCGCACGGCAACCGAATGCTGGAGCAACCCGCAAAAATGGCTGGACGCAGTTGCACAAGGTTCAGGAGAAAAACCGCGATCTGCGATCTGCCAAACCGATCAGGCGAACGAATACCTGATGATGGCCCTGCGCGTGAAAGACGGGTTGGATGTTGATCGCTACACAGCCCTGGCCGGGCAACCGCTGGATCAAGAAGCGCGCTCAAATTTGGCTGATTTGGGCATGATCAAAGACACGGGTTCACAAATAACTGTTACTAATCAAGGCCTTATGGTTCTAAATGCTGTCATCAAAGAGTTTCTGACAGCTTAACTTGCACTCAATACCCGGCAGATTTCATCGAGATCCTCAAGCGTCTTGTAGCGCACAATCACTTCACCGGAATCTTGATCTGCTTTGTGGTTCACCAGAACCTTCATCCCCAATGCCGCAGACAGATCGCCCTCCAGCGCTTTGGTGTCGGCATCTTTGCCCGATACCGTCCTTTGCTTAGGCGGCTTTCCGGCTTTCCAGTCTTCGATCTCTTGATTCGACTTCTTCACCAGTGCTTCGGTCTGGCGGACCGACAAGCCTTTTGTCATAATGGTTGACGCCAGTGAAGACGGCGCCCCCGCCATGATCAGGGCACGGGCATGGCCCGCTGACAATTCACCATTGCGCACCAGATCAAGCACATCCTCGGGGAGATGCAGTAACCGCATCAGGTTTGCGATATGGCTGCGGCTTTTGCCCAGCGCCGCAGCCATCTTCTCTTGTGTATGGCCAAACTTCTCCATCAACTGCTTGTACCCTGCCGCCTCCTCAATCGCATTCAGATCAGCCCGCTGAATATTCTCAATGATCGCAACCTCAAGAACTTCGACGTCATCAAAGTCTCGTACTACCACAGGCAATTCATGAAGTTGTGCGATCTGCGCAGCGCGCCAACGACGCTCACCGGCAACAATCTCGTATTCTCCGCCATCGCGTGGCCGCACGATCAGCGGCTGGATCACACCTTTTTCGGCGATCGACGCTGCGAGGTCCTTCAGGTCATCTTCGGAAAACCGTCGGCGCGGCTGATTTGGATTGGGTTTGATGCGCTCAATCGGCACTGACTGACCTTCACGGCGCTGTGCATCAGACGACGCACTAGCCGTATCCGCACCAACATCCGCCATGAGCGCAGAAAGCCCCCGGCCAAGCCCGCGTTTCTTGCTTTTGTCTTCAGCCATTTGCCCCGCTCCCCGGTTCATGCCGCTATGCGTGCATGTTTTTTCAGTATTTCTTTTGCTAGCGCGCGATAGGCCCCCGCGCCTTTGGATCTGGTATCGTAGTTCAAAACCGGCAGCGCAAAAGACGGCGCCTCGCTGATGCGAACGTTGCGCGGAATAATGGTTTTGAACACGATGTCTCCCAGGTTTTCGCGCGCGTCCTGCTCCACTTGGTGCGCCAGATTATTCCGCCTGTCATACATCGTCAAAACCACGCCTTCAATTCTGAGCGCGGTGTTTGCGGACTGGCGCACTTCACGCACCGACAACATGAGTTGCGACAACCCCTCCAGTGCAAAAAACTCTGCCTGCAGCGGCACCAGAACTGAATGTGCCGCCACCATGGCGTTAACCGTTAGCAAGTTGAGCGATGGCGGACAGTCGATCAGGATGTAGTCATAGGCAAACGCATCCATCGCAATCTGCCGCAGTGCGTCGTGCAAGAGAAAGCTGCGCTTCTCATTGGACATCAGTTCGATGTCAGCGGAGCTCAGATCAACGGTCGCCGGAATGATATCAAGACCTTCAATCGAGGTTGGAAGAATAATCTCATTTAAATCAAGATCTTCCAGCAACAATTCATAACTGGTCAGGGTCCGGTCTTCAACTTCAATCCCAAGCCCGGTTGACGCGTTGCCTTGCGGGTCCAGATCAACGACCAGCACCCGGCATCCGTTCTCTACCAGCGCTGCCGCCAGATTTATGGTTGTTGTTGTCTTGCCCACGCCACCTTTTTGATTCGCGACGGAAATTATCTTGGGGCCTGCGGGTCGAGACAGATCAGACACGTGTGGCTCCTCCAATCTTCAGAATAACCGCTCCCGGTTCTGTCTTACTTTTAATCACCTCATGTTCAAATGACCATGTGGTAAGCGCCTCGCTGACTTCTTTTTCCCAGGTAATACCCTTCTGGAATAGCGCAGTCCCCCCCGGCCTCAAATGACGTTCAGCAAAGCCCAGCAAACCGGTCAAATCACTTAGCGCCCGTGCCGACAGAATATCAGCTTCCTGCGGCGCAGCGCTCTCGGCTCGTTCAACAAGGACCGTTGTGCGCACCCCAGTCTCTCGCGTTACCGTTCGCAAAAACGCGGCTTTACGTTGATCACTTTCGATCAGCGTCATTTTCATTTCAGGGACAGAGTCCGCAGCCAGACATGCGATCACAAGCCCTGGAAATCCACCCCCGCTGCCCAGATCGACCCAGTGCGCCACAGGAGGCGTTAACTCAAAAAGCTGTGCCGAGTCCCATATGTGGCGGGTCCAGACATGATCTAAGCTAGATTTAGAAACAAGGTTGATCTTACCTGTCCATTTTTCGAGCAACCCAACGTAAGTTCTCAGCCGCTCAGATGTTTCACGTGAAACATTCAACTGCTCAAGAACATCCCTCGCATCAGACATCAGGCGCGCTTGGCTTTTTTGGCCTGGCGCAACCGCACCAGCAAAAGCGCCAAAGCCGCTGGGGTCATCCCATCCACGCGGGCTGCTTGTGCCAGATTTGACGGCCGGGAATCAGACAGTTTTTTACGCAGCTCATTCGATAACCCATCAATATTTTCATAGGCATAGTCAATCGGAATACGCTGATTTTCATCTCGCTTCAGCGCCTCAACGTCCTTTTGTTGGCGGATGATATAGTTTGCATATAAAGCATCACGCTCCAACTGGCGCCGGGCTGGACCATCAACCTCATCAAGTTCTGGCATTAGTGGAACCAGATCTTCAAATGACACATCCGGAAATGACAACAGCTGAAAAGCCGTGCGCCGGGTCCCGTCCTCTTTCACCTCGATACCGCCGCCCCGCGCCTGTTTCGGCGTATATGTCTGTGCGTTCAACAGTGATTTGCCGCGCTCCAGGCGTTCTTGTTTGTCCAAAAACACAATCTTTCGCCCTTCTGTTACGCAACCAAGCGCCAGACCAAGCGGCGTCAAACGCTGATCCGCGTTGTCTGCCCGCAACGACAGTCGAAACTCGGCGCGGGACGTGAACATGCGATAGGGCTCAGTTACACCACGAGTGGTCAGGTCATCGATCATCACGCCAATATAGCTGTCAGACCGACTGAATGTCACAGGATCGCGCCTCTGCACCGCAAGCGCTGCGTTCAGCCCGGCAACTAGGCCTTGGGCCGCTGCCTCTTCATAACCTGTTGTGCCGTTGATCTGCCCGGCCAAATACAAGCCGCTGACATCTTTGAGCGACAATTGCGGCGTCAGTGCGCGCGGATCAACGTAATCGTATTCAATTGCGTAGCCGGGCTGCACGATCTTTGCGCCCTCCAGCCCAAAGATTGAACGCACGTAGTCCTTCTGCACGTCCAGAGGCAGCGATGTGGAAATGCCGTTTGGGTAGACCGTGGTATCGTCCACGCCCTCAGGTTCAAGAAAAACTTGATGTGAGTCTTTGTCAGCAAACCGAACGATTTTATCTTCGATCGAGGGGCAATAACGCGGCCCGACACCATCGATATGGCCGCCGTACATGGCTGACCTATCCAGGTTTTCCCGAATAATATCATGGGTTTGATTGTTTGTATGGGTGATCCCACACGATATCTGCCGCGCCATCGGTGCCGCGGACAAAAAGGAAAACAGGACAGGATCATCATCACCTGGCTGCATTTCCAATGCGTCCCAGCGAATTGTAGTGCCATCAAGGCGCGGCGGTGTACCGGTCTTCAGTCGCCCCAGTGGCAGATCAAAGGAATCGATTCGCTCCGCCAGTTTTATCGAAGGTCGATCTCCCAGACGGCCGCCGGGTCGCGCCACATTACCGATGTGAATAACTCCGCGCAGAAACGTTCCTGTTGTCAGGACAACCGCCTTCGCATTAATTTTTTTGCCATCGGCCAAGACAACGCCACAAACCGACGGTCCTTTCATCACAAAATCAACAGCTTCACCAATCAGAATGGTAAGATTCTGTTGCGCTTCGATCTCGCGAAGCATGGTTTCACGATAAATCTTACGATCAGCCTGTGCGCGTGGCCCCTGAACTGCCGGTCCTTTGCGCCGGTTCAGCAACCGAAATTGAATACCTGCGGCATCCGCCACTCGGCCCATGACGCCATCAAGAGCATCAATTTCCCGCACCAGATGGCCTTTGCCCAGACCACCAATTGCCGGATTACAGGACATAACGCCAATGCCTTCACGGGTCAGCGTCACCAATGCCGTCCTAGCCCCCATGCGCGCAGCAGCATGCGCCGCCTCAGCGCCTGCATGGCCACCGCCGATCACAACGACATCAAAGTCTGAATGTTTCACGTGAAACACAGGTTCATTTTCCAAGACAAAAGCTGGCGAATATTTCATCCAGCACGTTTTCTACATCGATGCGGCCGACCAATGATTCAAGGGCTCGAATCGCCATATGCAGTTCTTCTGCAGCTATATCATAATGTTCGCTGCCACGAACCAGAACCTGCATGGCAGCATCCAAACCAAGATCTGCTTGTTGCATCGCAGCCCTATGTCTTTCACGTGTGGCAATTCCGCTGGTGGCTGTACGTTGTTTGAGAATAGTGGCCAATCGCTTTACCAAATCCGACAGACCTTCTCCTGTCGTACCAGAAATGGCACCAGATTTATCCGATCTTGTATCAGCTTTTGGGGCGAGAATTATATCATCCGGTTTCACTTCAACATCAAAGGCCTCGTCAATCTCCGCTAAGAAAACCCGAATATCTGCGTGCTTCGCGCGATCCAGCGCCCGCGATATCCCGATACCCTCAACGTGATCCTCAGTTTCTCTGAGACCAGCGGTATCCAGCAAGGTGACCGCAAGACCCCCTAAATCCATCCGAACTTCGATGACATCCCGCGTGGTGCCAGCATATTCAGATGTAATTGCGGCGTCACGCCCGGCAAGCGCGTTAAGTAACGTCGATTTCCCCACATTTGGTGCGCCAACAATTGCGACTTCGAAGCCAGACCGAATGCGCTCGTTTATCGCAACACCCGAAATTTGCCGATCCATGCTGCTTCGAACCGATGAAAGCAAAGCGGTCACCTCTGGCGTCACGTCTGTCGGCACGTCCTCGTCGGCAAAGTCGATAGTCGCTTCCAGCAGTGCCGCTGCTCGAATGAGATCGCGCCGCCATCCTTCGGCCAGATTGCCAAGATCTCCGGACAAAACACGCTGCGCCTGTTTGCGCTGCGCTTCTGTTTCCGCGTCAATCAGATCAGCAAGGCCTTCGACTTGAGTCAAGTTAAGGCGCCCATTTTCCAACGCCCGCCGGGTGAACTCTCCCGGCTCAGCCAGCCGCAAGCCCTTCATCTCCGTGAGGATCCGCAAGACTGCTGCAATGATTGCCGGGCTGCCATGCAGTTGCAACTCGACCACATCTTCGCCAGTAAAACTTTTGGGTGCCTCAAAACTCAGCACCAGAGCATCGTCAAGAAGGTCGCCTTGAGTGTCCCGAAGCTGGCGCACTGCCGAGCGCTGAGGTTGGGGCAATGACCCACAAAGCCGAACCCCCGCCTGATGCGCTAAGGGGCCCGAGAGCCGCACAACAGCGACGCCAGCCTTCCCAGCCGCGGTGGCCAATGCAAATATCGTGTCCATTTCCCCTAACCTATTGTTATTTCACAATAAGTTATGTATTCATTGAATCAAAAAACTCTGCATTTGACTTAGTCTGCTTGAGTTTAGACAATAGAAACTCGATGGCGTCCGTTGTGCCCATTGGGTTCAGAATCCGGCGCAGAACGAAGGTTTTCGCAAGATCACCTTTGTCGACCAGCAGTTCTTCTTTCCGTGTGCCTGATTTGAGAATGTCGATGGCCGGGAAAACGCGTTTATCTGCGATCTTGCGATCCAGCACAATTTCGGAATTACCGGTGCCTTTGAATTCTTCAAAGATGACCTCATCCATGCGCGAACCAGTATCAATCAGCGCAGTTGCGACAATTGTCAGCGACCCGCCCTCTTCAATGTTTCGCGCAGCACCAAAGAAGCGCTTTGGACGCTGCAGCGCGTTTGCATCAACACCACCGGTCAGAACTTTGCCGGAAGACGGAACGACAGTGTTGAACGCGCGGCCCAGTCGGGTGATGGAATCAAGCAGGATCACAACATCACGCTTGTGTTCAACAAGGCGCTTAGCCTTTTCAATCACCATCTCAGCGACAGCCACGTGCCGGGTTGCCGGTTCATCAAATGTCGAGGAGACAACTTCGCCTTTGACCGAGCGTTGCATATCTGTGACTTCTTCGGGTCGCTCATCGATCAGCAACACGATCAAGTAACATTCTGGATGGTTTTGCTCGATCGAGTTGGCAATATTCTGCAAAATAACAGTTTTACCTGTGCGCGGGGGCGCCACGATCAAGGAACGCTGGCCTTTGCCGATTGGGGCAACCAGATCGATAATCCGGGGGGTTCGGTCTTTAACCGTTGGATCTTCGACTTCCATCGTCATCCGTTCGTCCGGGTAAAGCGGCGTCAGGTTTTCGAATGCAATCTTATGGCGCGCTTTCTCTGGCTCTTCGAAGTTGATCCGCGTCACTTTGGTCAGCGCAAAATAGCGCTCATTTTCACCAGGGGCGCTCATCACCCCTTCGATTGTATCGCCGGTCCGCAATGAGTACTGCCGAATCATCTCAGGCGAGACATAGATATCATCAGGGCCCGGTAGATAATTTGCCTCAGGCGAGCGCAAAAACCCAAAACCGTCCTGAAGCACTTCGAGCACGCCATCGCCAGAGATTTCCCAGCCTTCATCTGCGCGTTCCCGCAGAATCTGGAACATCATCTCACCTTTGCGCATCGTGGATGCGTTTTCAATCTCGAGCTCTTCCGCCATGGACAGCAGGTCCTTGGGCTTTTTAGCTTTGAGGTCGGCAAGGTTCAGGGTTTCTTTAACGTCTTCAGAGACGGGGTCAGTTACATCGGTCATAAAAAAACGGCCCTTTGGCGGCCCACATTTCAGGCCGGGTGTCATATATCATTCGGAAAGCACCATTGCCCGGACGGGCTGGTTATGACGGTATTTAAGGCCCGCGGGGCAGCGAGTCAATTCACCTTAGAATTTCACCACAACTGATAAAACGATAATGATCATCAAAACCGTCGGTACCTCATTCATCAATCGGTACTGGCGCCCCGTCAGTGTATTTGTGCCCGCCAGAAAATCTTTGCGCCGCCACCCAAGCCAGTGATGAAACCAGGTCATACCCAAGACTGCACTCATCTTTGTCCATGGCCAGATAGAGGACCAGTCAACGATCCCGGGCGTGAACACCAGACATAGACCAGCGCCCCAGGCGACAATCATGGCCGGGTTCATAATGACCCGCAGCAGTTTGAGTTCCATCATTTCAAAGACGGGTGGTAAACCTTGCACGTTGTGCGCCTGTTCGACGTGATGCACAAACAGGCGAGGCAGGTAAAACAGACCCGCCATCCATGATATCACCGCCATGATGTGAAGTGCTTTGATCCACGGATAGAGCGTCGCCAGCAGGTCGGTCATTTTTCACCCTTCATTGGTCTGGGGTCTTCTTAATAATAAAGAAGATAAGAAAAAAGGATGATGATGCAGTAGGGATCGCGAAAACTGTGGATGCTTGAGTTATTGCGAGGGTTATCCAGATGGGGATAAGATTAACGATTTGTTAATACCTCAGGAGAAAAATACATTTTTATATTACAATTCAATAAGTTAAAGAAAAAATTTGCGACGGGGGCTGTGAATAAAACAGGGATGAATCTTGCCAATGCGGGTTTTGCACAGCTGCGGGTTTGTCCTTATCCCTTGAGGACAGTTTGACGCAAAACGCGGCGGTTGGCGCCGTTTCTATAGCAGATGCGCCGTGTTGCAATATTGGGACCAAACCATCAGAACACTGTATTAAGAAATCCTCACAGATACGCACTGGGTTATCCACATGAACACTAGGTTGATTCTGGCTTCTGGGTCCAAAATACGGGCTCAGCTGCTACAGAATGCAAACGTCCGATTTGATGTTCACCCGGCCCGCGTTGATGAAGCCATGATCAAACAATCACTCGAGGCTGAACAGGCAAAACCCCGCGATGTCGCAGATGCTCTGGCAGAGATGAAAGCGCGCAAGGTCAGTGAAAAACATCCGGGCGCGCTAGTATTGGGCTGTGATCAGGTTTTGGATCACGGCGGCCAAATCCTGTCGAAACCGGAAACCCCTGATGCTGCTGGTGCTCAATTGCGGGCGTTGCGCGGGGATCGTCATATGTTGCTGTCCGCCGCGGTGATTGTTGAAAATGGTACTCCTGTCTGGCGTCACGTCGGGCAGGTTCGCATGATGATGCGTGCAGCGAGCGACAGCTATATCGATGATTATGTAGAGCGGAACTGGGACAGCATCCGTCATTCAGTCGGCGGCTACAAACTGGAAGAAGAGGGCGTTCGCCTGTTCACCCGGGTTGACGGGGATTACTTTACAGTTTTGGGTATGCCACTGCTGGAACTGCTGGGCTATCTGACCGTAAGAGGTGAATTGGACCAATGACCCAACTTAAGATACCGCTTGCCGGTGTGATCGGCAGCCCGATTTCGCATTCCAGGTCACCGCAATTGTTCCAGTACTGGCTGCGGACAATCGGAGTACGCGGGTACTATATACCAATGGATGTCGCCACGGAGGATCTGCCCCATGTGATCCGGACCCTGCCCAAAATGGGATTTGTTGGTGTGAACGTCACCATCCCGCATAAAGAAGCGGTCATGGGCATCGCTGACCTTGTGACGGATCGCGCAACCCTGATAGGGGCGGCCAACACGCTGATTTTCCGCAAAGATGGAAAAATCCATGCCGACAACACAGACGGTTACGGATTCATCGAAAACATTCGACACGGCGCCCCGTCATGGAATCCTAAATCTGGGCCAGCTGTTGTGCTCGGTGCCGGCGGCGCTGCCCGCGCTGTAGTAGCGTCATTGGCAGATTGCGGCGTTCCTGAGATTCTTCTGTCGAATCGTACGCGTGTCCGAGCCGAAAAACTCCGAGATGATTTTGGTCAACGCGTCCGGGTGATTGACTGGGTTCAGGCGGGGAATTTGATGGAAGAGGGCACAATTGTGGTCAACACCACATCGCTTGGCATGATCGGAAAACCAGAGCTTCGCGTCCCGCTGGACGGCCTGCGCGAAGGGACGGTGGTGACTGATCTGGTCTATACGCCGCTCAAGACCAACTTGCTTGAGACGGCTGAAGAATTGGGGTGCGTGACCGTTGATGGGTTGGGCATGTTGCTGCACCAGGCAGTCCCCGGATTTGAACGATGGTTCGGTATACGGCCAGAGGTTAACAGTGACACCCGGGCAGCCGTTTTGCGATGACATTTCGATTGGGGTTGACCGGGTCCATCGGGATGGGGAAGTCGACCACTGCGCAAATCTTCGCGGATGCCGGCTGTGGCATCTGGGATGCAGACGCTGCAGTGCATCGATTATATGCTTTGGGCGGTGCAGCGGTTGCGCCAATTGCAAAAGTTTTCCCACAGGCGATTGTGGATGGGGTGGTATCACGAGATGTTTTGAAAGCGACTATTGCAGCGGACCCGGGATTGCTTCGTGAAATTGAACACATCGTGCACCCTCTGGTTAGAGCTGACCGGATCGAATTTCTAAAGCAGACAAAATCCGAGATTGTGGTCCTGGATATTCCGCTGCTTTATGAATCCGGCGGGGCATCTCAGATGGATGCGGTTGTTGTTGTGTCCGCCCCGGAGGAGGTTCAGCGCGCCAGAGTACTGGACCGCGGCACCATGACCGAGGCGCAACTGGCGCAAATCCTGGCCAGACAAATTCCCGATGCCGAAAAACGCGCCCGTGCCGACTATGTCATTGTTACAGATACCGTTGAACATGCGGCGGCGCAGGTTCAGGATGTGATCAGCGATATCCGAAGAAAGTTGACCCATGCGTGAGATTGTACTGGATACAGAAACCACCGGGTTTGATCCCGAGAGCGGCGACCGGATTGTCGAGATTGGGGCGGTTGAACTGCACAATCACGTTGCATCCGGAGCAACCTATCATCAATACATAAATCCGGAACGCTCAATGCCCGCAGAGGCCTTTGAAGTACACGGCCTTGGAGATGATTTTCTGCGCGAAAAACCCAAGTTCGCAGACATCGCTCGGGCGTTTTTGGAATTTATCGGAGATGCAAAAATGGTGATCCACAATGCATCTTTCGATATGAAATTTCTCAATGCAGAGCTGGGATGGGTGAATAAACCAAAACTGCCGTGGGAACAGGCGATTGATACGCTGGCCATTGCGCGCAAGAAGTTCCCCGGGTCGCCGGCTTCTTTGGATGCGTTATGCCGCAGATTTGGAATTAACAACGACGCCCGCACCTTGCACGGTGCGCTGCTTGATTCTGAGATTTTGGCAGAGGTTTATCTGGAGTTGATTGGCGGGCGCCAGCCGGACTTCGGGCTGAGTACCGCTGGTAGATCGGGATCCGTTGGATCAGAGGACGATTGGCGCCCGGCATCTCGACCCAATCCGCTGACGTCCCGGATTACAGATCAAGAACGCACCGCCCATGCAGAGTTTGTCAAAACGCTGGGCGATGCAACTTTGTGGCCAGACGCTTAGGCGTCAGCTTTTGGCGCTTCGCCTTCGGACTGACGGCGCCCAACTTCGGCGCGATATAGGCTGAGGAAATCGATGTTTTCCAGATTGAGCGGCGGGAAACCGCCGTCTCGGGTGATGTCACTGACGATGCGCCGCAAGAACGGAAAGATCATACGGGGGCATTCGATCAGCAGGTAGGGGTGTAGCTGGTCTTCAGGCACGCCCTCGACATGGAAAATGCCGACATAATCCAGATCGAGCAAAAACAACTCTGGTCCCTCATCTTTGCCTTTGGACGTCACGACAAGATCAATGGCCACTTCGTATTGATGATCCACACCGCGTTTTTTTGCGTTCAGATTGACCTGAACCTGAACGTCCGGCTGCACATCACCGCCGACGCCCTTTTGCGCCATTATATTTTCGAAGGACAAATCACGTATGAACTGACCCAGAATGCGCATCTGAACCGCTGGGGCTTGCGCGGGTGCCTCTGCGCCGTTGGCTTTATCGTTTTCGGCCATGAATACTCTCCTTTTAAACCTTGTTGGGATGCGCTTTAGCAGCTTGGCCGTTTGGCCTCAATCCTTGCTCAGGCCGGTTCTTGGAATTGTGTGATCATCATCGTCAGGCGATACTTCCTGAAATTCACCGTCAATCACATCACTACCGCCGGGCCCGCGCGGTCGCGCATCTTTTGGGCCGCCACCAACATCGAAGCCCTGGATTGTGACACGTGACCGCACAAAAGCATAAATTGCCGCTCTCACCGGCGGAATAAGCAACGCAAATCCAACCGCATCAGTGAAAAACCCCGGTGTAAGCAACAATGCGCCGGAAAACAGGATCATTGCACCGTTGGCCAAAGGCTCGGTCGGATCCTGCATCTGGGAAAACGAGCCGCGCACTTGGCTGAGGACCAAAAGGCCTTGATTGCGCACAAGCCAAGTGCCAAGCACTGCAGTGAAAACAACGATCACTAATGTCCATCCAAGCCCTATGGCGCCGCCAATTTGAATAAACAACGCGATTTCAATAAGCGGCACTGCAAGAAATGCCAAAAACAGCCACATTTGGGTGCTCCTTTTCGACCTGGGTACAGTGGACTTGACCCTATCGCTCCCCTACATAAGGACGGTAGAGGGCTGATACCATGCCCAAAGATTAACATGAGGTTTAAATGGATTCGCCCATGATCCAACTATTGGTGCTCGCCGCGATCGCGGTTTTCCTGATTCTGCGTCTGAAGAATGTCTTGGGCACACGAGAAGGCTTTGAAAAGCCGCCGGTTCCCAAGTCCAACGGTAAAGATACATCTCGCCCCGAATTGGAGGTTATCGAAGGAAGTCCGGATCGCGATATCATCGATCATGTCGCGGAGGGCAGCGACGAGGCTGTCGCGCTGGCCAACATGAAGAGGGTTGAGCCGTCTTTTGGCGTCAGTGATTTCCTGCAAGGCGCGCGCGGTGCGTATGAAATGATCTTGATGGGCTACGAGCGCGGAGATCTGTCCGCAATCCAGCCGTTTTTGTCTGAAGAGGTCTATGAGAGCTTTGTTGACGGCGTCAGTGCCCGGGAAGATCAGGGTCTGACGATTGAGGCAGACTTTATTGGTGTAAGCGAACTCACGCTGACCAACGCAACTTTTGACAAGAGTAGTAATACTGCGGAGCTTACGATGCGGTTTGTCGGAGAGTTGACGTCGGTTGTGCGCGATCAGGGTGGAGATGTCGTAGAAGGTAGCCCCACCGAGAAAAAACGCCAGAAAGATAACTGGACCTTTGCCCGCGTGATGGGCACGGATGATCCGAATTGGCGGCTCATCGACACGGACGCATGATTGGAGCGGTTCGGGCGGCGTGCGTTGCGGGGTGGATCATGACCGCCGGCGGCGCATCCGCTGAAGCCACCTATGAAATTCTTAGCTTTGACGATCTGGACGGCTGGACCGAAGATGATCACAGCGCTGCCCTTTCTACCTTTCGCAATACCTGCATGGATCGGAAAGAACCGGACTGGCGTTCGCTTTGTTCGGTGGCGCAAGACCAGAAGGACGCAAAGGCATTCTTTGAGCTGTTCTTTCGCCCGATACTGATCAGCGATGGGCAGGATGCCTTGTTTACCGGATATTTTGAACCCGAACTGAACGGTGCACGATACCCTTCGGCGCGCTATCGATATCCGGTCTATTCCATGCCGCGCGAAGCGCTTGATTACAATCCCTGGCTCACAAGGCGTGAGATTCTGGATGGCGATGTGATGCGAGGCCGTGGGTTGGAGATTGCATGGGTTGATGACCCGGTTGAGCTGTTTTTTCTGCAGATCCAAGGGTCAGGGCGGATCAAGCTGGAAGACGGTCAAACAATCCGGGTCGGATATGCCGGTGCCAACGGTCATCCCTATCGGTCCATTGGTGTCGAGCTGGTCCAGCGCGGGATTTACAGCGCCCATCAGGTGAGCGCCCAGGTTATCAAGAGCTGGGTGCGCCGTAATCCAGTCGCTGGCACGGAGTTGCTATTCCATAATCCGTCATATGTTTTCTTTCGCAAACTAAAGCGGCTGGCGGCTGACAAAGGCCCCTTGGGCGCCATGAACCGATCCGTCACAACATTGCGCTCGATTGCCGTTGACCCAAAATTCACGCCGCTTGGTGCCCCGGTTTGGATTGAAAAAGACGGCAGGGATCCATTGCGGCGGCTGATGATCGCGCAAGATACAGGCTCTGCGATCAAAGGCGCCCAACGCGCAGATGTGTTTTTTGGCACCGGCGACGCAGCCGGGGCAGAAGCAGGAAAATTACGTGATCCCGGCAGGATGATGGTTTTGATGCCAATTCAGCGTGCCTACGCCATGCTGCCCGAAAGCGCTTTATGAGCAAGAGACGTCTTAGTCCCGAAGATCTGGAATTGTGGCGCAGAGTGACCGAGCAAACCAAACGCACCCAGCCGCAGAAGAAAGCGCAAGATTTTGTGGGAACGCCGCCAAAGCCGATCACGGTTGAGGCCCCGAGATTGACACCTTTCAAGATTGGCGGCGCTGCGCGTAAGGCACCGCTGGCGCATGATGTTCTTCCCTCGCTGTCAGACCGATTGGCGAAGACGCCGGTGCAAATGGACCGCAAAGCATTTGGCAAAATGAAACGCGGCAAGCTGGTGCCGGAAGGTAAGATTGACCTTCACGGTATGACGCTTGATCAGGCACACCCGACACTGGTCCGGTTTATCATGTCATCCCACGCTTCCGGAAAGCGGCTGGTTCTGGTGGTGACGGGAAAAGGTAAATCCAGCCGGGATGATGGGCCTATTCCGATCCGGCGCGGCGTTCTTAAACATCAGGTGCCACAATGGCTGGCGGCGTCACCTGTGGGTCAGGTTGTGATGCAGATCGCTGAGGCGCATGTCAGCCATGGCGGCATTGGTGCCTATTATGTCTACCTGCGCAGACCGCGTTAAGCCGCAAGTGCGGGTTTGGATCGGGCGATGCCGATTGTCATCATCAGCGTTGAAAATACAAAGTAGAGTGCGACGCCAAAATATTGCGTCTCAAGCCCGACGCCGACGTCGATCAACACCCCCGTAATGCCGGGGCCGATGGCTGAACCAAGCACCATGACTGCAATGACCGTTGCCTTGATCGATCCGATATTCTGCGTGCCGTAGAATTCTGCCCAGAATGCATTGGGCAACGTTGAATTTGCCCCGCTGGTCAGCGCAAGGAAAAAGAACCCAAGAATAGCGACCCCAATGCTTGATGTCATTGAGAACAAGATAAACGCGGCGACCATTGGCAATTGGTAAAGCGGCATCAGCCGGGCAGTTCCAAATTTGTCGAGCGCCCACCCGGAGACCAGCATCGCCCCGATGCCAAAGAAGGTATAAAACGGAAACAAAGCCACAAGCTGAAGATGTTCCCAGCCCTTTATTTCAGCAAAGTGAACCTGCTGAAAAAAGAACGCAGTATTGAAGGCCGATTGGCCCAGCAGGGCGGGAACCATGAACCAAAAAAGCGGGTGGCGAAGCGCTTGGTTCCGGGTCCAATGGCGGCCCCCCATGCCAAAACTACTGTTTTCCTCTGCCATTGATTGCGGTGTTCGTTCGTTTCGCAAAAGCAGGACAAGAAAGGGAAGGCCGAGTACGGATACGCCCGCTGCAAGTATCCACAAAATGCGCCAGTCCACAAATGCCAGCATCGTCACAAAGATGATTGGCAGCAACGCCTCGCCCAGCGCGAATCCAAGGGACGCGATCGAAAGGGCCCGCCCGCGGGTGGCGACAAACCACCGTGACATCGCAATGACAGCAATGTGACTTGTCATGCCCTGCCCGGTAAAGCGAAGCGCGAATATGACCAACGGCAAAGCCCATACCGTGTTTACGGTTGCCATGGCGATGCAAGCAAACGCCAGTGCCAAAAGGGTGACAGCTCCTAGACCGCGGGCCCGAAACCGATCCGTCAGACCACCCGCCCAGACCATCACGATGGCAGAGGCAGTTGTGCCCAATGAATATATCCCACCCCATTCCCCATGGGACAGCCCAAATTCAGACCGGATTTCCCCGGCAAAGACCGAAATGAAATAGGTTTGGCCAAAACCCGAAAGGAACGTCAACAGGACCCCGGCAGAAAGCCACGGTGCATTGTCGCGCAGAAAAGCAGTCAAACGCATAAAGTTGGCATCCGGTTGATAATGTGCGTGCTCAAAACCTTAGCGTTCCGATCCAACAA
>CBDTVL010000005.1:0-41676 GCA_965363755.1 uncultured Sulfitobacter sp.
GATGGACCTTCTTAACGCAATCATCGCGCTATTAAACTTTGTCATCGTTCCTGCTACCGCTTACGGCAGCCAGTTGGCGCTTGGCGCGCTTGGTGTCACGCTGATCTATTCCATTCTGCGATTCTCAAACTTTGCCCATGGCGACACGATGGCCTTTGGCGCGATGTGCACCATTCTGGTGACGTGGTTGTTCCAGTCAGTTGGCATTAGTTTTGGGCCGCTGCCGACGGCCCTGCTTGCCCTGCCGTTTGGCATTTTGGGCTGCATGGCTTTGGTGTTGGTGACCGACCGGGCTGTCTACCGGTTTTATCGCGATCAAAAGGCAAAACCTGTGATCCTTGTCATCGTCTCGATGGGGGTGATGTTCATCATGAACGGGATCGTGCGGTTTATCATCGGCCCCGGTGATCAGCGGTTTGCCGACGGCGAGCGCTTTATTGTGTCTGCGCGGGACTTCAAGGCGTGGACAGGCCTGAGCGAAGGTCTATCGATCCGCACCTCGCAAGGTATCACATTTGTCACCGCCATCATCGTCGTTGCCCTGCTTTTCTGGTTCCTGAACAAAACCCGCACCGGCAAATCCATGCGCGCCTATTCGGACAACGAAGATCTCGCGCTGCTGTCGGGCATCAACCCTGAGCGGGTGGTCATGTATACGTGGCTGATTGTGGCCGCATTGGCGACTGTGGCAGGCGTCCTTTACGGGCTTGATAAATCGTTCAAACCTTTCACCTATTTCCAGCTGCTGTTGCCTATTTTTGCCAGCGCCATTGTCGGCGGGCTTGGCAATCCGATCGGGGCAATTGCGGGTGGTTTTGTGATCGCGTTCTCTGAAATCACCATTACCTATGCGTGGAAAAAGGTGCTGATCTATCTGATGCCGGAATCACTGGAGCCAAGCACCCTCGTGCAGTTGTTGTCTACCGACTACAAATTCGCGGTGTCTTTTGTGATCCTCCTGATCGTACTGCTGTTCCGCCCCACCGGTCTGTTCAAAGGAAAATCGCTATGAGCGAAACGGTCAGAAACGTCGGTCTGTTTGCGATTGTCGCCGGGCTGATTGTCATCACCGGGTTTACCCAAAGCTGGAATGCAGCACTATTGATTTTCAACATGGGGCTGATCTCGGCCATCATGGCGTTGGGGGTGAACTTGCAGTGGGGCTTTGCCGGCCTGTTTAATATCGGGATTATGGGCTTTGTCGCGCTTGGTGGCTTGGCGGCAGTGCTGGTATCCATGCCTCCTACAAACGATGCATGGGCTGCAGGTGGGCTGGGTGTTCTGGCCGGTCTGGTCATGGGTGCGGCCACAATTGTGGCGGCGGCGATTGCGATGAACCGCATGGCACCGGGACGCAACCGGACCATTTCTGTCATCGCAATTCTGATCATTGGATTCTTTGTCTTTCGCGCAGTGCTGGATCCGTCCGTCGAAGCTGTCGAAAAGGTCACACCAGCGGCAACCGGCTATCTTGGTGGATTGGGTTTGCCGATCCTGCTGGCCTGGCCTGTCGGCGGGGTGCTTGCTGCCGGGGTCGCCTGGGTCATTGGCAAGACCGCACTTGGTCTGCGGTCTGATTACCTTGCCATTGCCACGCTGGGTATTGCAGAGATCATTCTCGCTGTCCTGAAGAATGAAGACTGGCTGTCACGTGGCGTAAAAAATGTCGTGGGCCTGCCACGTCCCGTTCCCTTTGAAATCAATTTGCAGAATGATCCAGGGTTCGTTGAGCGGGCTGCGAGCATCGGACTGGACCCGGTGATGGCGTCGACGCTTTATGTCAAACTGGCCTACGCCGGATTGTTTGCACTCGTCCTCGTGGTTCTATTGTGGATGGCACAACGCGCCCTGCAATCCCCGTGGGGCCGTATGATGCGCGCGATCCGCGATAATGAGACCGCAGCTGAGGCGATGGGCAAAGATGTAACCGCCCGCCACCTGCAGATATTCATTCTGGGTAGCGCTATCTGCGGTATTGCCGGGGCCATGATGACGACACTGGATGGTCAATTGACGCCCGGCACCTATCAGCCATTACGCTTTACCTTTCTGATCTGGGTGATGGTGATTGTCGGCGGATCGGGAAACAATTTTGGCGCGGTATTGGGCGGGTTTCTGATCTGGTTCCTCTGGGTTCAGGTCGAACCAATGGGGCTGTGGTTTATTCATCTGGTTACCTCTGGCATGTCTGAGGGCAGCGCATTGAAGGCCCATCTGATCGAAAGCGCGGCCCATATGCGCCTGTTGACGATGGGACTAATTCTGCTGCTTGTCTTGCGGTTTAGCCCACGGGGCCTGATCCCCGAGAACTGACGCACATTCTGCATAGGCGGATCGAACTCGGATATAGGGTCGTCGGTGACGCCGTTATTAGCAGCACACGCGACGCTGCAGAGCGCCTGTTGCGTCTCACGTCATCTTTAAGCGCTTTTGTCGGATTCGAACAACGACCTTACCGCCCCTTGAACAACCCACCCAAGATGCCGCGTACAATCCGGCGCCCTGTAGTGCCTTTGAGCTCCTTCATGACAACTTTTGCCATCGCATCCGTGAAGCTGTCCGTCTTGCGCGTCTGACGAGAGGTCGAGCGGGCCACGCGGGTTCCCTGATAGCGCCGCGCTGTATTAAATTCGCGCAGTTTCGGTTCCATTTCTTCTTCAGCGGCTTCGGCTTTTTCGGCTTCCTCTGCCGCAGCAGCAGCCCGTTTGCCAAGCATTTCAAAAGCTGACTCGCGGTCCAGCGGTGCATCATATTTTCCCGCCATATCCGACCCTGCCATCATTGCCGCCCGTTCAGCGGCCGAGATCGGACCCAACTGAGATGACGGAGGGCGGATCAAGGTGCGCTCCACCACGCCGGGTATGCCTTTTTTCAGTAACATGGAGGTCACAGCCTCGCCGACCCCAACCTCGCGGATGGCTTCTTCGGTCGAGAACCGCGGATTGTCGCGATAGGTTTGCGCGGCCATGGCCAGGTTTTTGCGGTCTTTGGCGGTAAAGGCCCGCAGGGCGTGCTGAATACGATTGCCAAGCTGGCCCAGAATATCTTCGGGAACGTCCGCCGGGTTTTGGGTAATAAAATAGATGCCGACACCTTTGGAGCGGATCAGCCGCGCAACTTGCTCGACTTTATCGACCAGCGCCTTGGGCGCGCCGTCAAATAACAGATGTGCCTCGTCAAAAAAGAAGACCAGCTTGGGTTTGTCCGGATCGCCAACCTCAGGCAGTTCTTCAAACAATTCCGACAACAACCAAAGCAGGAAGGTAGAGTACAGGCCCGGTGCCCCCATCAGTTTGTCAGCAGCAAGAATGTTGATCATGCCGCGCCCATCCGGGGCAAGCCGCATCATGTCATCAAGGGCAAGAGCCGGTTCACCAAAAAGCTGAGCACCGCCTTGATTTTCGATCACCAGCAATCGCCGTTGGATCGCACCTATGGAGGCGACAGAAACATTGCCATAGCGCAGAGATAACGTGTCACGCTCTTGACCCATCCAGACCAACAAGGCCTGCAGATCTTTGAGATCCAGCAACGGCAGGCCCTGCTCATCTGACAAACGAAACGCGATGTTAAGGATACCCTCCTGAGCATTGGTCAGTTCAAGGAGCCGGGATAACAGGAGCGGGCCCATCTCAGCGACAGTTGTGCGTACCGGATGGCCCTGCTTCCCAAAGAGGTCCCAAAACGTGACTGGAAAGCTGTCGTAAGCATAGTCGTCAAAGCCGATTTTAGTGGCACGATCCATGAAAGGTTGATGCAGTTTCTGCGTCTCGGTACCGCTCTTGGCAAGACCTGACAGGTCCCCTTTGACGTCAGATAAGAACACCGGGACGCCCGCCTCCGAAAATCCTTCTGCCAATATCTGCAAGGTCACGGTTTTGCCGGTGCCAGTGGCGCCCGCAATCAACCCGTGTCGGTTGGCATACCCCAAAGTCAGCCCTTGTTTTTCGGCATAATCCCCACCGCCGCCGCCCAAAAGGATGTGATTGTCCATAGCATTATGCCCCTTCGCTTTTCGCCTGCGCCTTGACCATACAAAGTTAACCTTTCTTCGCCATAGTAATCGTGTCTCTGGTACCTTTGTCCTCTTGGTGCTGGCGGCAAATTCCTCCCTGTTAGACTGGCCGTGCCTTCGGGTACGGCCTTTTTTCTCTAGAACTGACCGATATTCGGTCAAGGTGCCCGGTAAACTTCATTTTTTTGTTGACCGATTGTGACTCCTTTCATAACCTCCGCCTAATAATAAGTCGGCCTGTCCGACGGGGAGCACTAATAGGAAAAGAGAGCTGAATTTCAGTTCTCTTTTTTTATGTTTACGCGCACCTGATCAGGACGCTGAGCCGCAAAAATATTGCCCGCTTGCCGGTCCCAGCATGGATAATGCCCTGACATCGGGAATTGAGCATGTTAAGTCCCCGCAACCGAGTTTTCAAAAGGATCGGGACCCTATGCCCAGATATCAATTTTCCCTGCCCGCTGCATTTCTTTTGGCGTTTTCCCTGCCGGTTTATGCACAGGAGACCACGACCACTGAACCAAAGCCTGCTGCCGAATCAGGCGCTGAAGAGGCTGTTAACAGTGAAACTGATCTGTCCTTGGGCGAAGAAGTCGATAATACCCCAAAAATTGGCGAGCAGTACATTTCCGAAACCATTGGCGCATGGCAAATGCGCTGCCTGAAAACCGAAGATGGTTCTGACCCGTGCCAGATGTACCAGTTGTTGGAGGGCCAGGACGGTCCGCCCGTCGCGGAATTTTCTATGTTCCGCCTCCCGGATGGAGAGCAGGCAAAAGCCGGCGCTACTGTGATTGTACCGCTTGAGACCTCCTTACAAGCGCAATTGACCATTTCGGTTGATGGCGGCAAGGGCAAGCGTTTCCCATATTCCTTTTGCAATCAGGTTGGGTGTTTCGCTCGTATTGGCCTGACTGACCAAGACATTCAGGCCTTCAAGCGCGGAAAAGAAGCAATTCTGACGATTGTTCCGGCCTTGGCGCTCGATCAACAAGTCATCGTGCCACTTTCGCTTGAGGGGTTCACAGCCAGCTACGCAAAAGTCTCTGTCATTGAGCCTTGATGCACCAATGTTGGTTTGAAGCGCCGCTCTGGCTTTGTCCGGGCGGTGTTTTTTGTTCAGACCCGGCGCAATGCCAACACGGCGTTCAGCCCACCGAATGCAAACGCATTTGACAACACCACATCAACTTTGGCATCGCGCGCCTCGTTAGGAACTACATCCAGAGCACATTCCGGGTCGGATTCCTCATAGCCAATCGTCGGGGCGATGACGCCATCTCGCAGCGCCATGATACAGGCCAGAAGTTCAACCGCTCCGGTGCCGCCAATCAGATGGCCGTGCATGGATTTGGTTGAACTGATCATCAAATTATCTGCGTGTGGGCCAAACACATCAGCCACCGCTGCACATTCGGTTTTGTCGTTGGCTGCAGTGCCGGTGCCATGGGCGTTGATATAGCCAACCTGATCCCGGTTTATTCCCGCATCTGTAAGCGCGCCGGCTATGGCACGCGCGGCACCTTGTTTGGACGGCATCACAATGTCAGCGGCGTCCGAAGACATCGCAAATCCGGAGACTTCGCATAACATATCAGCACCGCGAGCCCGGGCGTGTTCATATTCTTCAAACACAAAGACTCCCGCGCCCTCGCCCTGAACCATGCCGTTGCGATTGGCCGAGAACGGCCGACAGGCGTCTTTTGACATCACCCGCAGCCCTTCCCAGGCTTTGACACCCCCAAAGCACAGCATTGATTCCGACCCACCGGTAACCATGACCGGCGCCATTCCCGAGCGCACCATCTGGAATGCTTGTGCCATTGCATGATTGGACGAAGCGCAGGCTGTGGAGACCGTGAATGAGGGCCCTTTCAGATTATGTTCCATCGACACGTGGCTGGCGGCCGCGTTGTTCATGAGCTTGGGCACAACAAAAGGGTGAACCCGGTTTTTGCCAGCCTCGTAAACACTGCGGTAATTGTCATCCCACGTGCTGACACCGCCGCCCGCTGTTCCCAGAACCACACCGGACTTGGCCGCAAGTTCACCGCCAAAGGTAAGGCCGGACTGCTCAACCGCTTCTTTTGCGGCTGACAGAGTGAATTGCGTGAACCTGTCATACAGAGACATCTGCTGACGATTAAACAGACCTTCGGTTTCAAACCCGCGCACTTGCCCGCCGATCTGGATCGACAGACGCTCAACGTCGCGCAGCACCAGCGGACCGATTCCGCAGACACCTTCACGCATCGCAGCAAGTGTTGTGGCCACCGAATGCCCCAGCGCATTGATTGTCCCCGCACCGGTTATGACAACGCGTTTCATCTAATGTCCGGCCCCTGTGATTGGATCACGTCTGCGCCGCGACCAGCGTTTCGACGCCCGTTATGATGGCTGCGACGCTGGTGATGTCAAATTCACTTGCGCCGGGTTCGTTGGCATTGAACGGTACATTGATGTCAAACGCTTCCTCAATGGCAAAGATGCTTTCGACCAGACCAAGAGAATCTATCCCAAGATCTTCCAGAGTGCTTTCCGGTGTTACGTCTGAAGGCTCCAGCACGGCTTGTTCAGCAACGATGGCAATCACCTTTTCTGAAATACTCATAGATATTTCCTTTGTGTTGGCCTTAACGCGGGCTTAGTCGCCATGTCCGTTCTTGACCATTGCTTTCTGCAGCGCTGCTAAATCTCGAAACAGCCGTGGCAACCGACGCAGACCTTTATACGCTTCCAGATGTGTTTCCATTTTCATCGCCGGATACCCCAGCATTACACGTCCAGCTGGAACATTAGTGAGGACCTTGGTGCCCCCACCAGTGACGACATTGTCGCCAATAAATATGTTATCTGTGACACCGGTTTGTCCGCCCAAAATTACATTATTGCCAATGTCGACTGATCCCGCGATTCCGACCTGTCCGCAGAGCAGGCAATTGCGCCCGATAGTGACGTTGTGGCCAATGTGCACAAGATTATCGATCTTGGTCCCGTCGCCTATTGTGGTGTCGCGGATCGTTCCGCAGTCAATACAGCTGTTACAGCCAAACTCCACGTCGTCGCCGATGCGCACTGACCCCAGCGAATGGATGCGTGCCCAGCTTTGAGAATCTGCCTCCAAAGCGCCACCGAGTGCCGCGCGCGCCTTCTCTGCGCCCGACGGTTCCGGGGTCACAAAAGATAATCCGTCGCCGCCGATACGAGCGCCGGGTTGCGCAAAAAACCTGTCACCGATTACGACACGCGCAGCGATGCTAACACATTCGCGCAAGTAGACATGTTCACCGATAACGGCGTCTGCGCCAACATAACATTGTGGTCCGATGACCGCGCCTGCCCCAATTTTGGCACCGGCGCCGATCACACTGAAAGGACCAATGTTCAGGTCAGACTCTACTTGAGCCGTGGGATCGATACATGAAGTGGGGTGAATACCAGTGTGAAAGCCTTGCCCCGGATCCATGAGAGCGGTCAGCCCGGACATGGCAAAGCGCGGCCTGGGCACACAAATGGCCGCCTTCAGGCCCAGACCCTGCCAGTCAGCCCCCTGCCAGAGCATTGCCGCCCGGGCATTTCCCTCACTCAAAGCCGAGGCATATTTTTCGTTGGTTGCCAGAGCCAGATCGCCTGGACCTGCATCGCCGGGCTCCGCCACTGCGTTGACCAAATGATCAGTGGCACCAAAAGCCTCCGCCCCCAGCGCCGTCGCAATTTCTTGTATCGAATAGCTCATCGGTTGGCCCCCAATTTGTTGGGCCAGTCATTATCCCTGAACGGCGCGCAAGGCTACCCCTGCTGTATTGAGCGCGTTCCAGATTTTTGCGTCGCGGCCATAGATGTCGCGGCGATACTGGGTATGGCCCTTGGGGCTAGTAAATGCTGTGCGATAGATAATGTGGACGGGAACTTGCTGCTTTAGGTCCACTTTGACCTCTTTACCGGTATCCAGTTGCGCCTTGAAAAACGCTTCGGGTTTGCCAGTTTGTTTGGCCAGCAGCGCATAGGCAAAATCATACGGGTCCGCCAATCGAATGCAGCCATGCGAGAATGCGCGCGCTTCCCGAGCAAACAGATTCTTGGACGGCGTGTCATGCAGGTAGATATTATGAGGGTTTGGAAAAATGAACTTCACAACGCCCAAAGCATTGCCCCGGCTTGGCGGCTGGCGCATCGAATAGGGAAACGAACGCGCGGTGAATTGCGTGAAATCAACGGCACCCCGGTTGACCTTGCGCCCACGGCTATCGGTAATCTCGATGTGTTTAACCGCATTCGGGTTTTTCTTGAGCGCGGGCAGGTATTCCTTTGTCACGATCGATCGTGGGACATACCAGCTTGGATTGATTACCATGTATTCCATCGTATCAGAGAATTCGGGGCTGCGCCGGTCGCGAACATTTTTGCCCACGACGGTACGGGTCTCAAACGTGACCCTACCGTTGTCGATGATCTTTGCGGTAAAATCAGGGAGGTTGACGAGGACATGGCGCTTGCCGCGGGCCTTATTCAGCCAGCGTTCCCGTTCCATCGCCACGATCACCGACTTCAGGCGATCCTGCGTCGATTTGTTGACCTCAGCCATTGTACCGGGCCCGACCACACCGTCAGCGGCAAGCCCATGAGCCAACTGAAATTGCTGCACCGCTTTTTGAACAGCTGCATCATAAGTCTGGGTGGCGCTGCGTTTCATGTAACCGGTGGCAATAAGGCGGTTGCGCAGGATCACAACGGCATTGCCCGATTGTCCGGGCTTGAGAGACTTCGCAGGAACTTTCTGGCCCCACCCGCCCTTGGCGAGTTGCCGCTCTAGCTTAAGTTTCTCTTTCATGAGCGCAGTATATTCTGAGGTCTTTGGCGGCAGTGCCTTGAAGAATCCGGTTGGCGAAGATTTGGTAAGATTGACCAGATAAGACGTCCGGCTACGGTACGGCACAGCCCGTACAATGCCGCTGTCAACTTTGGAGGGAACCAAAACGCCGGTCTGAACGTCACGCGCATATTGCAGATACGTTCGGCTGATTTCGACCTCAAGCAGGCCCAGATCACGTTCGGTACGCGCCGCCTTTATCTTTGCAGTCAGGTCAGCAACCTCATAACGTGCAGTGGGCAGGCCATGTTGACCAGCCGTTGACAAAGCCTTCATCAGTGCCTTTCGGCGACTGCGGTCCTTGCCGCTATTTCCTGTCCAGATGCCTTTGTAACCGTTGGATTGATAGAACGCAGCGATATCTTTGTCGCGGGCCGCAGCCTCTGCCACGGCTTGTTTAAAAGCCGTAACCTGCGCCGAAACCGAGCTTGGAGTTGCCACAAACGAAGCGGCAAGAGCCACCAAAACCAACAGAAAATTCAATGCCCGCAAACGGCCAACTACCAATGTCATAACGATCCTCGCTCAATGTTCGCGTTTTATTCGCACGATTTCACGTGTGGCGCTACATTATGTCCATTAACATTTTAGCGAGTTGGCAAACCAGGTCCAAGCTGGTGCCTCACTGCATCGGATTCTCAAAATTTAACGTGATTTTAGGTAATTTGCGCAAAAAATTGCCGAAAACTGGAGTTTGAGAGCGAGGAAACAATCCATGCTTGGTTCGCGATTCGGTGTGTGCAATAAGAACAGTGCATCGGGGGATGTGCAGGAAAACGCTTGTGTAACATCACAGGCAGGCAGGACAAAAAGAGCAAGTGCGGGACACAGCAAAATCATGACAGATAACCTTACTCCGGGGGTCACCCGGCGTGGCCTTTTGGGCGCGTTCGCGGCAACAACACTGATCGCGGCCCCCACCTTTTCAAAAGCAGCGGGATTGTTGCGCGGGGCCGGTGATATTCGCCGCATCCGCATGTACTCAGGTCGCACCGGCGAGCGGATCGACATGATCTACTGGATTGAAGGCAAGTACATCAGAGGCGCTATAAAAGAAGTGAACCACTTCATGCGTGACTGGCGTACGGACGGCGTTGTGTCGATGGACACGCGTACGATCGATATCATGGCCGCAGCTTATAATATGATGGATGTGAACGAGCCCTACATGCTGTTGTCCGGGTATCGCAGCCCACAAACCAACGCGCTGCTGCGGTCGCGCTCTCGCGGCGTGGCAAAAAATTCGCTTCACATGAAAGGTCAGGCGGCTGATCTGCGGCTCAGCTCTCGCTCCACGGGCCAAATGGCAAAGGCCGCGAAAGCCTGCCGCAGCGGTGGAGTCGGACGGTATTCCCGATCAAATTTTGTGCACATGGATTGTGGGCCTGTCAGAACATGGGGCGGCTAAGTCACCAGACCTCTCAACGAAAATAAGGCGCCTTAGGGCGTCTTTTTTGTTGAGGCCAAGAATGCAACATTTGGTCCGACGGCTTCGGTGTGTTTCTTCACCTTTAGTTGAGTCGAGGTCGAGAACGCCTGACCAAACACCGGTTCAGAACACGATATTCAACATAACAAGTGAGACCACAAAAAACAGGATACTCATGATGCTTCCGGCCCTGACAAAATCAGCCACTCGGTATCCTGCCGGTCCCATGATCAGGGCATTCACCTGATGCGTAGGGATGACAAAAGAGTTCGATGTTGAGATCGCGACAGTTAATGCAAATAACGCCGGATCTGCGCCCGCAGTCACCGCGATGGAAACAGCCAGCGGCACCAACAGAACCGTTGCGCCAACATTGGACATGACAAGAGAAAACACCATCGCCAGGGCAGCAATCCCGGCCTGCAAGGACCAGGTTGGCCATCCGTCCAGTAAAGTCAGAATCTGCTGCGCCAGCCACAACGCGGTGCCGGTATCCTGCACAGCTCTTCCCAACGGAATAAGACAGGCAAGCAAGAACACCGTGTTCCAACCAACCGCTCGGTAGGCTTCGTCGATGCTCAGAACTTTCGTCAGCATCATGCCCACGGCCCCGACTAGAAGACACAAAGACAGCCGTATGTCGGAGAACAGGATGAGCGACAGGGTTAACAAGAAAAAGAAAACTGCCCAGCGGACTTTATGCGGTCTCAACTCTTCTTGCGGATAGTCAGTAGTGACAACGATCCAGTCCGGAGAGCGACTGAGACGGGTCAGGTTTTCCCAATCAACATGTGCGACAAGCATATCGCCCGGCTGAAATTTTGTTACACCAATCGGCGTTGCTTCATGTTCTGGCGTGGCGACATGGCTGAGAGTTTCCTCACCCCGGTGAATCGCCAGAAGACTCAATCCGGTTGTTTTGCGCAGCAATATATCGCGTGGGCTTTTCCCGATCACACTTGAATCGGGTGGGATGACAATTTCCGCAATCCCAGCATTAGACGTCGAGAAAGACTCGGCAAAGATATCAAGGCTGTCGCGAAGCCGTAGCCCGTGTGTTGTCGCAAATTCTTCGACGTCATGGCGTTTGCCAATTATGGCCAACGTACAGGGGGTCGCGATCTCGGCTGTCAGCACCTGAACCATGGAGATCTTACCCTTGTAAGACGTGCTGATGATGTAAATGTGGTTCTCAAAGTTTATTTCCGCCAGCTGCATGCCAACCAGCGTACTGTTATCAGGCACGTCAACTTCGAAAACATCTGCTGAAAGGCCGTAAACCCGTTCCAGATAATCCGAGGTGTCTTGCCCGGTCGACGCATCAATCTTGCTCGAGCTGCTAGGAAGAACAAACCGGCCAAACAGAACAAAATATGCAATGCCCGTCAGGATCAGAGCGAAACCAATCGGCGCCACTGAAAACAGCCCGAATGGCGCCATTTTTTGACCTGCTGGCAAGCTTGAGTTCGCCGTCAGAATCAGGTCATTCAGCAAAATTAGCGGCGACGAACCAACCATCGTCATAGTGCCACCGAGGATCGCACAGAATCCCATTGGCATGAGTAAACGGCTGAGCGGAATCCCGGTTCGCGTAGATATCCGGCTGACAACCGGCAGAAACAACGCGGCGGCCCCGACATTCTGAAGAAAACTGGAAATCAGTCCGACCGTTCCCGATACAATCGGAATGACCCGCGCTTCGGTTGATCCTCCTCGTTTTAGGATCACCGCTGCAACGCTGTTCATGATCCCGGTTCTGTCCAGACCCGCGCCCACAATCATGACCGCGATAATGGAGATAACGGCGTTCGAGGCAAACCCTTCGAAAATGGTATTGGGATCCGCCAGATTGGATAACCCCGGCAAATAGCTGCCAATGCCAAGTAAAACCAGCACAAGAATTGCGGCAAGGTCTATTCGAATGATCTCTGAGATGAACAGAAACATGGTAAAGGCCAAAACAACAAGCACAGCTGCCATTTCGTAACTAAAAAAGACCTGCTCCACAGACACCCTCCAACAACTGACTTAGCTCATCTTTCTAAAGCGCACTGTTTTTGCGCCGCAGGACAAACCGGCCGTATCTGTTGACGCAGCCCTGACCTTCAAATGCGCCTTTTGAATCCACCCCGCTCCAAACAGGTTGGCATACTTTGCCCGTCACGTCACGGATCAGAGATTCTGCTCAGCAACATCATTGAGACAGGCGGCGCATCGGATGAGTTGAGAAGGCCTATCGCGCAACGCCCCGCAATTGAGGTGGCAAATCCATCCACCTTGAAGCCGACCGCAACCACAAAACTGTTCGGTTGTCGCCTCGCGCCGCTTAATTCATACTTGATCCGAACGCTGCTCAGGACACATCCATGAAACTCACACTTCACCACATCAACCTCTCAACAGAAAACGTGGACCGTCTGGATATGTTTTATCGCACTGTCTTGGAGTTGGAAGAACCAGATGATGGCCTTCCCACGCTTGAAAAAAACAAAGGATATGCCGGCGATGTGGCTTTTGTTTCGGACGGCACTATCCAGACACATCTGGCTCAAAAAGACGTCAATGCCGGGTTCAGGACCGGACATGTGGTAAACCCGGTTTCACAAGGTCATATTGCCTATCGCACCGATGATATTGAAGCCTTCAAGGCACATCTGGACACCCATGGGGTGCCCTATTCCGATTGGGGAAACATGGCCGTGGCTGGGTGGCATCAAATCTTCTTTTATGATCCCGATGGGAATGTGATCGAAGTCCATCAGGTGCAATCTGAGATCAAATAGCCTCGGCTTGATCCATCAATTTAAAAGCTGGATCGAAGCATTAGCTGGACACATAACTTGCGACAACCTGCAGCAATTTGAACGCTGTTGCCGCATCGTTCTCGACTACAGCGAGAAATTCTTTGGCGCCAATGCGCAAGCACAACAAATTGCTTTCGGCTTTCATATCCAACGCACGCGGCTCATTCCGGATCAAGCCAAGTTCACCGACCAGCTTTCCCGGACCAACCTTGGAAATCAGTTGATCCGTAGTGTCTTGCTGAGGAAGGTAAAGACCCGCCTGCCCTTCGAGCACCATGTAAGCGCCGTCTGACGCATTATCGTCTTTGTGAAACACGTACTCGCCTGCAGGTGCTTCATACCAACGCGCGCCAAAGGCCAGCAAACGCAGTTCTCGTCGATTAAGACCTGAAAAAAGCTCGGTCTGCTGCAGCGCCTTCAGTTTGCGGGACAAATCTGCGCCGACGGTGCTGTCAGCCACCTCTTCGGCTGGTTCAACACCGCTGATTATCCGGCCTTGCTCAAGCTCAACAAACAGGTCGAAAACCTCGGGGGATTCGAAACTGGAGTTCAGATAGATCAGCGTAGTGTCCGGCAATAACGCCCGCAGCCCCTTGAACACTGCAATTTGTGTGCCTTGCCCAAAACTCGCCAACGCATTGTCCATAATCAGGATGTCCGGGCGTTTGATCGTTGCCCGGCTCAGGGCCAGCGGCTCGGTAAAAATCGCCGGCAAATTTGCACCCCCTAACGAGAGCGGCAGATCAAAGATCAGCTCAACAACCAGTTGCTTTGCTCCGGAGTCGGTCAGCGCGTCCGATATCAGTTTGCGAATTTCATCTTCCCTGGCGCCCGCTGTATCCGATATCTTGCCAAACAATGCGTTTTCAAGGACCGTCAGACCGGGTGCAAATCGATCAGCATCCAATGGTGCAAAAAGCGGATCGAGTCGCCGCTGCAGTTCTTGGGCGTGGCTTTGGCGCAGCTCCAGGATTTTGGTTTTTATGGCGTCAGGGAATGTCGGTCCAATCTGTTCCGCTGAAATCCTGAATGGAATAATCATTAGCAAAGCCATGTCCGCTTCGCTCAGGACCTCAACACCACCAGAGCGCCCTTTGTCAACAAGGTCGGCGGTTGCTTCAAAAGTTGCCGGTTCGATTCCGAGATTGCGAAACAGCGGATGATCTGTCCCGTCCACACCAAAGATCTGACGCAACATGTCGACAACATCCTGCGTGAGTTGGAACAGATCTTCGTCCAGATTCAGATCACGCAAAAGCTCCATGAATTCGGTCTGTTCGGCCAGCAGTGCCTCAGTAATGGGTCTGATCCGGGTGGCAAAGACCAGATTGTCGATCACCGGCAGTGCTGGATTGTAAAGGTTCTTATCAAAGAAAAAAACGTGCCGCTCAAGTCCGGCGTCTTGCACTGCTTTTGCGATTTGGGGGCGCAACTGGACCAGTTGGTCTGCAAGGTCTGCATTTGAGGCAGGGTCGAATTTTTGATCCAGCCCGCGCCGAAACAGGGCGGTACTACTGCCCATCCCTTCGACAAGGCTTCCCCACCATTCGCGCAGTTCTTTTTCGTTTTCCAACCCAGCAAGCGACGGATCGAGCCATGGCCCCCGCAAAAGATCGGTGCTGTTGCCTGCGCGTTCGGCCTCTTTATACAACGCAGAATCTGTGCTCGACCGCTGACGTGAGGCCTTCAAAGGCATCATCACATTGTCTTCAAAACTACCCTTAAACATCACCGGACGAGACGACGCGTGGCCGATCCCTGCTGCAATCACACCCTGATGCAGTTTGGCGAGATCATGACCGGCAATTGTGACTTTGCCATGTGTCGGCGACAGTTCTCGGGTCAGAAGTTCGGCAAAGGCCCGCCGATCTTCTTCGCTTGCGGCCGCGATGCCGATGACGGCACCTGCAGGTAATGTCACATTCAAATCTTCGAGCACCGGGTTGCCATCCTCATCCCGAACGGTCACCCCATCCAACGTGATACTCCCGTTCAGGCGGGGCATCTCATTGGGCACGCCATCGATCAGAGATGCAGGAACCATGCCGGGCGGAGCAAACTTTTCGGTAATGGTATCCCAGCGCAACGACATGTCCTGCACCTGATTGTAGTAGGTCAGAAGCTCTTTCCAAGGCGAGGACAAGTCTTTGTAGGCTGCCAGTGCCGCGACCAGCGCCCCCAACGAGACATTGCCTTGAATCACCAAATAACCGCCGATGGAAAAGAAGAAAAACGGCGTGAGCTGACCGATGAAGTTATTGACGAACTTCATCATGAATTTCCTATTAAAAATCTCCAGACGAATGCGATAGAGCCGCCCCAGCCGGTCTGTGATCATCGCCATTCGGTAGCGCCAGCCACCGTTTGTGCGCAACGCGCTGGCGCCGGCGGCATTTTCGCCAATTTCTGCTGCAAGCGCGCGCACCTGTACAATACGTTTCTTGTTCAAAAGGTTGATTTTGCGCTGCATTTTCGGAATCACCCAGGCCTGAAGCGGGATCAGCGCACAAGCCGCCAAACCGAACCAAACACTTTGCACAAACAAAAAACCAAGGATGGTTAGCATCTGCCCCGCCTGCAAAGCAGGTTGCGCGACGGCATCCCCCATCAGCCCACCCATCGGTTCTGATTCCGAGGTGATCATCGACACCAGTTCACCTTGACTGGTGCGTTCAAAATAGGGCTGCGGGAACCGCAGAATTCGTGCTATCAGCGTGTAGCGAAAACGACGCAACATACGCTCTGACAACACGCCTTTCATTGTGTTGATCCGCATTTTCAGAAATCCATGCGCCAGAACAGATGACAGAAATGCAAAACAAAGAATCGCCAGAAAAGCGATCTGGTCGATCTGCAGCCCCATTACGTCAATTGTTGACCTGCCCGCCCCTATCGCGTCGTTGATGATCCGCTTGGGAAGTTCCAAGGTCAGATAGAGCAGTGGAAAAAGTGACGCAGTGACGACCAGCAGGATGATTTGGTCGCGCTTTGAGTACTTCCAGATAAATGCAAAAAGAGAGCGTTCTATGATTTTAACCCAATGTTAGCTCTGCTATCAACTAAATGTGAACAGAAATTGAAGACGGCGACTTGCTAGACTGTTAGCCTAACAATCAAAATACGATTTATCCAAAACATTTTATAATGCCTTGGTTGACGCCAAATGGAACCAAGTGATTCAAAAAACGCATTTGCGCCTGAGCGCGCGGCAGATTAGACTTTGGTTAATGCCACAGAGGAAGGTTACCTGTGACGAACACTTGGTTTTTGGTTCTCTCGTTGCTCTTTCTCCTTCAGATCAAACATATGTTTGCTGATTATTTTATGCAGACACAAAGAATGCTATCCGATCGGGCTGAATATGTGCACTTCGGACGTGTCCAGCATGTGATCATTCATGCCATCGGCTCGGCAATCATATTTGCTCTTCTGCTGACGAATCCGGTGTTCATTCTGATCACCGTGGTGATTGAAGCGGTTCTGCATTATCACATCGACTGGGCGAAGGGCTGCTATTCCAGTGCAGCCAAACTGACGCCACAGGATGCCGGATTTTGGCGCGCAATTGGGGCCGATCAAGCGTTGCATCAGATCACTTATATTGCAATGGCAGCGGCGTGGCTCCAGTTCGCTACGACGTGACGTGACGGACCAAGTGGTCAAGCACACCACGCCTGACTCCACATTGGGAGAGTCCGGTTTTAATCCATTTTAGCAAATCAACCCGCGGTCCTGTCAACGTTTTAGGGTCAATGCGCACCTGCTTGTCCTATTGTTGCCATTTTTGCCGCATTGTCTTCCTAATAACACCTCAACAACGCCCAAAAAATGTGCTATTGTTAAAATACTGTTAAAGAGTGAAATGTCCCAATAACGGGACCTTACGAGTAAAGGACATGACCTATGGCACAGTCCAAACCAATTACCCCCCCAGAGCAGTCAACGCCAATTCCGCAGTCCGCGACGGCACCACAACCCGGCCCCAAAACGCCACCGCCGATCACGGATTACGCAAGCCTTTGATGGTTCGTGTGACCTAACGGCAATCCAGCCGCGCTGATGACAGTTGCGCGTCAGGCCGCTAAACCGGACTGATGACAACTCCTGTTTCTTCTATCCGAAATCTTGGACCCGCGTACGAGCAAAGCTGCGCGCGTGCCGGTATCCACAGCGCAGAAGACCTGCGCGCGCTGGGAGCAGACGAGGCCTATGGCCGCCTGCTAAAATCAGGCAGCCAACCTCACTTTATCGGCTACTACGTGCTTGTGATGGCGCTTCAGGGGCGCCCTTGGAACGATTGCAGAGGCAAGGAAAAAGAGACACTGCGCCGGCGCTTTGACTCCATAAAGGCTGCGTCCCATGACAAAGGCCGCTCCGAACTTGAAGCGGCCCTTGACCGGATCGGTGTGATCGATCCCAAACGTTGATACGGATTTCAGGTGATATCCGTTATGTTTGTGTGCTCAGCAGAACTCAGCCCACCAGTTCCAAACCGGAAAAGAAGTAAGCAATCTCGATGGCTGCGGCCTCTGGCGCGTCAGAACCATGGACCGAGTTTTCGCCAACACTTTCGGCGAATTCAGCCCGGACTGTACCCGCTGCGGCATCTGCCGGATTGGTGGCGCCCATGACTTCGCGGTTCTTGGCAATGGCGCCTTCCCCTTCCAGTACCTGAACCACAACCGGCTCGGACGCCATGAACTCGCACAGTTCGTCGTAAAATGGCCGCTCTGCATGAACAGCGTAAAACACACCTGCCTGAGCTTTGGTCATGTGGATCCGCTTTTGCGCGACGATGCGCAGGCCGGCATCTTCAAATTTGGCATTAATCTTACCGGTCAAATTGCGGCGGGTTGCGTCGGGTTTGATGATCGAAAAGGTGCGTTCAAGGGCCATGTCATATGCTCCGGTTGAAGGGATGCCGAAACGGCGCGGTCCCAAGGTGTTGAATCGCGGGTCAGGTAACACGCCGCCAATGGGTTGAAAAGCGGCGATTGACGCCGCGCGCCGCTTACGCCACACCGCGCCCATGTTACGCATTATAGATATCAACTATGCCGTCGAAGGCCGCCCGTTGTTTCGCGAGGCCTCCGCCACTATTCCCACAGGCCACAAGGTCGGCCTGATCGGGCGCAATGGCGCGGGCAAAACAACCTTGTTCAAGCTCATCAGGGGTGAACTGGTGCTCGAAGGTGGTGTTATCACCCTGCCCGCCCGTGCCAAAATCGGTGGCGTTGCCCAGGAAGTGCCGGGCAACGAAGTGTCCCTGATCGATACCGTATTGGCGGCGGATACTGAACGCGCCGATCTTCTGGCCGAGGCTGAGACCGCAACCGATCCGGGGCGGATATCTGACATTCAGACTCGGCTGACGGATATTGATGCATGGTCCGCCGAAGCCCGGGCCGCCTCTATCCTCAAAGGTCTTGGGTTTGAACACGCCGAGCAACAAATGCCGTGCTCTGGGTTTTCCGGCGGCTGGCGAATGCGCGTGGCGCTCGCGGCTGTGTTGTTTGCCCAGCCAGATTATTTGCTGCTGGACGAGCCGACCAACTATCTCGATCTGGAAGGTGCATTGTGGCTGGAAGCCTATCTGGTCAAATATCCCCACACGGTCATGATCATCAGCCATGACCGGGAATTACTGAACCGGTCGGTCGGCGCGATTCTGCATCTCGAAGACAAGCAGTTGACCTATTACACCGGTAATTATGACAGCTTTGCGCGACAACGCGCAGCCAAGCGCGCCGTTCAGGCCGCAGCGGCCAAGAAACAGGACCTGCGCCGCGCACATTTGCAAAGTTTTGTCGACCGGTTCAAGGCCAAGGCTTCCAAAGCAAAGCAGGCTCAGTCGCGTGTAAAAATGCTGGAGAAGATGGTCACCATCAGAGCGCCGGAAGATGCAGCACGCACGGTGTTCAAATTTCCCGAACCCGAAGAACTTTCGCCCCCTATCATCGCAACCGAAGGCGTATCGGTTGGCTATGATGGAAACATTGTCCTGAACCACCTCAACCTGCGCATCGATCAGGATGACCGGATTGCTTTGCTCGGCAAAAACGGCGAAGGCAAATCGACCCTTGCCAAGCTACTGTCGGCGCGTCTCGACCCGATGGGTGGTGACATGGTCAGCTCAAACAAGTTGCGGATCGGATTTTTTGCGCAGCATCAGGTTGATGAGTTGCATGTTGACGAAACGCCATTGCAACACCTCTTGCGCGAACGTGCGCAAGAAGGACAAGCCAAGCTGCGCGCCCGTCTGGCAAGCTTTGGACTGGGTCCGGATCAGGCCGAAACCGAAGTCGGGCGCCTGTCGGGTGGACAAAAAGCACGGTTGTCGCTGCTGTTGGCCACCCTTCCCGCCCCGCATCTGCTGATCCTCGATGAGCCGACCAACCACCTCGATATCGAAAGCCGCGAAGCCTTGGTTGAGGCACTGACCGCTTACTCCGGTGCGGTCATTCTGATCAGTCACGACATGCATCTGCTGTCGATGGTTGCGGACCGGTTATGGCTGGTCAAAGACGGGCGTGTCACACCTTATGAGGACGATCTGCAAGCCTATCGCAAAATGCTGCTGACAGTTGATCGACCTTCCAAATCCAAAGATTCGCCTAAATCAACCGCGCCCAAGGCTGTGTCACGTGATGTTGTGCTGGCCCTGAAGTCTGACGCGCGCAAAGCTGAAGAGCGCGTGAAGAAACTTAACGAAATGCGGGATAAGCTGGCCAAGAAACTGGCTGACCCGGAACTTTATGAGCAGGAAAACCTGGGCGAGATGGCCGTCTGGCAAAAGAAGTATTCCGAAGTGATGGATGCGCTGGATCGCGCTGAAGGCTTGTGGATGGCCGCGCTCGAGAAACTCGAAAAGGCAAATGCTGCGGTCTGATGGACACCAGCTTTCTCATAACAGCTTTTGTCGCCCTCTTCGTGATCATTGATCCGATCGCTTTGTTACCGATGTTTATGGCTCTCACCCAAGGAATGTCGGCACGAGACCGTCGAATCATCGGCGCACGGGCGTGTTTCGTCGCAGCACTCCTGTTGTGCGTCTTCGCGCAATACGGCGAAGCTGTCCTCAGTTTTGTCGGCATCTCCATGCCCGCTTTTCGCATCGCCGGCGGTATTTTGCTGTTCCTCACTGCGCTCGATATGTTGTTTGATCGGCGCACCAAGCGGCGTGAAAGCCGTGCCGACAATCGACCAGACCCGTCGGTCTTTCCGCTTGCCATACCGCTGATCGCGGGCCCCGGGGCAATTGCCACTGTGATCCTGTTGGCTGGACAAAACCCCAGCACCCAAGGATTTGCACTGGTCATTGGCGTGATGCTGTCAGTGATCATTGTCACTTTCCTTTTCTTCCTTGCTGCCGGGCTGTTGGAGAAGCTATTTGGCAAGACGGGTATAAATGTCATTACCCGTTTGCTGGGCATGCTTCTCGCAGCGCTTTCCGTGCAATTCGTGCTTGATGGGTTGCAGGCCTTTGACTTTGGCGCCTGAAAAATGGCGCGGCGTGACTATATAGAAGTCAGCCAATAACGGAGAAGGCCCATGAGCGATGACAATGTTGCACGGCTGATTTATCTGGTCCTGCTCGGATCCGTCCTTGTCGGCTGGTTCTTCCTGCAGAACCGGAACTCGCTGAATAAAGTACTGCAACAAGCCTCTGTCTGGGGATTGATTTTTGTCGGGGCAATTGCCGTCGCGGGACTTTGGAACGATATTCGCCACACGATCAACCCCTCCATCGCCAGCTTTACGGACGATGGGAAAATCAGCGTACCGCGCGCCAGTGACGGCCATTATTACCTGATGCTGGACATCAATGGTGCACAAATAAGCTTTGTGGTCGACACCGGGGCCACGGATATTGTGCTGACGCAGGATGACGCGAAGCGTGCCGGACTGGTGCTAAGCGATCTGGCCTATTTTAACCGCGCCAGAACTGCCAACGGCGAAGTCCGTACTGCGCCGGTCTGGTTAAAAAGCGTGACGCTCGGTCCGATTTCGGACAGCAATGTTGCAGCCTCTGTGAACGAAGGTGAAATGGATAAGTCATTGCTTGGAATGGGATATCTGCAACGGTTTGCGCACATCGAAATCACTGGCGGGCAACTGATCCTGACGCGTTAGCCTTTTTCAGCCTTCTTTTCCCAGCGACCACTTTCTTCAGACCAATACTGCGCCGCACATCCTGCGTCGGTCAGCGCCTTCCATTGCCCGCGGGCTCGGTTCAGTGCCAGATCGTCGTTTCCATCAAACAGCACGCAGACCCGTTCCATCGACTTGACCTCATCGGCCGAGACCTCTGCACCGTCAACGGCCATCAAACACGCCGGATCGTTGGCGGTTTCAATTTCTGTCCCCAGCAATATGGGCTGATCGCAATCATGCGGCCCGCCCGCCAGACCGTGTGGCAAGAACCCCTCCTCTGGCCCCAACCACAATTGTTCATCCAACCAGTTCATTCGGGCGCTGTCCGTGCCCCGGACCGCAATGCGCCATCCCGCCTGCCGCGCTTTACCCAGCAAAACCGGCAACGTCCGCTCAAGCGGTCCCTGCGTCAGCTGATAAAAGTACGCAGCCCCCATACTATTCGGTCTCAAACATATCCTGAACCAATCGGTTCAGCGCCCGGACGCCCCAGCCGGTCGCGCCTTTGGGAGCGTATTTTGTCTCGGATGTCACCGAGGCAACGCCAGCGATGTCCAAGTGAATCCAAGGCACGTCTTTCTTTACAAAACGGGCAAGGAACTGCGCCGCAGTAATCGATCCGGCTGGGCGCCCGCCAATGTTTTTCATATCAGCGATGCGCGACTTAAGTTGATCGTCATAGGCCTGCCCCAGTGGCATCCGCCACGCGCCTTCCTGCTCTGATGCGGCGGCTTTCAAAAAAGCATTGCACAGAGTGTCGTCATTGGAAAACACACCTGCATTTTCGTGACCCAGGCCAATGATGATGGCACCGGTTAGGGTTGCCAGATCGATCATACCTGCAGGTTCAAACCGCTCCTGCGCATACCACATGACATCGCAGAGCACCAAACGGCCTTCGGCATCGGTATTGATGATTTCGACGGTGTCCCCTTTCATCGACTTCACCACATCCCCGGGCCGCGTGGCACTGCCGGAGGGCATGTTTTCCACCAGCCCGACCAGCCCAACCACATTGGCCTTTGCCCCGCGCAAGGCGAGCGCGCGCATCACCCCAGCAACGACACCAGCGCCCCCCATGTCCATGGTCATGTCTTCCATGCCCGCAGCGGGTTTGATCGAGATGCCACCAGTGTCAAAAACAACGCCTTTACCGATCAGGGCCAGCGGCGCGTCACCTTTTTTGCCGCCATTCCAGTGCATAACCACAACTTTGGACGGGCTGTCTGATCCTTGGCCAACACTTAAAAGTGTGCGCATTCCGATCTTTGAAAGCTGATCTTCATCCAAAACCTCGACGTCCAAACCCAAAGCCGACATCTCAGCCAGACGGTCAGCAAACTCTGTCGTTGTCAGGACGTTGGCCGGTTCGTTGACCAAGTCACGGGTCATGAAAACCCCATTTGCCACCGCTAGTAGCGGCGCCGCACCCGCTGTCATTTCTTCTGGCTTGCTGACCATCAACCGGGCTGTTGTTGCTTTGTCCCCGTCCTCTGCCGCTGCGGTTTTGTGATCATCAAAAGAATAATCACGCAGCGCCAGCCCAAAGCCTATTTCGGCAGCTTTGGGCGAGTTTCCCGCCAGCACCAGCAAAGGAGATGTACCGCGCAGCTTGGCCAGTGAAGCGCCACCTTTGCGCGCATCTTCGATTGTGGCGCGACGCGCCAAACACAGCACGTCCACGGCTTCGGCCGACATTCCAACCGGATAAGCCAAGGTCAGGACTTGTCCCGCTTTGGCTTTTGCAAACCTGTTGCCCGCTACCAAGCGCGCCAACGCACCTTTGGTCAATCTATTCACCCGGCGTCCACCGGCATCAAGCCTGCCTTCAGGGTTCACAACTACAGCCACACGGCCAGTTGTTTCCGCTATGGCGTCCAAATCTGTGACTTCGAAGGTAACTTGAATAGGCTCTGACATGGTTTGCTCCTGCTGCGATTGCAACAGACCTAGCCTGCCGTTGCGGTGAAGGCCAGATAGCAGTTTTCCCCGGAATCAAATTGCTCTATTGTTTCGAAAACGTCGAAATGTACGTCCAGAGGGGGCCGCATTGTCAAAATTTGACAGATATGTGCTGGCACAACTCCTGGTGCTGTTTGGGTTCTTTTCTCTCATTCTCGTCGCGGTTTTGTGGATCAACAAAGCAGTATCATTATTTGACAAATTGATCGGTGATGGTCAGTCTGCGTTGGTTTTTCTTGAGTTTTCTGCATTGGGATTGCCCAGCCTGATCGGCGCTTTGGTGCCAGCGGCCACGTTCGCGTCGGCCATTTACATCACCAACCGCATGAACAACGAAAGCGAATTGACCGTTATGCAGGCCACTGGAGCCAGCCCGTGGCGTCTGGCGCGCCCGGTTGTGGTGTTTGGCGTGTTCATCGGAATCATGTTGTCCTTGCTAACGCATATCCTAGTGCCATCATCACGTTATCAACTCAGCCTGCGGGAGGTTGAAGTAGCCAAAAACATCACCTCCAAATTGCTTACTGAAGGTACTTTCTTGCACCCCAGCAACGGCGTGACTTTTTACATTGGGACAATCAAACCTGATGGGTCATTGAGCAACGTTTACTTGTCGGACCGCCGCAACCCGGCCCGCACAGTCACATATACCGCTGCCAGCGCCTTTCTGATCCGAGACAATACCTCAACAAAAATAATCATGGTAGATGGGCTGGCGCAAGTATATGTCAGCCTTACACAGCGCCTGTCCACAACGGATTTTTCGGATTTTTCATATGACATTAGCGACCTGAACAAACCGGATGCGATACGCGGCCGATCTGTACGTGAAATCCCAACAGCTGAACTCTTGCGCGCAGGCGCCAATATCGCCGCTCTTACCTCCACGTCACCCACCAAAGTTACGCAGGAAATACACTCCCGGTTCGCGGCACCGTTCTTCAGTGTCGCCGCTGCGTTGATTGGGTTTTCGACCCTTTTGTTAGGCGGCTATTCCCGCTTTGGAGTGTGGCGCCAGGTGGGACTGGCCCTCGGCGTGTTGATTGCTCTTGAAATGTTGCGCGGAGCAGTGATCAAGTCGCTGGATGGCAACATTGATCTTTGGCCGCTTCTCTATGCCCCTGCGGCTCTGGGAATTGCCATAAGCGGAGTCTTTCTAATAAAATCTGCGCACCCTGGCCTGTTTCTGAATAGAGCAAAGCGGGGGCTGGCATGATCTTGCATTTCTACTTTGCGCGCCGTTTTCTGATGAGCTTCCTCATGCTTTTTTTTGTGTTCTTCGCTCTGGTCACGCTAGTGGACATGATTGAACAAGGTCGCAAATTTCGCGGCGAGGACGAAGTTGGACTAGGTGAAGTGATTCAACTTACCCTGCTGAATACGCCGCAAACCATGAACCAGATACTGCCGCTGATCATGATTCTGTCGACGGTTGTTTTGTTCCTTGGGTTAGCACGAAGCAGCGAGCTTGTTGTGACACGGGCTGCTGGCCGCTCTGCCTTGCGTGCGTTACTGGCGCCATTAGCTGTCGCGCTGATCATTGGAGGATTAGCGGTCACGGTTTTCAATCCGATCGCGGCAGCAACTACAAACCGATACGACGCTTTGGCCAATCACTACCGCTCAAATGGGACTGCCGCGTTTTCCATTAGCAGCGAGGGTCTATGGCTGCGTCAAGGAAGTCAGATCAAACAAACGGTTATCAGGGCGTCCCGGGCAAACAGCAATGCAAGCATTCTCTACGACGTCACGTTTATGGCATTTGAACCAAAAACCGGCGCGCCAACTCGCCGGATAGAAGCATCAAGTGCTCAATTGCTTGAAGGCGAATGGGAATTGCGTAAGGCCAAAGAGTGGACGTTTGCTGAGGGCACCAACACCGAAGCCTCAGCGCAATATCACGATACGTTGTCTCTGGTCTCAACCCTGACACTCGAGAGAATCCACGACAGTATGGGGACAAGAACCAGTACTGCGATCTGGGATATGCCAAAACTCATCGCCCAGCTACAGCACGCTGGCTTTTCAAGCCGCCGTCATCAAGTTTGGTATCAGGTGGAACTGGCCCAACCGCTGTTCTTGATAGCCATGGTGCTCATGTCAGCAGCGTTCACCATGCGACACACCCGGTTTGGCGGGACAGGAATCGCAGTTTTGTCGGCAGTTCTCTGTGGATTCGGACTCTACTTCATTAGGAATTTCGCACAGATTCTCGGTGAAAACGGTCAGTTGCCGGTTCTCCTTGCCGCCTGGGCGCCTCCGGCAGCAGCCGTCATGCTCGCGCTTGGTCTCTTGTTACACGCAGAAGACGGCTGATGTTGCCTCGGTTCTTACTCTCGCTCCTGTTTATGGTCGCGACGGCGGGGTGGCTGAGTGCGCAATCGCCTGAATCCGACGAGCCTGCCATTCTGATTGCCGACAACGTCTTCATCAGTGATGGCAGCACCCTGGTGGCAGAGGGCAATGTCGAGGCGATACAAGGTGACCGACGTCTGAAAGCCCAGAAGATCACCTACGACCGCAGCACCGAAAAGATGACCATAGAAGGCCCGATCATACTGCAACAAGGCACCGGTACCCTCATTCTTGCTGATGCTGCTGAATTAGATCGCGATTTGCAGAACGGTCTGTTGACAGGTGCGCGTATGGTGCTGGACCAGCAACTGCAACTTGCAGCCGTGCATATCTCGCAGACCGCGGGACGCTACAGCCAGCTTTATAAGACCACAGCGACCTCCTGTCGGGTCTGTGACGACGGATCGCCGCCCCTCTGGCAAATCCGTGCACAACAAGTGATCTACGACGATGTCGAGCAACAACTGTACTTTGATCGGGCCCAGTTCAGGGTCTTAAACGTTCCGGTTTTCTATTTGCCCCGCTTGCGCCTTCCCGGTCCCGGACTGGATCGAGCGACAGGTTTTCTGAGACCATCTTTGGCCATCAATTCGCAACTTTCGACGGGTATTAAAGTTCCCTACTTTTTCAAATTAGGCGATCACCGGGATCTGACGTTGACGCCTTACTTGTCCTCCAAGACCCGCACGTTGGAATACAGGTACCGGCAAAAGTTTCGGACAGGGCGGATTTATTTTCAAGGGGCGATAAGCGACGACGCACTGCTTGAAGGAGAAGTTCGAGGGTACCTATTTGCCAGAGGGTATTTCAACCTCAAACGTAATTACAAACTGTCGTTCAGTATCCAGACAACCAGCGACAAGGCATATCTGCAGCAATACGACTATTCCAATGCCGACCGGCTGACATCTGAAATTGCGATCAGTCGGACAAGTCGCGACACATATTTTCGCGCCCAGTTGGTAAACTACCGTTCCTTGCGTGATGACGTCAGCAATCAAACCGAGCCCACAATTATCGGTGACGTATTCTACGACCGGCGGTTTTTTCCATCGGCCATTGGCGGGGAACTCAGAGTGGGTCTGGACCTGCATTCCCATTATCGACAATCAGATTTGGATATCGATGGACCAGACCTTGACGAGATTGTGGACGGGCGGGACGTAAGCCGCCTCACCTCCGAACTGATGTGGTTGCGTGACTGGACATTTGGCAATGGTTTGCGTGTGGACGGCAAAGCCGGTGTAGCCGTCGATTTTTTCAACATACGCCAAGACGCCAATTATGGTTCTGTCGTGACTGACGTTGCTCCGCAAACCGCTCTGGCGCTAAGTTATCCGATGATGCGGTCGACCGGTGAAGGTGTTGTCCACCATCTCGAGCCAGTTGCTCAGGTTGCCTGGATAGGCGGTTCGTCAGACAACGTTCCCAACGACGAGAGCACGCGTCAGGACTTTGACGAAGGGAATCTTCTTTCCTTGTCTCGTTTCCCGGCCGCTGACCGTCGCGAACATGGGGTGGCGGCGGCTTATGGTGTAAACTGGACAAGGATCGATCCAGCCGGATGGGAGGCGCGCCTGAATGTTGGTCAGGTCATACGCGAAGACGCGGATGACAATTTCACCTTTACGTCCGGCCTGAGGGGCACCCAATCGGATTTTCTGGTGGCCGGGCAGATCAAAACCCAAAATGGCTTGAATTTGACGGCCCGAACCGTGTTTGACGATGGTTTCAGCGTTTCAAAGGCAGAGATTCGCACGGCATATATCAACAAAAAAATGTCTGTAGCCGGCAGCTATGTCTGGCTTGTTGACGATCCTCTGGAGAACCGAATTGATCCGATATCAGAAGTGGCGCTGGCGGGCAGCTTTCCTCTAAGTCGCCATTGGAGAGCCAGAGCCAATTTTCGCTATGATATCCAGGAGTTTGGAACAACCCGCGCTGGCGCAGGCCTCACCTATCGCAATGAATGTGTTGAAGTTGATCTTTCTGTCCAGCGGCGCTTTACATCGTCATCCGTTGTTGATCCTTCGACCAGTTTCGGCTTTACCATTTCACTGGCCGGATTTAGTGCAATGGCGGGCAACAAAAACTACACAAGATCATGCGGGAAACAAGCAAAATGAAACTCTCTTGGGTACACTCGCTAGGTGCTTTGGCCCTGATCAGCTTTGCTGATCTTGATTCTGCAATGGCGCAAGATCTGTTTGAACCCGTCATTCTTGTGAACGAAGATGGCATCACTGGTTACGAGCTTGAACAAAGAGAGCTGTTTCTTCTGGCACTGAGCGCACCCGGTGACATTGCTGTTGAGGCGCGCAAAGGGCTGATCGAGGACCGACTCAAACAGCAGGCCGGCCGTGCGGCGGGACTCGAGGCTCTTGTCGAAGGCATTGACATCGGCATGGAAGAATTTGCCGGTCGCGCCAATCTGAACAAAGACCAATTCATCGCTGAGTTGGCCCGCACCGGAGTTTCCGAAGAAACCTATCGAGATTTTGTCGCCTCCGGGATTGTCTGGCGTGAACTTGTTCGGTTGCGTTTTGGCGGTCAGGCACAGGTCTCTGAAGCGGAGATTGACCGTGCCTTACAAGCAACCGGTGCATCTGGTGTGCGGGTCCTGATTTCAGAGCTGATCATGCCGGCAACAGAGCAAGATTTACCCGCGGTCATGGAGCGTGCAGAGCAAATCGCCAAAATCACTTCCGTTGAAGCTTTTTCGGAACAAGCACGGCAGTATTCCGCCGCGGCAACCAGCGAAAATGGTGGCAAGGTTGACTGGCTGCCGCTGGCCAATCTGCCGCCCCTGTTGCGGCCGCAACTGCTGACCCTCGCGACCGGCGAGGTCACCCCCCCTATTACGATCCCAAACGCCGTTGCGTTGTTTCAATTGCGCGGCATTCAGGAAACCACACTCACGGCTCCAAAAATAGCAGCCATCGAATATGCCGCTTACTATATTGCGGGCGGGCGCACTGAAGACGCGCTGGCTAAGGCGGCCAAATTGAAGTCTGAGGTCGATACCTGTGATGATCTTTATAAATCAGCTTACGGACAATCTGACTCAGTGCTCAGTCGCGAAAGCCTGAAACCTGCCGATGTTCCAAAAGATATCGCCCTTGAGCTGGCCAAGCTTGATGACGGCGAAGTGTCGATGGCGCTGACAACAGCAGACGGCCAAGCGCTGGTGTTCCTGATGTTGTGCGGGCGCACCGCTGAAGTAAATGAAGAAACATCACGTGAAGACGTCGCAAGCTCGCTGCGCCAGCGTCGCCTCTCAACACTGTCCCAAAGTTATCTGGATCAGCTGCTGGCAGATGCCCGGATTGTCGAAAAATGAAACACAACGGCGCCAGCCCGGTTGCGCTTAGCTGCGGCGAACCGGCTGGCATTGGACCCGAGATTGCCGCCAAGGCCTGGGCAATACTGGGAGACACACTACCGTTTTATTGGATAGGAGACCCGCGGCATCTGCCAGCCGGGACGCCAATCAGTCCGATCATAGATCCATGGCAGACGTTTGATGCCCTAAGATCCGGTTTGCCGGTGCTGCCACATGTCTTTGCCAGCTCGGCCACGCCCGGAAAAATCACACCCGAAAATGCCCGCGGGGTCATTGATGTCATTGCACGCGGCGTCGCTCTGGTGCGCGCCGGGGATGCATCAGCGCTCTGTACGGCGCCGATTCACAAAAAGGCACTGCAAGACGGCGCCCGGTTCGCTTATCCGGGCCACACCGAATATCTGGCCGCGCTAGGCCAATCAAAACGCGCTGTGATGATGCTAGCCAGCGACCAGTTGCGGGTAGTCCCTGCAACAATCCACATTGCGCTTGCGGATGTGGCAACTGCCCTGACGCCCGAAGTCCTCGCTGAGACAATCATGATCACTGCAGAGGGGTTGCGCCGCCAATTTGGCATCGCGGACCCTCGCATCGCTGTTGCGGGGCTGAACCCGCATGCAGGTGAAGGTGGGGCCATGGGGCACCAAGAGCGCGACTGGATCAGCAGCCTTGTTGCAAAATTTGCTGCGACTGGACTGAAGATCACCGGCCCGCATCCTGCTGACACGCTTTTTCATGCGGCGGCTCGTGCGCGCTATGACGTGGCCATCTGCATGTATCACGATCAGGCGCTGATCCCGATCAAGACGCTCGATTTTGACCGCGGCGTGAATGTAACGCTGGGCCTGCCGTTTATTCGCACATCACCTGATCACGGCACCGCGTTTGACATCGCAGGGCAAGGCATCGCCAACCCGACCAGCCTGATCGAGGCACTGAAACTAGCAGCCAAGATGGCGGCCTCTGCATGATTGACAACCTGCCGCCGCTCCGCGACGTGATTGCGGCACATGACCTGAAAGCACGTAAATCGCTGGGGCAGAATTTCTTGCTCGACCTGAATCTGACGGCAAAAATCGCGCGCGCTGCAGGGGACCTGACTGGCACGGACGTGCTTGAAATCGGACCGGGGCCCGGAGGCTTGACACGCGGGCTGTTGGCCTCTGGCGCGCGCCGGGTGCTGGCCATAGAAAAGGACCCGCGCTGCATGCCGGCTTTGGCTGAAATCGCGGCCGCCTATCCTGATCGACTGAGCCTGATCAACGGCGACGCGCTTGACGTTGATCCCCTCTGCCATCTGACACCGCCGATCCGGATCGCGGCCAATCTGCCGTATAACGTCGGCACCGAGTTGCTGGTGCGCTGGTTGACACCTCAGAAATGGCCGCCGTTCTGGCAAAGCCTGACCTTGATGTTCCAGCGCGAAGTGGCTGAACGCATTGTGGCTACTCCCGGATCCAAAGCGTATGGGCGTCTGGCACTGTTGGCGCAATGGCGTTGCGACGTGCGCATCGTGATGTCACTGCCACCCAGTGCATTCACTCCGCCCCCAAAAGTCTCAAGCGCAGTTGTGCATCTCAGCGCCCTGCCCGAGCCGCGTTATCCCGCCAACGCTGAAGTGCTAAGCCGCGTGGTTGCCGCCGCGTTTAACCAACGCCGAAAAATGCTGCGCTCGGCCCTTAAGGGCCATATGCCCGATATCGAAGATCACCTGATTGCCGCCGGGATCAAACCAACTGACCGGGCCGAACAGGTGCCACTTGAGGCTTTTTGCGCCCTGGCGCGCGAAATCTCTTCTGCATAGAAATCGTTTAAAACAAAAAGGTTATGCCGCTCGGTAAACCGTATTGGCCTGGTCCGACAGTGTAGTGTTTTCGGAAAGCCCCGTGACCTTCGGTACGTTCTACGTCCAAGGTCGCTGATGCGGACAAAACAGACCGCTAGCGGCACCAATTGCACGCCAGTCTTGCTGGCCGAGATAGGTGTTACCAACGCGGGAGTTTTCGGATCACGTAAGGTTTGCAAGCTTCATTATTAATTTCGGCTTCACCAGAAAACAGCATCGGTTGGAGCGCCGCCAATTCTTCGTCATTCAGGCCATCCAACAGCATGCGGGCACCGCCAAATATCCGGCGACGCATCTCTTCTTCGGCTTTTTTGGGATCTGATCGCATGCCAAAACCTAGCATGGATTGCACATTTTGCGATGCGTAATTGATCAATTGGGCGGCGGAGCTTGTTTACAGGCCATTTGGGCTCGGAGTTGACATTCGTTTACAAAAGAAAGGCCCCGCAGTCAGCGAGGCCTTTTATCTATTCAGCAGCTTCCGGAGCGCTGTCCGGTGCCTTCGGTTTTGGCTTGCGCCGCGCCCGCGGTTTTGTCGCTTTGGGAGGGGCGCTTTCAGGCGTTTCCACCAGTCCACTATCATCGGCCTGCGCGGCGTCGGACCTTGCGACTGGCATCGGTGGCATCATTGGGGATGACGGTGCCGTCTGCTCGACGGGCTCTGGCGCCGCTGGCACAGGCTGTGCATCGGGTTGTTCTACCTGAACGCTCGGTTGATGGGGTTGTTCTACTTGAACGCTCGGTTGATGGGGTTGCTCTGCCTGCACGCGGGGCTGCTGTGGCTCTCGTGCCGGCCGATCTCGGTCGCGTTCGATCTGACGCTCGCGGTTAATACGCTCTTGCTCTTCGCGACGTTGTTCCATCTCGCGCATCGCGTCACCCAGCAGGCGCAAATAGTGCTCGGCGTGCTGCTGAAAATTCTCAGCCGCCACCCGGTCGTTGCTCAGCTGCGCGTCGCGCGCCAATTGGTTGTATTTGTCGATGATTTGCTGTGGCGTGCCGCGCACTTTGCTTTCGGGGCCAGAGCTGTCAAAGACCCGGTTAACAACGTTACCACCGGAATTCTGATTGCGACTGCGGTTCGACTTCGACCGCGAACGGGATTTTGTGGATCTCATGTACTCTGCAAGAGCCTTATACTCGCTGTCGTTACACCCGTTTTGCGCCTCTTGCGCTCTAGAAATTACCGGGTCTGCGACATGTTGGGCTTAGTATTGCGCGGGACCGCCTAGGGCATCCACCGCAGCAACGTCTTTGAGTAACCATGTCCTGCGCTCTCAGACAAGAGGGAACTGACACAATAACGTTAAAAGTGAAGCAATCGTGGCAAAATTGGCAGCGATTTTATGCCCAATTGTCTAAATCAGGCCAATTGTGCATGAATTACGCGATCGCGCCCGCCCAGATCAGGCATCACCACGATTCCACTCCAGCCGTTTTTTTCGAAAATCGTCCGGACGGATGCCCCCTGCTGCCAGCCGATTTCCACCATAACCCGTCCGTTTGGGTTCAGGTATTGAGCTGCCTGTGACGCGATCACACGATAAGCGCTTAATCCGTCGCCCTCATCTGTCAGGGCCACGCGCGGTTCATGCTCACGCAATTCTGGCGCCACTTCATCCATCTCATATCCAGCGAGATAGGGCGGATTGGATGCGATCAGATCGAATGTTTCGTCCACATCCGCAAACCAATCCGACTGGCGTATGTCAGCGCGGGCTTCAACTCTGTGCAGCACGGCGTTTGCGCTGGCCTGCAGACAGGCCGCTTCGCTCACATCTACACCCAGCCCGCGCGCTCTCGGTGTCTCGGCAAGCAATGTGACCAGAATGCAGCCTGACCCGGTGCCAAGATCAAGCACTGTTTCAAACGGTACCGCCAATGCGCCTTCGATCAAGGTTTCCGTCTCAGGGCGTGGGTCCAGCACATCGCGACTGACCTTGAAGCGGCGCCCGTAAAACGCCCGCTCTCCCACAAGATGTGATACTGGCACCCGAATTGAGCGTAACGAAATCAATTGATCGAACCGCTCCTCGATTTCCGGGGCCAGGTCTTCGGGCGCGATCAAGGTGACCCGCGCGGCATCGATCCGCGCAGCATGGGCTAGCAAAACTCGTGCGTCACGCGCCGGATCGGGCACCCCGGCAGCGCGCAACCGGGCGGCGGCGGCTACCATCGCCTCTGCAGCTGTCATTCCCCCATCTCGGCAAGCAGCCGCGCCTGATCATCTGCTGTCAGCGCATCCATGGTCTCATCCAGATCACCCGCCATAATGGCATCCAGTTTATACAGCGTCAGATTGATGCGGTGATCGGTCATGCGCCCCTGCGGGAAATTATAGGTCCTGATCCGTTCCGAGCGATCTCCACTGCCGACCTGCGACGCTCTGTCGGCGCTGCGCTCGGTGTCAACCCGCTGCCGCTCCAGATCATAAAGCCGTGTTTTCAGCACCTGCATTGCAATCTCGCGATTGCGGTGTTGTGATTTCTCGGAGGATGTGACCATCAGACCACTGGGCAAATGGGTGATGCGCACGGCGGAATCTGTGGTGTTCACATGTTGGCCCCCCGCCCCGGAAGCACGCATCGTGTCAATCCGCAAGTCATTGGTATCAATTGAAATATCTACATCTTCTGCCTCGGGGAGGACAGCAACTGTCGCCGCAGATGTATGGATGCGCCCGCCGCTCTCTGTTGTCGGAACTCGCTGCACCCGGTGAACACCGCTTTCATATTTCATGCGGGCAAAAACGTTTTCGCCTTTGACATGGGCCACCACCTCTTTGATGCCGCCCAATTCGGTCAACTGCTCTTCGATGATCTCAAATTTCCAGCCCCGGTTTTCGGCATAACGCTGATACATGCGCAACAAATCCGCCGCAAACAGCGCCGCCTCATCTCCTCCGGTACCGGGGCGGATTTCGACCATAGCCGGCTTGGCATCCGCCGCATCTTTGGGCAACAACGAAAGCTGAAGCGCGGCCTCCACCTCTGGCAGTTTTGCCTTTAGCAGTGGCAATTCCTCTTCCGCCAATACCTTCATGTCCGGATCCGTCAACATCGCCGTCGTATCGTTCAGTTCGGCCACCAGCTGGCGATAAGCGGCAATTTGTTCAACCACCGGGCGCAAGTCTGAGTATTCCTTGGCAAGTGCCGCGATATCTCCTGCGTCTGCTCCATCGGCCATTTTGGCTTCAAGAAATTGAAACCGCTGGGTGATTTGTTCTAAGCGTGCGTCAGGAACCATCTGCGCGGTGTCCGATATCATAGGGCTTTGGTCAAGTGGCAGAGCGTGCTAAGATGGTGCCATGATCAGATTGAGCGCTCTCATTTTCATGATTGCCGCCCCAGCGTTGGCGGATGTCACCGGCAAGGACGGCAAAACGGTCGAGTGCTATTGCACCGACAAGTCGCACAACCGAGTCGAACTTGGAGAAACCATTTGTCTTCAGGTAGATGGGCGTATGTTCATGGCCCAGTGCCAGATGTCACTGAACGTGCCGATGTGGCGCGAAGTTCAGAAAGGCTGCCTGTCCTCTGGCCTAATCAGTTCCCCCGGAGACGGCTTTCCCCCAGTGCTCGAGACGAGCCCGGTTCACTCCAAGATCTGACTTTCCGAAGCGTAAACGCCCGTAAACCTTGAGAATATCGCCTTCCTGCTGCGCGGTTGTGTAATCAGGAAAACCCATGACCTGAGAGCGCGTGACATAGGTCACCCTTCCGTCCTCGATCGATCCGCTTAACACAGATGTACGCGGTGTGGTGCGCGCGACCTGATCCAGCAGCGCGAGACCGCCCGGGCCAGTTTCAAACACCCTTTGTGCGCCGGTTGGCAGGTCTGCATCTTTGCCAAAAGTCAGCGGCACATGCCAGCGCGCCACATCGTTAGGCGCCAACCGGACATATGCGACGCTTGCAAAACCGAGCCCAAAGACGATCAACACAAGGATCATTCGACGTCCCATTTGGCCACTTTCCAAAAACATTCATCCCAGAGACACTACGCCATTCAGCCATCATGCTGCTCACCGATAAGTCACACCCGGCAGGATGCATAGCAGCTCATAAAGCAGATTAGCGCCGGTGAGTGCCGTATTCCCCGACGTATCATAAGGCGGCGAAACCTCAACCAGATCGCACCCCACCACATTGAGACCACGCAGCGCCCGGATCAGTTCCATGGCTTGCGCGGTGCTGAGCCCGCCAATCTCTGGTGTGCCTGTCCCCGGCGCGTAGGCCGGGTCCAGACTGTCGATGTCATAGCTGATATAAACCGGCACATCCGCCCCGATCTCGCGTCTGATTTCAGTTCCAAGCGGTGTCAGACTGCGATGCCAAAGCTCTGGTGCCAGATGCATCTGAAAGCCCCAACCTTGCGCTTCGGTGAAATCCTCAGCAGAATATCCGGTGCCGCGCAGGCCGATCTGATAGGTTCTTTCGGTGTTCAGCAAACCTTCCTCATAGGCGCGTCTGAAGACGGTACCATGGGTCTCCCGCTCACCAAACATGTGGTCGTTCACATCCGCATGGGCATCCACGTGCACCAAAGCCACCGGCCCGTGTTTGGCGGCAATCGCACGCAAGATCGGCAACGTCAGCGAATGGTCGCCGCCCATCGCTACCGGGATAACATCATGCTTCAGGATCGCATCGTAACTTTCTGTTATAATGCGCAAACTGTCACTTAACGAAAATGTATTGATCGCCAAGTCACCAATATCTGCGATCTGAAGACTGTCAAAAGGCGCGGCCCCGGTTTGCAAATTATAGGGGCGGATCATCGCGCTTTGTTCACGGATTTGCTTGGGCCCAAATCGGGTACCAGAGCGCCAGCTTGTGCCGATGTCCATCGGAATGCCCAGCACTGCCACATCAAGGCCGGTCAAGTCACTGGCTGACGGCAAACGCATAAAAGTTTGCGGCCCCGAAAACCGGGCCAGATCGTTGCCGCTGATCGGCTGGTTTTTGTCGGTCATTTGCGCATGTTCCACCCGATCAGACACAGAATTTCTGTTGCGATATGCGCACCTGCGATTGCGGTGGCGCCGGTTGTGTCAAACGGTGGAGACACCTCGACAATGTCGCCGCCAACAACATGCACGCCCGCGATATCGCGCAACATGATCGACGCTTGCGCAGAGGTCAGCCCTCCCCATACCGGGGTGCCGGTGCCCGGTGCAAAGGCCGGGTCTAGCCCGTCTATGTCAAAGCTCAGATAGGTTGGATGATCACCAAGAATACCTTTTATTTTCTGTGCTGTAGCGACCGGTCCTAATTCATGCACTTCACGCGCATCAATGATGTTGATACCCAGCGTATCGCCATTTGTAGTTCGAATGCCCACCTGCACTGATCGCGCCGGATCCACGATCCCGGTTTTGACCGCCTTGTAAAACATCGTTCCGTGATCGACCCGGTTCATGTCATCATCTGGCCATGTATCGGTATGTGCATCAAACTGCAGTAACGAAAGCGGTCCATATTTTTCGGCATAAGCCTGCAAAATTGGAAACGAGATGTAGTGATCCCCGCCCAGTACCAGACTGGCGGCCCCGGCATCCAATATCCCTTTGATGTGGGCCTTAAGTGCTGCCGGAAACGCTGGGACATTGGCATAATCAAAGGCGAGATCACCATAATCGACAATCGCACATTCGCTCATCACATCATATGGCCAACCATAAGGCGGATCGGGCGCTTGCAGGGCAGATGCCTCGCGGATGGCGCGCGGGCCAAGTCGCGTGCCGGGCCGATTTGTCACCGCCTGATCAAACGGAACGCCTGTCACCGCGATATCGACGCCGGTCAGGTCTTTGGTGTATTTGCGCCGCAAAAACGAGGTCGCTCCGGCAAAGGTAAGCTCATAGCTCGGCCCTTTGAGGTCATCCCGTGTGAACGCCATGTCGATCTGGTTTTTTGCGTCTTCCAGCGCCATCTTACACTCCTGCCAGGGGTTGCGCGCGTTCGACCAACCGCGCAAAGAACGACGCTCCGACCGGCGCAATCTCATCGTTGAAATTGTATTTGGGGTGATGCACACCTTGGCCTTCGCCTTGACCCAACATCACATAGGCACCCGGACGCACCTCTAACATATAGGAAAAGTCTTCTGCGCCCATCACAGGCTCAATATCAGCGTCGACATTCGCCTCTCCTGCGACGTCTGCGGCGACACTTGCGGCAAATCCCGCCTTGGCCGCGTCATTGATCGTCGAAGGATACCCATATTCAAAGTCGAGCTCAGCGGTGACGCCAAAACTTGCGGCGTGCCCGGCAACAATCTCTTGCATGCGTTTGACAACCATTGCCTGCACATCTTTGTCAAACGTACGCACCGTGCCATTGATATAGGCGGTTTCGGGAATGACATTGTCGATTGTCCCAGTGTGAATCTGCGTGACCGAAATTACCAGTTCATTAGCAGTTTTATGGTTGCGGCTGACAATTGTCTGCAGTGCCTGCACAATCGCACAAGCCGCCACAACCGGATCAACGCAATCCTGCGGGCGCGCACCATGCCCGCCTTTGCCTGTGACATTGATATGGAATGTATCCGCCGCGGCCATGATTGGGCCGGGTGTAGTGAAAAAACTTCCAAAATCCCTGCCCGGCGCGTTGTGCAGGGCAAAAACCTGGCTGACATCGAACCGGTCCATGACGCCTTCCTGCACCATAACCTCGCCACCGCCACCAGCCTCTTCGGCCGGCTGAAATATCAGCGCCACTCGCCCGGCAAAGTTCCTCGTTTCAGTCAGGTAGCGCGCGGCACCCAGCAACATGCTGGTATGCCCGTCGTGGCCGCAGGCATGCATCTTTCCCGGATGGATGCTGGCATAGGCTACCCCGGTCTCCTCAGTGATTGGCAATGCATCCATATCAGCGCGCAGGCCGATTGTCGGTCCGTCACCCTGCCCGTTGATAATGGCCACAATTCCAGTTTTTGCGATGCCCTCGTGAATCTCATCCACGCCGAATTCACGCAACCGTTCAGCCACAAAAGCCGCCGTCTGATGGCATTCCAGCCCCAGTTCTGGAATTGTATGCAAGTGCTGTCGCCATGCGGTCATGTCGGCGCTAAAATCGGCGATCCGGTTGACAACAGGCATGGGCTGGGCTCCTTGAGACATGTGAAGTCTGATCCATCTGACACCCAAAAGGACGCAGCCGCAATGCCTGATGATGCCCTGATACATGATCCGGATGGCGGCATGGACCGCTTGCTCGAAATCATGCGTCGCTTGCGTGATCCGGACAGCGGCTGCCCCTGGGATATCGAGCAGAACTTTGCTACCATTGCCCCTTACACCATCGAAGAGGCTTACGAAGTTGCAGATGCGATTGCCCGGTCTGACTGGGGTGAGCTTGAGGGCGAATTGGGTGATTTGTTGCTGCAAACCGTCTATCACACCCAAATGGGTCAAGAGGTCGGGCATTTCAGTTTTGCCAGCGTCGTGCGCAATATTTCCGACAAGATGGTCGCGCGCCACCCTCACGTATTTGGCGATGAGAGCCGCGATAAATCAGCCGACCAGCAAACCGCAGATTGGGAAAAGATCAAGGCGGCTGAGCGCGCTGGAAAAGATCAGGGAGGCGCGCTGGACGGCGTTGCCGTGGGCCTGCCCGCTCTCTTGCGCGCCTACAAGCTGCAAAAACGTGCAGCCCGTGTTGGGTTCGACTGGCCCACAACGGACGAAGTGCTCGACAAGATCATCGAAGAGGCGGGCGAGTTGGCAGAGGCACGTAGCGATCTGTCACAGGACGAGATAGAGGAAGAATTCGGCGACCTTCTGTTTGTCATGGCCAACCTTGCCCGCCATATGAAGGTCGACCCGGAGGCCGCATTGCGCCGAACAAACGCCAAATTCACCCGCCGGTTTGCCGGGATTGAAGCGAGATTGGCCAAAATCGGCAAACGACCCGAGGACAGCGACCTTGCCGAAATGGATGCACTTTGGGATGCGGTCAAAGCGGCCGAGCGCGCGGGTTAAACCGCCGATGAGCATTCCCCCCATGGACAACCCAACCCAGCCTTGCGAGGGTTTGCCGATCCAAAACAAGAGACTTACCCAATGAGACCGCGCAACATCATTATCGACACTGATCCGGGCCAGGACGACGCTGTCGCCATCCTTTTGGCTTTGGCCAGCCCGGACGAGATCAATGTGCTGGGAATCACCGCCGTTGCGGGCAACGTTCCGCTGGCTCTGACAGCCAAAAATGCGCGTATTGTCTGCGAGTTGGCCGGTAAAACGAATGTACCTATCTATGCCGGCTGTGACCGGCCATTGGGCCGTGATCTGGTCACTGCAGAACACGTACACGGGCAAACCGGCCTAAATGGTCCGACACTCCCCGACCCAGAAATGCAACTGGAAGACGGTCACGGCGTCGATTTTATCATCGAGACTCTGCGTGCGCAGCCTTCGGGCACAGTTACCTTATGTCCACTTGGCCCCCTCACAAACATTGCTACGGCTTTCACCAAAGCGCCCGATATCGTGGGCAAGGTTCAGGAAATTGTCTTGATGGGTGGCGCCTACTTCGAAGTAGGGAACATCACACCGACCGCCGAGTTCAACATTTATGTCGATCCGCAAGCCGCTGATATTGTATTTAGATCTGGTGCTCCGATCACCGTAATGTCGCTCGATGTCACGCATAAGGTTCTGGTCACACCCAAACGCAATGACGCCTTCCGCACCCTTAACACACCTGTTGGAATCGCGGTCGCACAGATGACGGATTTCTTTGAACGTTTCGACAAGGAAAAATATGGCTCTGACGGCGCGCCTTTGCATGATCCATGTGTGACGGCCTACCTGATCCAGCCTGACCTTTTTACCGGGCGCCACATCAACGTTGAAATCGAAACCCAGTCCGAGTTGACACTGGGCATGACCGTCGCGGATTGGTGGGGTGTTACGGACCGACCTAAGAACACATTGTTCATGGGCACCGTGGACGATGATAGGTTCTTTGAACTTCTGACTGAACGACTGGCCCGCTTATGAGCGCCGCAATCCACCTTGCAAAACCCGAAGATCTGGACAAGCTCGACGCCTTGGCCGCCGCATTCCACGGCGAAAATGGAATATCCCTCGCCCCCGAAAAACGCCGCGCGGGCCTGTCGCCGCTGCTTGACGGTATTCCGCACGGCTGCGCCTACCTCATCGGCCCGCCGCGCGCGCCCATCGGGTATGTGATCGTCAGTTTTGGATGGTCGATCGAATTTGGTGGTCTTGATGGCTTTATAGATGAGCTTTACGTGCGCCCCGGTGTTCGGGGTCGCGGCGTTGCGGGTGAGGTGTTGATCGCCCTGCCCCGGACTTTGGCTGATGCCGGAATGAAAGCCATCCACCTCGAGGTCGACACCACAAACCAAACTGCAAAACGCCTCTATACCCGTGCCGGTTTCAAACTGCGGGATCAATACGCGCTGATGACCCGTTCCCTCTAGCATTTACGCGCGCGCCGCCTAGGTAGACATCATGACCTTACACATCCCTTTTGATAATACTTATGCCGCCCTCGCGCCGGTGTTCTTCAGCGCGCAGGCCCCGACTCCGGTCAAAGCGCCGCATCTCATCGCCTATAATGAAGATCTCGCAGCTCTGCTTGGCATCAGTACCGCAGATACATCCGAACTGGCGCAGGTGTTTTCGGGCAATTTGCTGCCCGACGGCTCAACCCCAATTGCTCAGCTTTATTCAGGGCACCAGTTTGGCCAGTACAACCCACAACTTGGCGATGGACGGGCGGTCCTGCTCGGCGAAGTGATTGGTACCGACGGCAAACGCCGCGACATCCAACTCAAAGGCTCGGGTCCAACACCCTATTCGCGCATGGGTGACGGGCGTGCATGGTTGGGTCCGGTGCTGCGCGAGTACGTCGTTTCTGAGGCGATGCATGCGCTTGGGATCCCCACAACCCGGGCATTGGCGGCCGTCACTACCGGCGAACAAGTGTACCGCGAGGGCGCTTTGCCGGGCGCGGTGTTGACCCGAATTGCTGCCAGCCACCTGCGTGTTGGCACGTTTCAGATATTTGCCGCCCGCAGCGATACGCGCAGCCTGCAACAGCTCACTAACTATGCGCTTCAGCGTCATTACCCCGACGCGACTGGTCCGATGGGTCTGCTCAGAGCTGTACGAGATGCGCAGGCGGACCTGATCGCCAAATGGATGTCCGTCGGCTTTATTCACGGGGTGATGAATACAGACAATTGCGCCATATCAGGTGAAACCATCGACTATGGCCCTTGCGCTTTTCTTGATACATATCATCCCGATACAGTGTTCAGCTCAATCGACCACAATGGGCGTTATGCCTATTCAAATCAGCCCGACATTATTGTGTGGAATCTGGCTCAGCTTGCCACGTCTCTGATCCAAATCATGCCAGACCGGGATGCCGCTGTTCAAGAAGCGACCGAGATTGTGCACGCGATGCCTGGGCTGATCCAATCACACTGGCTGCGCCTGTTTCGCGCAAAAATTGGTCTGACGTCAGAGAAAGATGGCGATCTTGATCTGATCTCGGACTTGTTGACCCGGATGGCAGATGAAAAAGCCGACTTTACCAACACGTTCCGAGCATTGGCAATTGGCGCCGCACGGGATCAATTCACCGATCCCACCAGCTATGATGCCTGGCATGTAAACTGGCAGAGTCGGTTGCAGGCTGACCCTGAAGCAATCATCACCATGAAGTCGGCCAACCCCACCCTCATTCCGCGAAACCATCGCATCGAACAGCTGATCGAAGCCGCAGTTGCAGGTGACCTGGCCCCACTTCATCGCCTGCACGCCGCGCTGCTCAACCCATACGAAGACAATGACACCGTTGCCGATCTGACCCGTCCGCCGCTTTCGTCAGAAATTGTACCCGCAACGTTCTGCG
>CBDTVL010000006.1:0-39861 GCA_965363755.1 uncultured Sulfitobacter sp.
GTCATGGACGGCGCCCCTGCCCGTGCACGACGATGATCGAGAAATAAGGCGTGATCTTGCCTTCGGACTCAGAAAGTCGGGTCACGGACTGGCCAGGCATGGTGGCGTATTCGATGAGCCATGCTGCGTCGTACCGACCTGCGGCGCGCAAAGCGCTGCGGATCTTGTCGATGTTACGACCGATCTTCATGATGACTAACGCGTCGGCGATTTGCATGTGGCGGGTCAGGTCTTCCTCTGACAGAGTGCCCATGAGGACACTGAGCACATCATCGCCCCATGTGATCGGCATTCCTGTCGCGGTCCAGGCGCCGGACATGCCGGTGATAGCGGGAACAACTTCGACCGGGACGACCTCTTTCAGGCGCGTATAGAGGTGCATGAACGAGCCATAGAAAAATGGGTCGCCTTCGCAGAGAACAACCACATCTTCGCCAGCATGCGCCAGCGCAATCAGGTTGGCGGTGCACTGAGTGTAGAACGCCGAGAGACACGCATTATAGGCAGGATCGTGCAGTGGAATCTCGGTGGTGACAGGGTATTCCATAGGAATTTCCACAACTTCTGGATTCAACATGCCCGTGACGATGCTGCGCGCCTGACCCGGGCGCCCGGCCTTGCGAAAAAACGCGACGTGGCGGGCTTTGCGGATCAGACGATCAGAACGGACACTCATGAGATCCGGATTGCCCGGGCCAAGGCCAAGCCCGTAAATAGTGCCCATCGTCATTCCGTGCGGCTCGCGATGGCATTGACGGCAGCAACCGTGATCGCACTACCGCCCAGTCGACCCTGCACGATACAACAGGGGGTTGGCTGCGCCGCCCACAGGGCATCTTTACTCTCGACCGCCCCGACAAAACCGACGGGGCAGCCGATGATGGCAGCAGGCCGCGGACAGACCGGGTCCTCAAGCATGTTGAGCAGATGAAAAAGCGCGGTGGGCGCGTTGCCGATGGCCACGACGGCGCCTGCGAGATGGGGACGCCAAAGCTCAAGGGCTGCGGCAGAACGGGTGTTGGACATCTCCGTCGCCATCTCGCGCACATTGTCATTGTGAAGTGTACAAATAACCGCATTTTCGGCGGGCAAACGGGTACGGGTAATCCCCTCGCTGACCATGCGGGCGTCACACAGAATTGGGGCGCCATTTTCCAAAGCCGTACGCGCCGCGTCCACAAAACCCGGAGAAAAAAACGCGTGCTCCTCCAACCCCACCATCCCAGTGGCGTGGATCATACGCACCGCGACTTGTTCTTCGTCTGGGCCAAAACGGGTCAGATTTGCCTCTGCCCGGATCGTGGCGAAGGATTGCAGGTAGATCGCTGCACCGTTGGTCTCGTAGGTGTAGGGCATAGGCTTATATGATCTCGGTCAGAATGTCTGTGGGGGTAAGTCCGATACGGTCAGGGGGTGCTTGTGCATTGCCATCGCGGATAATGTCAAACAATCCGTTCTGGCCGACTAGTGTGAGATTGGCCCGGGTGGAACGGGCGCAGCCTTTGGCGCAACCAGAGACATGCAAGCTGCCTTTGATGTGTGGGGCAAGTTGACGTGCAAAGGCGCGTGTCTCCACCGAGGCGCTGCTGCAGCGCGGCGCACCGGTACAAGCATCGACATGCAACAACGGATCGTCGGCGTGGCTGATCAGGCTATCGTGACGCATGTTTGTCGCACCCTCCATCAGCAGCAGGCGCCACGGTGTGGTGCGGATGGCCGTGATTGCGGGCAAAACCTCTGCCAGCGCCGTGGCCTCGATTTGACCAAAGGGCAGGCCAACTAGCTGACCCAAAGGGGTTTGACCCGGGGTGGGTTTCACCGACTTTGGCGCAGCGGCCATAGCACACCAGTCGTCGGAAAGAGTTTCGCTTTGAAGCAAACGTCGCATGCGGGTGGTGGTGTCAGGCGCCGTGTCGACAAACCAACGCGCGAGCGTGATCACCCAATCGATAGCATTGGCCTCGGTTACTGAACGGCCGTTTTGGGCCCCGTCAGCGCGCAGGATCAACCCTCGGTCAGATCCCATTTCCAACCGTATATCGGCAGAATCGCCGGCCAGCAGGCGTTCAGGTCCAGTGTCGATGGCAAAACCGAATTTGGCGGGCAATGGCGGCAGCTCAGCGAGGCGGTCGATAAGCTGCTGCGTCAGACGACAGGTCAGATCGCCCGGTTGCCAGAACGGTGTTACGAGGATGTTGCGACGGCTTTCTAACGCCGGGTCGCCGTCCAGCAGGCCAAGCGCACCGAGACCGTCCAGCAAGGCCGCGTGGCTCTCTTGGCGCACGCCGCGCAGTTGCAGATTAGCGCGATTAGTGAGCTCGATCAGGCCGTTACCATGGGTATTGGCCAGAGAGCAAAGTCCGCAAATACGCGTGACATCGAGCCGCCCGAGGCGGGGCCGGATACGCACCAGCAAACCATCGCCGGACATCATCGGGCGGTAGGCACCAGGGCACCAGCCTTTGACCTGCGCCGTCATTCGACCACCTGTAGGGCTGCACGGATGGAATTTCTGCGGCTTTGCCATAGACCCGCGGCATCCAAGGCGACAAAGCGTTCCTGCATAGCGGTATAAGCTCCGGGATTTTCAGATTCGAGAAAGGTGGCGATTGTCGGGTCGCCCAATGTTGCCTCAAAGTACAGGTCAAACAAATGCGGTGGCACAACGCTTGCCAGATGGGCGAACGCGGCCATATGGTCGAGGGTTGCGGCGATTTCGGCAGCCCCGCGAAAACCGTGTCGCATCATCCCGGCCAGCCAGCCCGGATGCGCCGCACGCGCCTGTACCACCCGGGCGATCTCTTCTGGAAGAGCACGCGCCTTAGGCGCATCCGGATTGGTATTATCGAGGTGGTACAGCGCCGCATCGCCGCCTGTCACAGCCTGTGCAGCAGCAAAACCGGCCTCATGCGCGGCGTAGTCGCCCGCCAGCAACAGGTCGGTTTCGGGCAGGTCCTGAAGGTGAACAAAACTATCCGCTTGGGCCACGCGCTGGCGTATGCCGTCTTCGTCGCGGCATGGCACGTCCCCGTCCAATGCCCACGCGCTTGCGGCCAGCCACGCGGCCCCGGCCACTTCGCGCCCCGCGTCGGTGTAATCCTCCATGCCTGCTGCCATGCCGAGGCCGTAGCTCCCCGGTGCCGGGCCGTAGACGCGGGCTGCATTCTGACCAACATAGGGGTTCCAGTCGGGCGCCTCGTCGCGCTGTGCGAGGATCCGGGTGGCCTGTCCGAAAAGCGTGGAAAGTGTGGGAAAGACATCGCGGAACAGTCCCGAGACACGCAATGTCACGTCGATACGGGGACGATCAAGATCGGTGATCGGAAGAACTTCGATGCCCGAAACCCGCTCGGATTCTGTGTCCCAGATCGGCCGGGTCCCTAGCAGATGGAGCGCCATGGCAAATTCCTCGCCCGCCGTGCGCATGGTCGCCGAGCCCCAGAGATCCACGATCAGGCCACGGGGCCAGTCGCCGTGATCTTGCAGGTGCCGCCGGACAAGTTCGTCAGCCAGTTTGATGCCTTGTGCATATGCACTGCGCGTCGGGACCGAGCGTGGATCAGTCGTAAAGAGGTTTCGGCCGGTCGGCAGTACATCGGTCCGTCCGCGAAACGGGGAACCTGAGGGTCCAGCGTCAATCCGTTTGCCATTCAGCGCATCCAGCAGCGATTGCCGCTCGCCCGCAATCGCCGGGCCAAGATCGAAGGGTGTGGGCGCATGAGGAGTGCGACCCCAGACATGCAGACCATCGCCAAACTGGCTTTCTTTGATGTCGCAGACAAAACGGTCAATGCGGGTAATCGCCTCAGCCGGGCACGTAGCGTTGGTGACGCCAAGATCATCCTCAACGCCGAGCGCCTGCGCTTCGGACCGGATATCGGATTGCAGGCGGTCGCGGCGCCGCGGGTCCAACCCATCCGCGTTGGAAAATTCGTCAAGCAAGGCCTCCAGACGAGTGAGACGATCTGGCGTTTCGCTTTGTTTCAGCGGTGCAGGGATATGGCCAAGGGTAATCGCACCAATGCGGCGTTTGGCCTGCGCAGCCTCGCCGGGATCATTGACAATGAACGGATAGATGACGGGCATCGGGCCGATGAGCGCTTCTGGCCAGCACGCGTCCGACAGGGCCACGGATTTACCGGGCAACCATTCCAGTGTCCCGTGGGCGCCGACGTGGATCAAGGCGTCACATTGCCTTCGCAGCCAGAGATAGAACGCGACATAGCCGTGGCGCGGAGTGCGGGAGAGGTCGTGATATTCGGCATCCCGAAACTCCGGTGTACCGCGTTCAGGCTGCAGGGCGACAAGGGCCTTGCCCCGCTGTGTCGCCGCGAAATGAAAATGACCCCCTGTGCAATCGGGGTCAGTTTCGGGAAGCCCCCAGGCCATGTGCAAATTGTCCCGGAGAGATTGTGGCAGTCCGGCCAGCGCGTTTTCATATTCTGTCAGAGGCCAGGTTGCAGCGCGTGCGGACAGCGCCTCTTGTAGCGCCGGACCCGGTTGAATGGCGTAGCCATCATCGCTCAGATCAGCAAGGATCGCGTCAGTGGATGCAAGCGCGTCAAGACCGACGGCATGGGCCATGTTCCATGCCTTGCCGGGATAGGTCGACAGGACCAGCGCCGGTTTGCGTTTTGCCGGTGGGCAGCTGGCAAGGTCGTTCCATGCTTTGACTTTATCGGCAATGGCGGTGATGCGGGGCATCTCGGGGCTATGGGCATAACGGGCAAATTGCAGATGCGGGTCGCGGGTCTGCGGTTCTTTGAAAGACGCAACCCCGGCGAACAATCGACCATCCAGTTCCGGCAAGACCACGTGCATGGCAAGATCGGCAGGAGAAAGGCCGCGTTCGGCGTCAGCCCAGGCTGCGCGCGTGGCGGTGGACAAAGCCACCTGAAAGACCGGAACGCCGCCTGCATCCAGCGGGGATGTGCCAGACGCATCCTTGCCGCTAAAAGAAGTCGCGTTGACGATGGCGGCCGGCTTTAGCTGGCGGATCTGGCCCCTGAGCCAACCGGCAACGCCGGGGGCTTTGAGAGAGGGAGCAAAAAGGCCCAGCGCATTGAACCCTCGGTGACGCAGAGCCGCAAACAAGGCCTCGATTGGCCCAAGATCTGCGGAGGTCAGATACGCACGGTAAAAGGTGATCAGGACAAGTGGATCGTCCGAGATCGGCAGGATGAGAGGGCAACACGGTCCGTGCTCTGGCACCCATGCACCAACCATCGGCATCGTCTTGACCCCCTGAACAGGCCCTGCATAAAGGCCGGCAGCGAGCGAAAGCTGCGCAAGAGCAGACTGTGCGGCAACCGCACCACCGGTGTCACAGTGATGCGCCAGACGGCGCAACGTAGAAGTTGGCAAAGTGGAAATTGAATCAAGTTGTTCGTCAGGTCGCCCATCTGCGGCCAATACGGCAAGCGCGATGCCTTTTTCGCGCGCAAGGGCTTGGACCCGTTGCAGCCCGTAAGACCAGTAGGGCATGCCGCCGATCAGGCGGATCAGGATGCCTTTTGCGCCCGCCAGCGTCTGATCCACATAGGTGTCGACGGACAGCGGATGCTTGAGGGCCGCAAGGTTCGCCAATCGCAAGGTCGGCAGGTTGCCTCTGCCGCGATGCCACCCCGCCGCAAAAGCACCAAGGTCGCTGTCGGAAAAAGACAGCACCACCAGATCTGCCGGGCTTTGGCCCAGATCCGTTGGGGTCTCCGTCTCTTCCAGCCCATGACTTTCGCGGAAAATGACATGCATCGGTTGAGCCGTCCTCTATTCGGCAGGCACACTGTCGAACAATGCGTTGCGGATCGCCGCGCTGTTCACGTCGTCATGCTCTGCAATAACGACCAATCGGCCCTGCCTCGCCTCATCCGGCTGCCACGGGCGATCAAATTGATGGCGAACGCGGGCACCCACGGCCTGCACCAGCAGACGCATGGGTTTGCCCTGCACGGCAGCATAGCCTTTGACACGCAGGATGTTTTGCGCGCGCGCCAGTGCTTCGATGCGGGCGACAAGATCGGCAGGGTCTGTGATTTCCGGAATGTCGATCACGATGCTCTCGAAATCGTCGTGATCGTGATCATGCGCGTCGTCGTGATGGCTAGGGCGCGCGTCCATATCATCTTCGGCGGCAGCACCGAGTCCCAGGATCACACGCGGATCTACCACTCCTTCCGCAACTTCAACGACCGGCAGGGGGCGCGGCGCTTCGGCAGCGATTACGGCTTTTGCTTTAGCAACACCCTCTGGCCCAGCAAGGTCGGGTTTGGTCAGCAGGATGATGTCAGCACAGCTAATTTGATCTTCGAAAACCTCCGAAAGCGGCGTTTCGTGATCCAGGCTGTCATCAGCCAAACGTTGGGCGTCAACGGCGGCCACATTGGGCGCAAACCTGCCAGCGGCAACTGCTTCCGCGTCCGCAAGCGCAATAACGCCATCAACTGTGATGCGCGAGCGGATATCCGGCCAGTCGAACGCCTTGAGCAGCGGTTTGGGCAAGGCAAGGCCAGAGGTTTCGATGATAATATGCTCAGGTTGCGGATCGAGCGCCATGAGAGCCTCAATCGTTGGGATAAAATCATCAGCGACAGTGCAACAAATGCAGCCATTGGCCAGCTCGATGATGTTTTCAGCCGGGCATTCCGGGATCGCACAGCTCTTGAGAATTTCGCCATCAACGCCAACATCCCCGAACTCATTGACAATCACGGCGAGCCGTTTGCCCTGCGGATTCATCATCAGATGGCGAATGAGGGTTGTCTTGCCCGAGCCAAGAAAACCGGTGACAACGGTGACGGGGAGTTTGGACAGATCGGACATCAGGCCTCCAGTGGGGGAATGCGGGCAATGCAGTTTTTGCGGAAATGTTCAGGACGTTCGCGCCAAGGGACAAGCCCGTCGGCAGTGGACTGATAGCGCATAGCACCATCAAGCACGACGTCCGCGATCGCTGCGTGCAAGTTGCCATAAACATAAGACCAGCGTCCAAGACCGCGCAGGGCAATGGAGCAACCATGTGAGCAATTCGACAGGCATTCGACGCCTTTGACTGTTATGCTAGGAGGCAGATCGGAGCCGTTCAGCGCCTCTAGCAGCAGCGTGCCGGGGCGAATCTCATCATCAGGCGCGTCCCCCGCACGGCGGCATTTGACACAGACCAACAGCTCTGCCGGCGGTGTCATTTGATCAGTCATGTCTCGGTCCCATATTACATGGAACGAAGGTCAGATGGCGGGTGGGTCACGGTCCCCCCGACACCCGGAACACCCCGTCCGGTTACGTCAAAGTCATGCTGGCAGGTCTCCCGGCTTGCGGATGTCAGGGGTCTCCCTGGCTGCCATCCAGCCTTCCCGGCACAGAGATGCCAGTGGCTTTGGACGACCTTCTCCGGTCACGGTCGCGGGGGCGGCTGAACTCGGCGGCACCAAGCCACCTGAACATTCCCTTTTCACCTGCAGATGCAGGCACCAGCAGCTATCTCATGCAACTGCGTCAGCGTTGATGTCAAGTGACCCTTATATCGATGACCGCATAAAACCCATAAACCTGCGTTTCAGTTTGTGCTGCAGGCTTGAAACAAGTCTCATTCACCCCGATGCAAATATCTCGGCTCTCTGCTGACTCCCGCTATCGCAGTTCAGTCGTAGGCTGCATCCACGATAATCTCAACTTTGAGTTCTGGTCGTGCAAGTTTGGCTTCTCCGCACGCACGGGCGGGCGCATGACCTTCGGGCACCCAAGCGTTCCAGACCTCATTGAGACCGGCAAAATCGCTCATATCAGCCAACCATACCGTCGCCCGCAGCATCTTTTCTCGTGACGATCCCGCCTGAACCAGCAGCGCTTCGACTCGACGCAGACATTCCTCAGTCTGGACCTGAATGGTCGCGCCCTCGCCCACCTGCCCGGTAATATAGGCAACCCCATTGTGCTTGACGATCTTTGAGGATCTGGCCCCGGTTTCGATACGTTCGATCATGTTTGGTCCTTCAATCCGCCATTTCTCGCTACTCCATCAATGCCGCCAAACTGAGGCGCCTTCAATCGCCTAATTTGGCCTCTGTTCCGAGCGCGCGAGTGCTTTGCCGTGCAATGTACTTCGGTTTTTGGACCGAATTTGCAGAATAGTGATGTGGGTTTTCTATTCGAATCCACAGGGTTGCAAGAAAAAGCTCAAGCTATTTCTCTTTGTCGACCGGATCGAACACAATAAAGAACTGATGCGCGCAGTAGATCGCGATCGCAATAAACAGAATGGCCCAGAGCGGTTCACCCATTACAAGCTCGAAAATCGCCCAAGCGGTGCTCAGGGCAACGACTAGAATACGCCGCCAGATAGGAATGAAGAACGCGCTCTGGACATTGAAGGCCTTGGATAACTGGTTCTTTTTGATTGGCATGGTTCCGGTCATTTCGTATCTGGTCCGCAATTGTGCGAAGTGAACTCATCATTATTTGGCACAGTATGCCCTGATCCCCGACTTGTACCAGTGCCAACATCTGCTTTGAGTGGCTCGGAGACCGCGTTTTGATGTTTCGGCAGGCGCTTAACCGCGACAACAATGGACCATGGGGCCATAACAGTGGCCACGCGTCGCCGTGCCATTAATCGGAACGAGGGAATGGTCAGTGCGCAAGCGGCTTTACGTCACTATCCAGCTTTTATCTGCGGCCCAGCGCGCGCCTTTGCGGGAACATGATTCTGTAGATTGTCCCTGAGTTCATCGACATAAAAACTATGACAGGAACGACCCGCATGTTTGGACGCATATAAGGCCACGTCCGCATCAGCTAACAGTTGTTCAGCAGTGGGCACCTCATAGTCAGAGGACAATACCGTGCCTATGCTGGCAGAGATATTGCACATTGCCCCCTCAAAAGGGATGGGTTTTTTGAGATGCGAGATGACCCGGCGCGCAACCCGCTCAAGCGTGGCATGGTCCGGCAATCCGGGAAATATCAGCACAAACTCATCACCGCCGACCCGCGCAACGGTGTCCTCACTGCGGGTCTCGTCCACCACAATGCGCGCGACTTTTTGCAAGACGTGATCGCCGGCTGCATGGCCCATCCTATCATTCACCGCCTTGAAAAAATCAAGATCCAGATGCATGAGCGCAAAACTCTCATTCGAATCGAGTAATCTGGCCAACACATGGTTCATTGCACGGCGGTTTTTCAGGCCAGTCAGCGTATCGGTGAACGCTTGCTCTTCCGCCGCAATCATCGCCCCCTGTAGCCGCAGGTTCAAGGTGCGCGACGCCTCCATAGCAGCGGATTTTGCCTCGATCAGATAAAGCATTTCAATGGTCAGATCAGTGGCGGAAAAATCGGCGCTTGTCAGAGCATAGTCACGTACAACATCCAGAATTGATATTCCGAAACTAAGGTTGATGATGGCGCCGCCGGTTTCGGGACTGGGCACCAGAACACCTTTCAGCCCTGTGCGCGAAGCATCGCGAAATTGGAGATGCAACTTGACGCCGCCTACAGAAAGCAACCCCGACATTGTTGTAATCGACCGAGGTCGGTTAAGTTCGAAGACCTCCATGAATCGACGCCCAATCAAGGCTGTTTCGGTATGCAACTTTTGCAAGGTTGGGCCCGCATGGCGAATATGTCCCGTCGCATCCAGGATCATGTGCATCGGGCACAAAGCGTCGAGTAAAGTGGCGAGATCTGCGCTTTCATTGCCTGCTTGTGTCATGCGCTCCGCGCCCCCAACTCGAACGCCCGCCCGTCGCTGTGACTGCTCTCGATCAGGGTAATAGAAATTGTTTCAATCCCTTGTCCGCCCCCCCGATAGTCAAGCAGGGCCAATGCACCGTAGTCGTCCGCCATGGCCCGCAGCAACCCCATCAGTACGAACCCGTAACCTCTGAATTCAGATTGGCAAATCAGACTGAATTGACCCGGGCCATGTTCTCGCAATTCAATCCGGGGCAGATCCAGATCAGACACTGCCAACCGGACCCGGTCGGGTAAATCATCAAGAGAGTGCAGGAACTCGACAAAATTAACTCCGCCAAATCGCAACAACCGCCGCAGCCCTTCGACATTTGGATGCGACACCAGATACGTGCCAATGTCTTCAAGAACTTCGTTGACCGAACGGTTTAGAACGGTGCAAGCTGCGTCCAGAACGTTTTCCGTGATCGAGTCATCATAAATTAGCATGCCCTCAAACTCAGAGAAGTTCAGGTCGGCAATACGACCGATGTCACCCCATTGCTCCACGCCATAGGTATCGCGCACGAAACACTCGATCGCCCTGTTGGTCAGGCCATGCATTCTAATTGCCTCATTCCCAAAAACCCCGGGAACATCATGCGGTAACAGGCGTTAAGAAAACGCCAATATGTACAATTTTCAGAGCTCTTAAAAACCTGTTCCAGAGTGACAAAGACAACTAGATGTTCAGTCCCGGCAGGCTATCGCGGGTCAGTCAAAGAGTCTCAAACAGCGATGCAGCCAAATCTTTGCAAAAGCGCGACCTAAGGTTCCCGCAGTGCTTTAAAAATCGGTCGGTGCGCCGCCTTCTGATTTGCGGCGTTCGACAAAATCGGCCAACTCATCGCGAATTGCCGGATCCATTGGGGGCTCTTCAAAATTGGCGACAATATCCTTGAACAGGAAGTGCGCGCGCTCGGGCGTCCAGATTCCGCCGGCCACCTCCCACCCTTCATAGTTCTTCCAGTCGCTCACGATCGGCGAATAGAATGCAGTTTCATAACGCTCCTGAGTGTGCGGTGTGCCAAAGAAATGCCCCCCTGCCCCAACCTCTTTAATCGCATCAAAGGCAATTTCGTCCGGGCCAGTTGCGGTGATCGCGGGCTCCATGTAGCGCTGAATCATCTGCAGAATCTCACAGTCCATAATGAATTTTTCTGGACTTGCGATCAGGCCTCCTTCGAGCCAGCCGGCAGCATGATAGATCATGTTGGCGCCTGACTGCACTGCCGACCACAGCGAGTTCGAGGTTTCCCACATCGCCTGCCCGTCCGGCACATTTGCCGCACAGACGCCGCTGGCCCGCATTGGCAAGTCATAAAACCGGGCCATCTGGCCCGTCATCTGGGTCGCGCGCATGTATTCAGGTGTGCCAAAGGCGGGAGCACCTGACTTCATGTCAACATTGGATGTAAATGTACCGATTGCCACCGAGGCACCCGGTCGAATGTATTGTGCCAAAACCACTGCGCACAGCGACTCGGCAAGGGATTGTGCCACAGCACCTGACATCGTCACCGGGGCCATCGCACCGGCAAGCGTGAACGGCGTGACAACCAGACCTTGATTATGCCGTGCCATGCGCATCCAGCCGTCCAGCATCGGAATGTCGTGCTTTAGTGGCGACGTTGAGTTGATGTTGGTGTACATCTTTGGGCTGGCTTCGAATTCTTCGTGCGTGAGTCCGCCCGCGATGCGCACCATCTCCATCACATCTTCAACCCGCTCGGCCCCGAGCGAATATGCATGCATCACTTTGTCAGTCAGCGTCAATTTGTCATAGAGAACATCGAGATGGCGCACCGAGGCATGCAGATCGACCGGCTCAACAGGATAGCCACCTGCAAAGTGAATGCAGTTGAAATACTGGGTCAGTTTTAACAGGTTTCGGCATTGCTCGCGGGTGCCCGGCACTTTGGTCCCAATCTCCATATCCCAATAGTTGGGCGGGGAAGAGACGTTGCCAAAGCTCATGTAGTTGCCACCGATGATGATTTCGTGGTCTTTGTTGCGCGGGGTCAGAGTGAACTGTGACGGGGCTTTGGCCACCATCTCCATCACAAAGTCTCGACCCATTCGGACATTTTCGCCGTTAATGGTACAGCCAGCTTCTTTCAGGATCGCCAGAGCGTCGTGATTGAGGAACTCGATCCCGATCTCTTCCAGAATCCGCATCGCACCATCGTGGATCGCAAGCACACCTTCGGGGGCTAGCGGTTCCGTCGGGCGATCCGTGTTGCGCACCAACCGCCAGGGCATCTGGTCAATGATTTCGCCGCCGCGACGCGACGCATTTCCGGCCCGGCCACCCCCGCGTTTCCTGCGCTCTTTCACATCAGCCATGTTAATCCCTTCGGGTTGCATGACCCAGCATGGCTATCGGATACTATCTCAGGCCTTGCCGAAAGCGACAGGTTTCGTCGTTTTTGCCGTACAACAGGCGCGGACGATGGAATCCGACCGACTAACCAATCAGCCAATCTGGCAAATGACCGATGTCAGGAAATACAATATCTGCAAAAGGCGCCAGATCGGCTGTCTCTGCCAGGCCCGTCAATACCCCAACTGTCTGCATGCCGGCCGCGCGACCGGCTCGCAAATCGTGCGTGCTGTCACCAACCATGACAATCCTGTTGGGCAGCACCTGTACTGATTTTGCAAATGCGAGCAATTGCCCCGCTGCGGGCTTGCCACCGTGACCGCTGTCAAAACCAGCAATAAAATCAAACCGCTCGGTTACACCCGCAGAGTCAAGATGTGCCCGCGCGGGGGCTTCGGCGTCATTGGTAGCCACGCCCAGACGCAACCCCATACCACGCAAAGAATCAAGCAACGGGATCAATGGAACCGCCTCGGCTTGTGGGGCGTTTTCGGCTTCTTCATTCAAAAAGTTCAATACTGCTTCGGGTGACAAGTGCGGCAAAAAAGGACCCAGCGCTATCGCCACCTCTCCCGACGTGCCTGCAATCACAATGCTGTCCTTGGCAAAGCGGTTTGTCGCCAGATCAAACCCGATGTGTCGCCCAATTTCCGCCGCCCGGTCGCGATCCTGATCGGCAACGCGTAACAAAAACGATGTCGCCCATGCCTCCCATGTGGCACCGAAATCGAATAACGTTCCATCTTTGTCAAAACAAATGGCGTCTGCGCGCATATTCAAAGTTTTCATTTAGGTCAGGTCCAGTGCGTCGGGGCGCCTCCGGGCAAGGCATGCCGGGCCTGCATCGGGCGATCATAAGATATTAATTGTTCGTCACAAAATTCAATCACCCAAGCGTCGTCCATCATTAGAAATTCCAGTACGGACAGCAGGAACTCCGGCTCAGCAACACGGGCGCGTAAATCTACCTCTGAGGCACCGGTTGCACCGAGAAAAACTGGCAACAATTCATCGTTCCCTGCCAGCCAGGCTAAAGCCTGCACAGCGACGGTTTCGGCGGCTTCTTGCGACAGCGACATTTGACACTTTTTTTCCATAAAATCGAAAGGCTTTATTAACTTATATCACTAAGAACTTGAGCCACTGTTAAAGCAAGCCCGAAAGGCATCAGATGCAGGGTAAGATCCTCATAATCGACACTGTTGCGACCAACCGGATTGTGCTCAAGGTCACGCTATCATCGTCCTTTTATGATGTGAGCCTCGTGGCCTGCGCGGATGACGCATTGGTTCAAGCACAAACCGTGAAACCAGATCTGATCCTGATGGCGATGGACCTGCCCGACAACCAAGGAGTTCCACTTTGCCGGGCACTTAAGTCCGACATTTCTTTGCGGTCTGCGCCAGTTGTGATGATCACCACCGACGACAATCAGGCCAAACGGATCGAGGCGTTGACTGCAGGCGCGGATGATGTGCTCTCCAAACCGCTCGACGATTTGTTACTCTTGGCGCGGATCCGTTCACTTCTACGCACGCGCAATACGGCCGATGAACTACGCTTGCGGGATGGCACGTCGCAGGCTCTAGGGTTTGCCGAAGATGTCAGCACCTTTGATCATTCCGGTCGGGTGGCTATTCTCAGCGCCGATCAAATCAATGCGGCGCGTCTTGCCGGGCAGTTGAAACCCGATTTTGGCCCCGCAGTCAGCCACCATGGAATCAAAGACGCGATGGGCACGTTAAGCGGCCGCGACGTCCCCGATGTCTTTGTGATCGCACTTGATGGACCCGACACTGAGCAAGGCCTACGCCTTTTGGCAGATATACGGGCGCATGCGGCAACCCGGCATGCCAGCATCATCGTGGTGCCTTCTGTGACCTCATATGATCGAGCTGCAGCAGATGCGCTAGATCTTGGGGCAAATGATGTGATGCCCGGTGCATATAATGCTGCAGAACTTGTGTTGCGGCTCAAGGCGCAGATCAAACGCAAACATATGGCGGATCGGTTGCGCGACACCATGCGCGACGGATTGCAGGCTGCAGTGGTTGACCCTTTGACGGGCCTCTTCAACCGGCGCTACGCCCTGTCTCACCTGACCAGGGTGGTGGAAACCGCTGCTGAGACGGGCAATCCATTTGCTGTAATGGTCGCTGATCTTGATTTTTTCAAGCAGATCAATGACTGCCATGGCCACGCAGCGGGGGACGCTGTGCTGGTCGAAATCTCAAAACGACTGCGCCAAAATCTGCGTGGCATGGATCTGGTGGCGCGCGTTGGCGGCGAAGAATTCCTCATCATTTTACCCAATACCGACCTGAACCAGGCGCGTATTGCCGCAGGCCGCCTGTGCCGCGAGATTGAAGAAACAAAAATTGAGATCTCACCGGCGATGGGCATCGTCGGGCAAACAACCATAACACCGCCACTAAGCGTCACAATCAGCATTGGCGTCGCCATTGGTGCGGATGCGGAAACTGCTGAAATGGTGCAGGATGAGACGCCCGCCCAATCTGTGACGCGTCTGCTCGAACTCGCGGATCAGGCGCTTTATGTCGCAAAATCCCGGGGGCGCAACTGCGTCAGGCTAAGCCGCCCCGCGGCCTGACGCGCAGGCTGAAGTGTCTTAGCGTTTGTTCCGTCTGTGCGGACCGCGCGCCAGTGCTTCATCGATGCGGTCAGCATAATCGGAGCGTTCCTCCGCGCTCATATCTCCAACATAGCGCAGCCAAACATTCTGAGCGGCTGACATACGTTTTGTCACCGCAGTGCGTTGCTGGAGGCTCAGTTCTTCAACCCGCGCTAGGTCGAATGAATCCGCGCGCAGGGCTTCACTCATTTGTGTAAAGAGAGCGCCTCGGGCCGCTATGCCGGTCGCCGCGCCGTCATGTGCGCGGCGCAGTTCTTTGCCAATTGCGCGACGGTCAATCGGACTGAGCGCACGGATGTAGGGGACGGAAAAATCACCACTGTGCCGGTCATGCCGGTCCCCGCCAAAACGCAGCGCCGCCCCCGCCACAACTCCGACAACCGCCAGATTGAGCGCCAGCGATGCAATCAACACCACACGCCCCCAGCCCCAGCGCCTTTTTCCTTCGCCCGCGTCACTCATAATCTCATCCCTCATCCATGTCCCAGCCCAGCCCGCTCATGTCTGCGTCATAGAGAGCCAGCGTGTCAGATTGGTCAAACAGCGCGGCGGCTGGCGTATCGATCATCGTCGAAGGACTTATCCCAACCACAAAGCCGACAATAGTTGCCGCGACCAAGCCACCGAGCGCCGGCCATCCGCCAAGTGCAGCCAGCATACGGTTCAACACGCCCGAAGGCGCCTTCTTTGCCAGTGCGGGTGGGCTTGGTTGTGCCGCCTCTGCATCCTTCAGAACCCGTGCCAGCAAATCAGTTGATGTAGATGGCCCGTCACGTCGCGCCATTGCAAGCAACGCGTCAATGTCTTTGTCAGAACGCTCCGTTTCAGTCATCATCATACCCCAGTTCTGCACGCCGCCCTGCCAGAATATCTGACAACGCTCGCTTGCCACGGGCGGTCAAACTTTCAACCGCCTCGGTGCTAATCTCCATGATCTGCGCGATCTCCGGGTTCGCAAGCCCTTCGATATGGCGCAGAATAACTGCTTGCTTTTGTCGCTCCGGCAGCTGATTCAATGCCGCTTGCAATGCGTCAACACGTGCACGATCCTGCATTTGATCAGGCACGCTTTGCGCGGCACTTTCCGGCTCTGGGATCTCGTCCAATGATGGTCCATTGCGTCGCCGCAGGCGCAAACGATCCGTCGCCAGATTTGACACAACACGATAGAGCCATGTGCTGACTTGAGCTTCTCCGCTGCGCCATTTGGGCGCAATGCGCCACAGCCTTAACAGCGCCTCCTGAGCGACGTCTTCGGCCTCTGAGACCTCGCCCAACATACGAAAGGCCAGTCCGTAAGCGCGCGGCGTCAGGCGCAATGTCAAAGCACGGGCCGCCGCTGGATCACCATTGGCATAAAGCACCAAAAGCGCCTCAGTCGGTACGTCCTGCAGTGCATCCAGCGGCATATTCATCCTCTCAGGCCTATCAATCGTCGGTGCAAGGGACAAGATGTTGCCCTTTGCGCCGATCAGAGGAATGCTTATTTGCTGGAATGCCTACCTTTGCCTTTGCGTTTCTCATGCGCTGCATCAAACTCGGCCTTTGAGATGGCACCATCCCCATCCGCATCAATGCGATCAAACATCCGCAACGGGTCGCGGCGCGGCTTCATCTCAGCCAAAGCAATTTTGCCATCACCGTCACCATCCATATGCTCGATCATTTTTGCGGCCCGCTTATGGGCACGCTCCTGGCCCGCTTTTTCCAACTCGGCTTGGGTCAGAAACCCGTCGCCATCACCATCTGCTTTGGCAAACCGAGCCGCCGCAACACCCTGCAACTCTGACTGCGTAATCTTGCCATCTCCGTCCGCATCAATTTGCTCGAAGGGCATATGATGTCCATCCCGGCGGTCTGCGGCGGCAAAAGCCGCGACAGCAGTGACTGCAATTGCGCTCAGGGTGACGCCACAAATAAATACTGCACGTTTCATTATTTTTTTCCGTTTCCTGTTCGATGTCCGCCCGGTTTGTCCCGGCAACATTCATATAACGGCGCAGCCATCGCGTTCCGTCGAAAAAAAAATCGCTCTGGAAAACTGCATGACACCAGCACTCAGTGGGAGAAAATTTGCGACCGAACGCCGCATGGATTAAATGCAGGGTCGCAATCGACGCCACGTTGGCGCATTAGAAGCTTTAAGTGTGTTTTGGGCGCTGTTCGCCAGAGGACTCATAATGACTCAGATCGCAGACATCAGCCCGGACGAAAATCAGGTGGCACAGCACGCAATGTGGCCGGCCGTTTTTAGAGGTTTTCGGCGCAAATGCCCCAATTGCGGCCAAGGTGCCCTGCTCAAAAGCTATCTGAAGGTGAACAAAACCTGCACTGTCTGCAGTCAGGAACTGTATCATCACCGCGCGGATGATGGCCCGGCCTACCTGACCATTCTGATCGTCGGGCATCTTATGGCACCATTGTTGCATTTCTCCTTTGTGACCTGGCGACCCGAGCCTTTGACGCTGTTCACAATTTTTGCGGTTGGCTGCGTTGGCTTGTCGCTTTACCTTTTGCCGCGACTGAAAGGGGCAATTGTCGGGATCCAGTGGGCGCGCCAAATGTATGGGTTTGGCACTTCGGCCTGACGCCTCTGTCTGAAAAGAGCCCCAATGAACATCGACAAAACCGCAATTCGCAACGCAGCAACGGTGATTGTGCTGCGACACCGCTCAACCAATCCGCAAATACTGATGGGGCAACGTGGCGCCAGCGCCGCTTTTATGCCCAACAAGTTTGTATTCCCCGGCGGCGCTGTTGACAGCGCTGACGCGGACATTCCGCTGGCCAGCGGTTTGAATGAGCTTTGCCTTGGTCGACTGGGCGAAGCATCCGAGCGCGGACTGGAACATGCCCTTGCCGTCGCAGCCATCCGCGAACTATGGGAAGAAACCGGTCAGATATTGGGGCAACCCGGCCAATGGACATCGCCTGTCCCATTAGATTGGGTTGAGTATGCGGCCACTGAACACGTGCCGCACGCGGCTCCGCTGCAGTTTGTGTTTCGCGCCCTGACCCCACCCGGACGGCCCCGGCGATTTGATGCGCGGTTTTTTCTGGTGGACGCGGCGGAACTTAGCAGTGATCTGGACGACTTCTCAGCCGCATCGGACGAACTTTCGCATCTGCAGTGGATTCCCCTGTCGCAGGCGCGCAGCTTTGATCTGCCCTTTATCACCGAAGTGGTCCTGAGTGAAATTGAAGCCCGCGCAAGCAACCCAGCGCCGCCTGCCAGCGTTCCATATTTCCGAAATGATGACGAAGAGAGCCTGTTTCTTCGCCTGCGTGGCTATCCGATGCCCGATTGAACCAACGCGCGCTGCGGCAATCAAATCAGCAATATCAACATCAAAATACTCACGCCCAAAACTGCGATTCCGACAATTTCGCGGCGCGATATCGACTCTCGAAAAAACAAGGCAGAGGCCAGCAAGCTAAAGATCAACTCGACCTGCCCGACGGCATTTACATACGCGGTTGTCTGCAGCGTAAACGCGGTAAACCAGCACATAGACCCCGCCATCGATGTCAGACCAATCCAGCCTGCAACGCTGCGGGCACGCCAGACGGCCGAAATCTGGCCAGCCTCCCGCAAAGACAACCAAAGCGCCATACCCAGCATTTGCATCATCGTCACGGCGCTTAGCGTGACGCCAGCGCGCAACAATGGGTCTGCGCTGGCAATCTCGAGCGAAGCACCGCGATAACACACGCCCGAAATGGCAAAAAAGACCCCCGACACCAGGCCAAGCCCTGCCGCCCGATTTGCGATCCGACGTAGCCAGACACCTTCGCCCCCCGGCGGATCAGACAGCAGCATGACGCCGATCAGACCCACAAATATGGCAGCAAAACCCAGCCATGACACACCTTCGCCAAGAACAATCAGCCCGACAAAAACAGTCTGCATTACTTCGGTTTTCTTGAAGGTTATCCCGACCGCAAAATTGCGTTCCTTGAACAGCATTACCACACATACGGTCGCAAAGACCTGTGCCGCCCCGCCCACCAATCCATAGATCCAGAAGGCTGCGCTGAGGTCCGGCAAAGCCTGACTGGTCCAAGCCAGATAAATCGCCAGCAACACCGCGACCAAAGGGGCGGAATATAGGAAACGGGCAAAAGTCGCGCCCGCAGCCGACAATTGCACCCGGCTTAGGTGCTTTTGCAGCATAAACCGCAACGTCTGAAAAATTGCTGCGGCAATTGTAACTGGGATCCAGAGGCTCATGGTTTCCCCTATGGCGCAGAATTACTCGTGCGGCCAGAGGGGATGTGGCACTGGGTCCTTGGCCCGCAAGAAGTAACGCGCAAAGACCTCACCATAAGAGCGGTAGACATAACCGTCGTTGCGACTGAGATAGCGATCCTTATTGGCCAAATAGAGCGCCGGCAGTTCGTACCACGGCGCCCGCGGATGCAGGTGATGAACAACGTGCAGGTTGTTGTTCAGAAACAGAAATGCAAGGGGGCCACGATCTTCGACAATCACCGTGCGCCCTCGGCTTTTTTCATGCGCCTGATGCTCAAGAAAGGTACGGATTTTGATCAGCGACAATCCGGCGTATGCGGCCAGGACATAGAGCCAAAGCGGCATCGAGGAAACCGACAAGACCCACCACATCACCGCCGCCACACCCGCCAGATGTTCGGCCCACGCGCGCAGTAATTTGCGGTTCCCATTGCGGATCAAAGACCACTCCCCCCGGATAAACAGTGCCACCCCAAGGGCGGGTCCAAGAACGATCCGGCCCAACAGTGTATTGTTCATCAGCCAGACCCATCGTATTGCCGGTGTTAACTGCGACCAGACCGCAGGGTCCAGATAGTTGGTTTCGGGATCATCATAGGGATCGGTTAGGTTGGAATCTTGGTGATGCGCCAGATGTGTGTCGCGGAACCGAGCGTAAGGGATCAACAAATTTGGCTGTATCCAGACCAGCGCCTCGTTCAGTGTCTGATTTTGAAAGGGATGACCATGCAGCACCTCATGGGACAGTGAGGAATGCAGCGCAACCGCCAGTGTGGTCGCAACAAATCCTAACGGCAGCCAAATCGCGCTGGCATAGGTGGTCCCGATAACCCAAAGACCTGTACATGCGATGATCAACGCAAATGTTGGCCATTCAATTGCGGCTCTCTCAGACATTGCGCCCCCAGGACACACTCGCCCAGACCCGCTCGTAGATCAGATATGTCCCCAACCCAATCAGACTATTGACCCCTGCCATGATGCCGCCTGTGACCAGAGAACCGGTAAAGATCAACCCGATCATCGACATAAGCAAAAGCCCTATCAGGGTCCAAATGGTCGCCTTGACCAAACTACGTGTGCGGGTTTCCATGATGTTCCTTTTTGTACTCCCAACTGGAGTAACGAAAAACCATCACCCAGAGCAGTCAGAATACAGTTAACAAAATGCACCAACTGTGTCATTTGTCACCAGATGAAAGAAAATATCGACAAACGCGTCCGCGCTCAACAGTTCCGCGCCCGGCTTGGCCGCGCCATGACAGAGCACGGCAGCACCCAAAGCGGGCTGGCGCGCGACATCGGCGTCGATCGCTCGACCATATCGCAACTGCTCAAAGGCGATGGTGCGCGTCTGCCAAATGCCCACGTGGTTGGCGCATGTGCCTTTGCACTTGGTGTCTCGGCTGACTGGTTGCTCAGCCTATCCGATCGCCCCGAAAGTGCCGCCGACCTGATGACAGCCAGCCTGTCCCTGACAGCTGCACCGCGCGCGCTGGTGGATCAGCAAATCTTTGATTGGCACCGCGAGGCTGCGGGGTACAAAATCCGTCACGTTCCCGCGGCTTTGCCGGACATGCTCAAGACTCAGGCTCTGCTGGAGTGGGAATATTCGCCGCATCTTGGACGAACCACCCGGCAGGCGATTGGCGCATCCGAAGATCGTCTGACCTGGATGCGATCGTCACAGTCAGATTACGAAATTGCCATGCCGCTTTTCGAATTGCACAGCTTTGCGCATGCTACGGGTTACTATCACGGTTTGCCACTCGACACCCGCCTTGAACAACTTGACCAGTTTGAGTCTCTGACACAGCAACTCTACCCGCGTCTGCGCATCTATCTTTTTGATGCCCGCAGACTTTACAGTGCGCCCGTCACTATCTTTGGACCCCTGCTTTGTGTTCTCTACGCAGGGGGGCATTACCTCGCGTTCCGTGACCGCGACCGAGTTGACACGCTGACGGGGCATTTTGACACATTGGTGCGCGAGGCGACGAACTCTGCGCGTGACCTGCCCACCTATCTGGCCATGTTGCGAGCTGAGGCGACGCGAGGATCGTAGCCTAATATCTTGATATATTAAACTTTTGGATCGGGATTGACGGTGTGACCGTCCACTGCGATCACTTGGCCGGATACCAATCGTGCGGCATCTGAGCCCAAAAACACAGCCATGTTCGCAATGTCGCTGGCCTCAACAAATGATCCCATCGACGTTCCACTGGCATAGCCTGCGTAGACTTCGTCGCGCGTCATGCCTTTCGCTGCCGCCTCACGTTCGAGAACACCTTCTATTCGCGGGCCCTCGACCGCACCCGGACAGATCGCATTGGCGCGAATCCCAAACGGGCCCAGTTCCATCGCAAGGGTCTTCATCAGCCCAATCACGGCCCATTTGGCGGCGGCATAAGGCGCCCGATTTGGATAGCCGTACTGACCTGCAGTTGACGACGTGATCACAATCGCTCCTGTCTTTGCGGCCTTCATCATCGGAGCTGCATATTTGGCAGCCAAAAAGGCCCCTTCCAGATTGACACTCACGCAGTTGCGCCAGTCTGCCAGCTCAATATCTTCGATCAGCGCTGTTGGCCCGGCAACCCCGGCATTGGCGCACAAAACATCTAACCCACCCGTGACCCTGATGTTTTCGAACAGGGCCTTCACCTCCGGTTCACTGGAAGCGTCACAGACATGTCCGCGCCAATGCGACGGCACCCCGGCAAGCGCCGTCTGGTCGACATCTGTCACCCAGGTTTCAAAACCAGCCGCGTCAAACGCTTCTCCCATTGCGCGACCGATACCGGACGCGCCAGCCGTGATCAGAACACGTTTCACCGCGGCGCCCCTATTGCACGCCCGATCCCGTCAGGACTGGGCAGTCCGTCCTGCCCGGCTACAAACCTCGCCAAGATTTCTTGCATGTCATCCGGCATCGGCGCAGGGCGGCGTGTGTCGAGACTGACATGCAGCAGCATCTGCTCACCGGTCGCCAGCAGGCTGCCTTCGTGCATCATCTCATGCCAAAGATGCATCTTCTTTCCTGCGCCTTCGATCACCCGGGTCGTCACTTGAATAGGGGCACCGGGGGGGGCCTCGTCCAGATGGCGGATATGGGTTTCAGCCGTGAAGAAACTTCCGCCGCTGGCGATATAGGCGGCATCACAACCGATCAGTTTCATGAAGTGGTCGGTGGCACGACTGAACGCCTCAAGATAACGGGCTTCGTTCATGTGGCCATTATAGTCGAGCCAATCCAGCGGAACGGCTTGTGCCAGCGTGACCAGCGGAGCACTGTAGTCCGTAACTTGCGCAAGCGTCGCCGGTACAGGTCCGCGCTGCAAAAGCAGAGCATCATGGGCATTCAGCAGCGCCCCGGCCCCATAGTCCTGCGCCTTGAGAGCCCGCATCATCGACACAAGATTGTTGTCGCGAATGCGCTCCAGTTCGCGAATGGAATACGCCCCCGACTGCACATCTGACTGATCAGCGATCAAATCTACCAACTCATCGGTGAACTCCGGCACATCCATCAGCTTGGTCCACGGCCACTGCAGGCAGGGTCCAAACTGGGCCATGAAATGTTTCATTCCCGCCTCGCCACCAGCAACCCGATAGGTTTCAAACAATCCCATCTGCGCCCAGCGAATGCCAAACCCATAGCGGATCGCATTGTCGATCTCTTCGGTGGTCGCAATGCCATCCTTGACCAGCCAAAGCGCTTCGCGCCACACCGCCTCAAGGAACCGGTCCGCAATATGCGCGTCGATTTCCTTGCGTACATGCAATGGATAGAGTCCCAGACCTGTCAGAATAGCTTTGGCACGGTCGAGAAATTCTGTGCTGTTGGCCGCTGTTGGCACCACTTCAATGAGCGGCAACAGATAGACCGGGTTAAACGGATGGGCGACCACGATCTGGCCGGGCCGCGCTGCTCCGTCCTGCAATTCGGACGGCTTGAATCCGGATGTCGAAGAGCCGATCACTGCGTCTGGCGCGCAGGCCGCCTGAAGCTCGGCAAATACCTTGTGCTTAATCTCGAGTCGTTCCGGCACGCTCTCTTGGATCCAATCCGCGCCCTGAACTGCCTCGATCATGCTGGCGTGAAAGCTCAGCACTCCCTCAGGCGGCAATGCCGCATCGCTCAATCCCGGCATGGATCGCCGTGCGTTGTCCAGCACTTCGCCAATCTTGCGCTCGGCCTCTGGATCTGGATCAAAGACGCGCACGTCCCAACCGTTCAGCAAAAACCTCGCAGTCCAGCCGCCGCCGATCACTCCACCGCCAATCATTGCCGCTACGCTCATTGCCGTGTCTCCTGCAGTCTCGTCATGTCATACCCAAACCATTCCAGTATCTCGCGGGCTGCAGCGATCCGGTCGGTCCCGCCTGACGGTGAACGGTCCAGAATCATCCCGACCGTCCCATCCGGCGTGCCAATCGCCGCGGTGCGATAGCCGGTATCAACCCACAACAACCAAACCTCTGGCTGGCCTGCGCGGGCCTGCCAGCGTGCGCCCTCAGCCAGATCATGGCGGACCAGAGGTCCACCTTTCGGGCCAATGGCAAAAGCCTCATTGCCGTCCAACTGATACGACACCTGCCGCGCAACAGCGTCCCCTTCGGTGAATTCTGCCCGCACCCACCAGTCTCCCGCCAACTGGTGCGGCGCGAACCGGGTTGTCGCGGCAAATGGCGCCGAGAGATCGCGATACCCATCGGTCGCTGACGGCCCACATCCGGTCAGCGCCACCATCGTTCCCATCAAAAGAACCCAGAGCTGTGGGCTCACTTTGGGGCCTGCTTTACCAGACCCAGATTCGCGCGCACCTCTGCCGGTCCAATTACTCTTGCGCCCATGTTTTCGATGATTGTCCCGGCGCGTTCGACCAATTGCCAGTTTTGTGCCAGCACGCCTTTTTCGAGCCAGAGATTATCTTCAAGTCCGACACGGACGTTCCCCCCGGCAAGGACAGATGCCGCGACATAGGCCATCTGATTGCGCCCCAATCCAAAGGCAGAGAAGGTCCAGTTATCCGGCACGTTATTGACCATTGCCATGAACGTATTGAGATCATCCGGTGCGCCCCATGGCACCCCCATACATAACTGCACCAATGCGTCCGGTTCAAGAACGCCATCCGCAACCAATTGTTTTGCATACCATAAATGACCGGTATCAAAGGCTTCAATCTCTGGTTTTACACCCATCTCTGTCATCATCCGGCCCATCGCTGTAAGCATGCCCGGCGTATTTGTCATCACATAATCAGATTCGGCAAAGTTCATGGTGCCGCAATCAAGGGTGCAGATCTCTGGCAAACACTCCGCAACATGGGCAACCCGCCCGGTTGCCCCGATCATATCTGTGCCCTGAATTGTTGGCAGCGGAGATTCGACATCGCCAAAGATCATATCGCCGCCCATGCCCGCGGTGAGGTTAAGAATGGCGTCGACCTCGGCGTCACGAATGCGATCCGTCACTTCGCGATAATACCCCAGATCCCGGCTTGGCTTGCCGGTCTCAGGATCTCGGACATGGCAGTGCACAACCGCTGCCCCCGCTTTGGCTGCCGCAATTGCGCTGTCTGCGATCTGCTGGGGCGATCGTGGTACGTGCGGGCTGCGATCCTGAGTGCCGCCCGAACCGGTAACTGCGCAGGTAATGAAAACCTCTTTGTTCATGGTCAGTGGCATCTGAGACTCCCTTTCGATTCTGTGCGCAGCTTCCCTCAGCTTGCGCAAAGAAACTTTACTCTTTACGCATGAAACTTGATGAAACCCGCACAAAATATTCTGGAACCGTCTGCCGAACCGCTCAGAATTGCTGTTCTGGTTTTGCCAGACAGCAACACGTTATCCTTTGCTGCCGCTGTTGATCCAATGCGCGCAGCCAATCGTCAGGCGGGGAGGACTCTTTTTGACTGGCATTACGTGACCGCAACAGGCGCGCCCGCACAACTGACCAGCGGACTCACTGTCGCCGGAGAAGCTGTTGCGCAACAGGACAAGTGCGATCTTTTGCTGGTGCTGGCGGGCTTCGATTTGGCCATACATGACACACAATCCCTGCGCGCGAGCCTGCGCCGACTGGCAAAGACCGGGTGCACGATGGCCGGCGTTGACGGTGGGCCTTGGCTGCTCGCGGCCGCAGGCGTGCTGGACGGTTACGCCGCGACAACCCATTGGGAGGATCTGGACGCTTTCACCGCTAAATTTGTGCATGTCAACGCGCAGCGCAGTCGCTATCAGATCGACGGTCCGCGCATGACAAGTGGCGGCGCTGCCCCAACAATCGACATGATGCTTCACCTGATTGGGGCCCGCTTTGGCGAAGCGTTAGCTGCCAAAGTAGCGTCGTCTTTTATCTATGATCCTATCGGTGACGGCACCCGCCCGCAAAGCCGACCCAGCTCTCTTCGACACAATCAGTTGACTGCAAGAGCCAGCGCCATCATGGAGCGAAATCTGGATGCGCCGCCTTCGATCCCGGACATCGCACGGCAGGTTGGCATTAGTCCACGGTTGCTGGAGTTACATTTTCAAAGGCGACTTGGGACAACTCCAAAGTCTTACTATTTGTCCTTGCGGCTAACCGAAGCGCACCGCCTCGTGACAGCCACAACAGAACCGCTCCATAGCATTGCTCTATCGACAGGCTTTGCGTCGCAATCAAGTTTTGCGCGCGCATTCAGATCCGCGTTTGGGGTAAATGCGCGCAGCCTTCGCCAAATCTGAGCCGATTTTCTGTATGTCAGAAACAGCCGTGACAAGGCCTGCCAACAGCGTCACTTCAGTAAGGCATTGGACACTTGCGATGCGCCCCATCGAGATCGGCCATTACCTCTTCGCTTAGTTTGATGTCAGCTGCGCCGAGTGCCAGTTCCAGTTGGGCTGTTGATGTCGCCCCAAAAATCGCAGAGCACATGAAGGGGCGCTGCAAACACCATGCCAATGCCATTTGAACAGGATCGAGGTCATGTTTGCGCGCGATGTCCAGATAGAGATCGACCGCCTCAAAAGCCCGTTTTGTCTTGCGCCCACCCAGATCACTGCTCAGCTGCATGCGCGATCCCTCCGGAATCGCACCGCCCTGATACTTGCCGGTCAGAAGCCCCGCTGCCAACGGTGAAAACGCCAGCAATCCCACATCTTCGTTGACACTGAGTTCGGCCAAATCCGTGTCATACATCCGGCACATCAACGAATATTCGTTTTGAATCGAGGCGACGCGGGGCAGTCCCTTGTCTTCAGACACGCGCAACCACTGCGCGGTGCCCCAGGCACTTTCGTTAGAAAGGCCAAAATGACGAATCGTGCCTTTGTCGACTTGTCGCTGCAAAGCCTCAAGCGCATCTTCAATATGGTTCAGCGTTTCAAGCTTGTCCTGACCAGAGGGATCATAGGTCCAGTTCTTGCGAAACATATAAGATCCGCGGTTCGGCCAGTGAAACTGGTAAAGGTCAATGTAATCGGTTTTTAGTCGACGAAGTGATCCTTCAATGGCTTCGGAGATGGTTTTGGACGAAATCGGCGCACCACCCCGCACATATCCCAGCCCCTCACCCGAATGCTTGGTCGCCTGAATGACCTGATCGCGGCGGCCCGATTTTTCGTTCCAAAGCCCAATAATCTCTTCGGTTCTGCCAACGGTTTCTGCACTGACCGGATTCACCGGATACATCTCGGCTGTGTCAATAAAATTTACCCCGCGACCCAAGGCAAGATCGATTTGAGCATGACCCTCCTCGGTGGTGTTTTGAGTGCCCCAGGTCATCGAGCCAAGGCATAATTCGGACACAAACAGGCCGGTCCGGCCCAGCGGGTTTTTTTTCATGATCAGCCTTTCGGAAATGCAGTTTGGGTCACAGTATCAAGACCATGCACAGCGGCAAGCGCACAACGCCAAACCACCTACAAAACCTCAAGCGCATCAAAGTGCTGTGAACCTGCGTGAACAATTGCAAACTAGCGCGCGCAATGGTGTAACCTAGTAGTATGTTGACAACCATCAGATCTATTTTTTGTACGTTTTTCGTTCTGGCCAGCTTGCTAGGCGCAACTCTCAGTGTCGCGGCACCTACACGCTATCAACTTGACACCAGTGCTTCGCAGGTCGGTTTCATCTACACGCTGAATGGGGCTGAACAGAAGGGCACCATGCCCGTGACAGAGGCCAATCTGATAATTGACCCGCAGAACCTGCAAGCCGCACAAGTCGATGTTATGGTCGACGTCCGCAAGGCCCGCACCGGGCTGATTTTTGCCACCGAGGCTCTAAAGGCTCCGTCTGTTCTGCACGCTGCGCAGTACCCGGCCATCCACTTTGTTGCGACTGAAATCCAACTTGGCACCACTGATCGTATTTCAGACGGCGCAATAATTATTGGCGATGTGACGATGCGCGGTGTCACCAGACCCATCAGGTTTGATGCGACTCTTTACCGAATTCAGGGCAGCCAACCAGATGATTTATCCCAACTGACAATCCGGTTAACTGCGGCGGTCAGCCGCTCGGACTTCGGGGCCAGCGGATACAGTGATCTTGTGGGTGATATTATTAAGCTGGATATTTTGGCCCGGATCGAGGCGCGTCCATAAAATCCGAAAACGACATGCGGTCGTCGAATAAACACAAGCGTGCAGCGGTCACATGCCAATGATGGCCAGTTATGCGCCTTCTCATTTCATTTGCCGCCCTGTTTTTATCCGTCATCCTGCTGCAACTTTCCACAGGTGGTGTCGGCCCGTTAGATGCGATTTCAGGCCTGGAAATAGGCTTTTCCACTTCAGAAATCGGGATGTTGGGGTCGGCGCATTTCTTTGGCTTTTTCATTGGTTGCTGGTGGGCCCCCCGGGTGATGGGAAGCGTCGGGCACAGCCGGGCCTTTGCCGCTTTCACTGCGGCGGGGGTTATCGGGTTGCTGGCGCATATGATGGTGGAAGACGCTTACGCATGGGCCGTGATGCGCGTTGCGACCGGTCTTTGTGTAGCGGGCTGCTACACAATCGTCGAAGCTTGGTTGCAGGCTAAAGTGACCAACGAAAATCGCGGCCGGGCGATGGGGGTTTACAGGGTTGTCGACACGACGGGGTCGCTGGCCGCACAGTTGATTATCGGAGTTCTTACACCCGCCAGCTATGTTTCATACAACCTGCTCGCGATTATCTGCTGCGCCGCTTTGTTGCCCTTGACGCTGACAACCAACCAGCAGCCCGAAACGCCAGCGGCCGCTCGGTTACGCCCGATGCTTGCCGTCACACGTTCGCCTTTGGCGGCAGCCGGAGTCGTGGTTGCTGCGTTATCCACCGCGTCCTTTCGGATGGTTGGGCCGGTTTACGGGCTCGAAGTTGGTCTGAGCACCGGGCAAATCGCCTGGTTTCTCGCCTCGTTTGTGCTGGGGGGTGCCCTTGCGCAATTGCCGGTGGGCTGGCTGGCGGACAAATACGACAGGCGTTGGGTTCTGATCTGGCTTTCACTGGCCGCTGTTGTAAGTTGCGCCATCACCGTGGCTAGCACTGGTCTGGGGACGACGGGAATCATGCTGACTGCGGGATTATTCGGGCTGACGACATTTCCAATTTTTTCGGTTTCCGCCGCCCACGCGCACGACTTTGCCGACAACTCAGAGCGGGTCGAATTATCCGCAGCGCTGATGTTCTTTTACGCTCTCGGGGCGATTGCCGCGCCTTATGTCGCCTCAAATCTGATCGACGCTTATGGACCCTCTGCGCTCTTTATCATGATTTCTGCCGGGCATATTGCGCTTGCTATTTTTGGCCTGATCAGAATGGGAAGACGACCCAGCCCACATCAGCGCACAAACTATGTTTCGACACCGCGTACCTCATTCACGGTGGGGCGACTGTTTGGGCGTAGCCGCAATCAGAGAAACGACACTGGCACTGACTGACTGGTCATGCTGGCGGCCTTGGGCTAAAGCTGCGCCAAACCTACACCAAAGGCGCCTCTAATGACCCGTCACCTGATCACATCCGCAATCCCCTACATCAACGGGATCAAACACTTGGGCAATCTTGTGGGGTCGCAATTGCCGGCCGACCTTTACGCACGCTACTTGCGTGGACGCGGGTTCGAAGTGCTGTTTTTGTGCGCCACCGACGAACATGGCACCCCTGCCGAACTCGCCGCCGCAAAGGCCGGCAAGCCAGTGGCCGAATATTGCGCCGAGATGCATGCCGTCCAATCCGAGATTGCGCGCGGCTTCCGACTGAGTTTCGACCATTTCGGGCGGTCGTCCAGCACGCAAAACCACAGGCTGACCCAGCACTTCGCCGGCAAATTGGACGAAAACGGACTGATCAGCGAAGTTTCCGAGAAACAGGTTTATTCCATTACCGACGGTCGTTTTCTGCCGGATCGATATATTGAAGGCACCTGCCCCAACTGCGGCTATGATAAAGCACGTGGCGATCAGTGCGAAAACTGTACCAAACAGCTGGATCCAACTGATTTGATCGACCCGCGCAGCGCCATATCAGGTTCAACCGATCTGGAGGTCCGCGAGACCAAGCACCTCTATTTGCGCCAATCGCGACTCAAAGACGATCTGAATGCCTGGATCGACAGCAAGACCGACTGGCCAGTTCTAACTACATCGATCGCCAAGAAATGGCTGCATGATGGCGACGGTCTGCGCGACCGGGGCATCACACGCGATCTGGACTGGGGTATCCCAGTCAAGAATGGCGATCAGGACTGGCCGGGCATGGAAGGTAAAGTGTTCTATGTCTGGTTCGATGCTCCGATCGAATACATCGCCTGTGCAGGCGAATGGGCCGAGGCAAACGGCACCGATTGGGAACGCTGGTGGCGCACTGACAAAGGCGCGCAAGATGTACGCTATACTCAGTTTATGGGCAAAGACAACGTGCCGTTCCACACCCTCAGTTTCCCAGCTACAATTCTGGGATCCGGCGAGCCGTGGAAGATGGTTGATCATTTGAAATCGTTCAACTTTCTCAATTACGACGGTGGCCAGTTCAGCACGTCGCAAGGGCGCGGCATCTTCATGGATCAGGCGCTTGAAATACTTCCTTCGGACTACTGGCGATGGTGGCTCCTGTCACATGCGCCGGAAACCTCAGATAGTGAATTCACCTGGGAAAATTTCCAGGTCTCGGTGAATAAAGATCTTGCCGATGTTCTGGGCAACTTCGTCAGCCGGATCACAAAATTTTGCCGTTCCAAGTTTGGTGAAACAGTTCCCGAAGGCGGCGAATTTGCAGCCGAAGAGACCGATTTGATTGAAAACCTGACAACCCGCATCCGCGCCTATGAGGCGCATATGGAAGCGTTGGAAGTCCGTAAATCAGCGCAGGAACTGCGGGCCATCTGGTCACTGGGCAACGAATATCTGCAGAGTGTGGCACCGTGGAGCACGTTCAAGACCGATCCGGACCGCGCCGCGGCGCAAACCCGTCTGGCCCTTAGTCTGATCCCCATTTATGCCGTGCTCAGCCGCCCGTTCATCCCCGACGCTAGTGCGGCAATGCTTGCCTCGATGAATTGTGACGACGCCAGATGGCCCGATGATGTGGCAACGGCGCTAAGCGCGCTTCAACCCGGCCACAGCTTTGCGGTGCCCGAGGTGCTTTTTGCCAAGATTACAGATGAAGACCGAGAGGGCTGGCAGGCGCGCTTTGCCGGGGTCCGCAGCTGATCAACTGCAGTCTCCTTTCTGCTGCTCCTGAGTAAAAGTTCAGGCTCATTGACACCCAACATCTCTGAAACAAAACGACAATATCTGATGCGCTGAAGTTCAGGCCACAAGGTCTGCGGGCAATTGTGCCCTTGAGATCAGTTCGGCGTTTGCTAGGTCATTCTCGCTGGCACGGGTTTGAGCCTGCTCGAGCGATAAGCCATGGGCCAGCCACCGTTCGACAAGGCGCGTGCGAAGCGTCGGCATGGGCACATCCAACCAGATTGCAACATCCCAATGAGCCCGCAAGTCTCGCCAGTTGGGTTCATCAAACAGCAGGTAATTCCCCTCGATGATCACCGTATCGCAGTGTTCTTCGATCAAACCTGACCCAGCAATAGCGATATCGCGGCTTCGATCGAATGTCGGGTAATAGACCGCAGGTTCATCGTGCAGTCGGGCGACCAGATGCAGAAACCCGGCAACATCGAAAGTCTCAGGCGCGCCTTTTTGGTTCAAAAGCCCGCGCTCTACGAGAAATTGATTGTGCAGATGGAAACCGTCCATCGGAACCACCTGAGAGAGACATCCGGCATCGCAAAGGTGCGCCGCGAGATGGTCAGCCAAGAGAGACTTGCCGCTGGCAGGGGCACCGGCAACGGCGACCAGACGACGCTTGCCCATACGAGGTCCCGCGAGGATTTTGTCCCGCAGCACTCTGGCGTTTTCCTCAGGGCTGCTCATGCGGCGGCGGGCGCTTCTTTCGCGCCGGTCATAAAGGCGACTGCATCTGACATCGTATAGTCTTTTGGGTCTATGACGCAGAGCCTTTTGCCCAGCCGATGCACGTGAATGCGGTCGGCGACCTCAAACACATGCGGCATATTATGGCTGATCAGAATGATCGGAATGCCGCGCGACTTCACATCCTGGATAAGTTCCAGAACCTTGCGACTCTCCTTGACGCCAAGCGCCGCTGTTGGTTCATCCAGAATTATGACCTTGGACCCGAAGGCGGCGGCGCGTGCCACGGCGACACCTTGGCGCTGGCCTCCGGACAGAGTTTCAACTGCCTGATTGATATTCTGGATCGTCATCAGGCCCAGCTCGGTCAGCTTATCGCGGGCCTGGCGCTCCATCTCGCCGCGGTCGAGCTTGCGAAACACTTTGCCCATGATGCCCGGCTTGCGGATCTCGCGCCCCATGAACATGTTGTCCGCAATCGACAGCGCCGGCGACATGGCCAGGGTCTGGTAGACCGTCTCGATCCCGGCGTCGCGACCCTGAATGGGGGAGGTGAACTGGATCTTGTTGCCCTCAAGAAAGATCTCGCCTGCGTCTGGGGTGACAGCCCCGGAAATCGCTTTGATGAGTGACGACTTGCCTGCCCCATTGTCCCCGATCACGCCTAGAATTTCACCAGGCATTAGGTCGAAGTCGCAATGATCCAGCGCCGTGACGCGGCCATAGCGTTTGACCAGCCCGCGCCCTTTCAAAATGGGTTCCATTATGCTGAAGCCTTTCTGATCCACTGGTCCACAGTCGTGGCCCCGATGATGAGTGCGCCGATGAGCAGGAAGGTCCATTGTGGGTCGGCGCCATACATCCGCAACCCAAGCTCGAACACACCAACGATCAGCGCACCGAACAGCGCGCCCATAATCGAGCCGCGCCCGCCGAACAGCGAGATACCCCCGATCACCACAGCGGTGATAGACTGGATATTGCCGATGATGCCCGTGGTGGCAGACGGAGAGACCGAACCGAAGCGGCCGATCATGACCCAGCCCGCGAGTGCGCAGATCAATCCGACCAACGCATAGACGGAAATGATGGTGCGCTTCACGTCAACGCCTGCAAGTTCAGCCGCCTCCGGATCGTCGCCTACCGCGTAGACATGGCGCCCCCAAGCAGTGTGTTTCAACACATAGGCCAAAACCATCACCAACAAAATCATGAAGACTACGCCCAAGGTAAAGGACGCGCCGCCAACGCTATATTTGGTGCCAAAGAATTGCAGCATCGGGGCTTGCGCCTCGATGTCTTGCGAGCGGATCGTTTCGTTGTTGGAGTAGATATAGTTGGCCGCCAGCACGATTTGCCACATGCCAAGCGTAACGATGAAGGGAGGCAGCTTAACGCGCGCCACCAGCCAGCCGCTGGCGGCACCGATCAGTGTGCCCGCGATCAAACCAGCCGGGATCGCAACAATTGCTGGCATCCCGTAGCGGAATGTGAATTGCCCCATGATGACCGAGCAGAGCACTGCGATGGCCCCCACCGACAGGTCAATTCCTGCCGTCAGGATAATTAGGCTTTGCGCCGCGGCAAGAACGCCCACGATCTGCACCTGCTGCAAGATAAGCGTTAGCGCGAAGGGCGAGAAGAACTTGCCTCCCAAGAGCACCGCAAAGAGTATCAGCGACATGACCAATACGATCAGCGGCACCAACGCCGGGTTCTCGTGTAGCACATGTTGCAGCTTGCCTAGGAAGTCCCGACGATGGTCGTCGAACTCCGCGACGCCTGTGTCGGAATTGGCCAGGTCGGATTCATATTCCGTGCCGGACTGCGTGGACTCAGCCATGGAGGCTCCCTCGGGGTTTGACATCTATGCGCATTGCGCACGCTGTACCCCAGTAGGCCGGAAAGGCGCGAAGGGGTCGCGATTTGAATGAGAAAGTGGTGTCGAAAGGGGCGTAATGCGCCCCTTTCGGTGTCTTAATTCAGCAGATCAGCCCCAGCAGCGATCGGTGCCTTCTTGCACGGAAATCGACTCGACTCCGTCCACTGCCTTGTCGGTCACCAGCGATACGCCGGTGTCGAAGAAGGACTTACCAGGAGTGTTTTCCGGCTTGGTGCCGTCTTTGGCCCAAGCGGCAATCGCTTCAACGCCCAAAGAGGCCATCAGCAGCGGGTATTGCTGCGAGGTGGCGCCGATCACGCCGTCTGCCACGTTCTGGATGCCGGGGCAGCCGCCGTCGACGGACACGATCAGCACGTCATTCTCGCGGCCGATGGACTTAAGTGCCTCATAGGCGCCAGCAGCGGCAGGCTCGTTGATGGTGTAGACCACGTTGATGCCGGGGTCCTTCGCCAGCAGGTTCTCCATCGCCTTGCGGCCACCTTCTTCGTTGCCCGAGGTCACGTCGTGGCCAACGATGCGTGCGTCTGTCTCGTCGCCCCATTTGTTCGCGTCGCCCAGATCAACGCCGAAGCCTTGCAGGAACCCTTGGTCGCGCAACACGCCCACTGTTGGTTGGCTGATGGCCAAGTCCAGCATGCCGATTTTGGCGGTCGCAGCCGCGTCGCCCATTTGGCCTGCAGCCCATTTGCCGATCAGCTCACCAGCAAGGAAGTTGTCGGTGGCAAAGGTGGCGTCAGCAGCGTCGATGGGCTCAAGTGGCGTGTCGAGCGCGATGACGAGAATCCCGGCGTCACGTGCTTGCTTAACGGACGTCGTGATCGAAGATGTGTCAGACGCGGTCAGCAGGATGCCTTTGGCGCCATCCGCGATGCAGGTCTCGATAGCCTGCACTTGTGTCTCGTGGTCGCCGTCAACTTTACCGGCGTAAGATTTCAGCGTAATGCCCAGCTCTTCGGCTTTGGCCGTCGCGCCTTCTTTCATTTTCACAAAGAACGGGTTGGTGTCCGTTTTCGTGATCAGGCAGGCGGTAATGCCATGGCCGTCTGCGAATGCTGCGCCAGACAGGGCGGTCAGTGCTACGGCAGTGGTAGCGAATAATTTCTTCATGGTGTCCTCCCAGACAGTCGTTTCTCAAGAATAAGGAACAGAGCCTCCGCATGGATGAGCGGAATGACCCTAAGGAAACGTGATTCTCGCCAAACGTCAATAAGTAATTAAACTTGATTTATTAATCTCCAGTGTCATGATCCTGATCAATGTAAAGGCATCGAGGGCGCTTTTATGGACGGCTCAGAGATCAGATCGCTTAGTGGCGGCGTGAACCAAAGCGGTTTGCGCGACCATAACGAACGCCTGCTTCTGTCTATGCTACAGCGCCAGGGTGCGATGCCCGGAATGGAACTGGCGCGGCGTACCGGGCTTTCACCGCAAACGGTGTCGGTTATTTTGCGGGAACTGGAAAGGGACGGGTTTCTCGCTCGAAAAGATCCAGTCAGAGGCAAGGTCGGCAAGCCGTCGATCCCGATGGGACTGAACCCAGATGGAGTCTTTGCCTTGGGGCTGAAGATTGGCCGACGCAGCGCCGACCTCCTGTTGCTCGACTTCGCCGGGAAGGTGCGACAGCAGGTCCACACGTCTTATGCCTACCCCCTGCCCGAGGTTGTATTTGGGTTTATGCAAGACGGCTTGGCCACCATACTGGATGCTGCGCCCACAGAGACCGTGGAGCGAATTTGCGGGATTGGCATCGCGACACCGTTCGAACTGTGGAAATGGCACGATCTGGTCAGTTCACCCGCAGAAAAATTCCGGTCTTGGAAAGATATCGACTTTCGCTCAGAAGTTGCGAAGTTCAGCGATCTACCGGTGTTCATTGTGAATGACGCTACCGCCGCATGCCGGGCTGAACACCTTTTTGGTCGCGGCAATGAGTTTCGCGATTACGCCTATTTCTTCATCGGCTCATTCGTTGGCGGAGGCGTGGTTCTGAACGATACCGTATTCGAAGGCAATCAGGGCAATGCCGGTTCATTGGGCTCCCTGCGCAGCACCGGACCGTTGGGGGAAAGCCGCCAATTGATCGACGTCGCTTCAATCCATCTGCTTGAGGGGCGGCTGGTAGAAGCCGGGCTGGATCCGCAGTTATTGTGGCAGCGGCCGCAGGATTGGAGTGACTTGTCACGATACGTTGATCCGTGGATAGGAGAAACCGCGCAAGAGTTGGCCAAGGCCTCTTTGTCAATCTGCTCGGTCATCGATTTTGAAGCGATCCTGATCGACGGAGCTTTCCCGGAAGAGGTCCGCGATGAGCTAGTGGAACGTGTTCAACGCTATCTCGTCAATCAAGACGCCCGCGGGTTGATTTCCCCAAGGATTGACAGCGGCAGCATCGGCGAAAATGCCCGTGGCATCGGCGCAGCCAGCAGTCCGATCTTCAGCCAATTCCTGTTGAACACTAATGCAGGCTTGTCAGCAATTTGATAACAACTGGTGACAGAGGACCTGCGGTTTTTCTCTCTTCTATCATCCATGTCGGTTCACGCATTTTCCCCACGGTATTGACCAGCGCTATAGAGGCCTGAGACACAGATCGACCAAGCCATTCAATTAGGCTCAATTGGCGTCAGTAAAGAGGCCTTAAACAACCCGCCGAGCAAAGTTGCGCCCCAACGTATAGCAGCATTTCGAATTCTCTTTCCTTCCAGCGTTAACGAAGAATTAACCTTCTCGTTGAGACCTCAATTGCGCGCGGGTAAGATTGGACCCAATGGAGACTGACAATGACAACAGCCCAGCGCATCCTACCTTTGGCATTTATTGCGCTTTCTGCCTGCGCCGTAGCAAATGAGCTTCCGCAAGTGCGTGACTTCGATGTCCAAATTACCCAAACTTCGCCTTTTGCAACTTCACTGCTTGTTGCACCGGTAGAACGCGGCGCCGACCTGCCAAAGCTCAGCCAACTTTCAGGCCGTAAATTCGCCCTGTATTTCCGCGGCGAAACCGGATGCGCTGTAGACCCGTCGCGCCAGATATTTGTCCTCGGGGGCAACCGCGTCCCCGCAGGCTACATGGTGCCGACCATCTGTCCGTGAGCTGTCGCGGGCCACTCCTTAGGTCTGCCGCCGGTTGGCAACGCATCAGTCCTTTGGCGTTTGTGATTCCACCTGAAAAAGTTTGAACCCAACGCGCAGAACGGCCCCGCAATCACTAATAGGGATGCGTTTGCCCGTCCCAGGTTTCAAAACATCCTGTTGTTTCAATCGCCAAATCCTCAAACCTGTTGATCAACCCCTCGGCGGCCTGATCGACGGTTATGTCAGCACTGCTGCCGCCCATATCTGTCTGCACCCAACCCGGGTGATAAATCCCCACGGCGATCCCGTCGCTGCGCAGATCTGCGGCCAGATTACGCCCCAGATTAAGCGCCGCCGCCTTGGAGGCTCGGTAAATATAGCTGCCCCCTGGCGCACGGGTGTCAGAGGCCATCTGGGATGAGATAATCGCGATCTTCGGCTTTTTTGATGCCCGCAACAGCGGCAACATGTGCTGCACGGTTTGGAACACACCGGTGACATTCGCCGCAAAGCTTGAGGCCCACATATCAACGGGATAGCCGGTATCTAGCGCCTGGCCTTTGTCCAGATAGACGCCGGCATTGCACACCAAAAGATCGACCGGATGATCCCTCAGCTTTAGCGCCAGCGCCGCGTGATCATCGGGCTTTGTCACATCAAGGACAGCATCCCCAGACACATCACGGGTGGTCGCAGTTACGTCTTGTCCCTGGCTCCGATAGTGCGCAGTGAGGGTCGCCCCAATTCCACGGCTGGCGCCGGTTATAACGACATGCATGGGTTAATTCATCTTCCGGTTCGGGCCAAAAGGCAGCGGTGCAACCGGCACCCCGTCTTCGATCAGTTTTTTTGCATCACCCAACCGTGCTTCTCCGTAGATCGCCCGCTCGGGCGCTGTTCCATCATGGATCGCACGCGCCTCGGCGACAAAACCGGTTCCGACATAATCCGCGTTTTCTTCAATCTTTTTACGCATTTCGGCCACAGCTTGCTCAGCGGAACTCAGCGGGGCAGAGAGCGGCCGAGTCTCCTCGGTGCCGACGCTGACCCTTGGGGCCATTACTGCTTTGGACACTTTCGCCGATCCGCAAACCGAACATTGCAAAAGACCCGCGGCCTCCAATTTATCGAAAGCAGCAACGGACTGAAACCAGCTGTCAAAGCTGTGATCAGCTTCACATTTCATAGCATATTGGATCATTAGAGCCTCTTGTCACAAGTTGCGCCGAGAATAGGGTTAGATCAGCCAACTACAAGCAGCTCAATCGCCAATTAGCGCAATTGCTTGGGATCAAAATCGCGCAAAATTCGGGCGAGTTCCGGTTCACCCACAAGTAAAGCGGCTTTTCGTAAGGAGAACCACTTGCGTTGACGTTGCCCTGCTTCCGGGTACTCAGCGCTCAGAGATTTTACCAGCACCGGGAAAATCAGAGCAACACAGGGCAGATCCGTTTTCGGAGCCACAACTTTGTTATAGGAATATAGTCCAAGACAACTGTCTTTCGCGCGCCCCACAACACCCGCCTCTTCCCAGGCTTCCTGTGCTGCGCACTCCGCCGGTGTTTTACCGTCCATAGGCCAGCCCTTAGGCACAATCCAACGGCCGGTGCGGCGCGACGTGATCAGCAATACCTCGGTCTTGCCATTCGAAATACGATAACAGAGCGCAGCAAACTGCGTACGCACGTCGCTTTTATTGTCAGCCCGAATTTTAATCGGCAGTTGTTTGATAAATGGGGCAGTCATTGGCCCTAACCTGTATTTTTCATTCACCATATATGAACAATATCACCGAATCACCATGTTTTTACGTTTCTTTTCCAGACATTGTGGCTTTTCTTCTAAAAATTTACCAACCCGGAAACCGAACACCTTCGCAATTAGCGACGACATGGCCTTGTCTTGGCGCCTGAGCTGGCAGATACTTTGGGCCAATGAAAACATGGTTTTATATCAGGGCATTGGCCGTTACAGGACTCCTTCTTGCGTCTACGATCAGTCGTGCAGAAACGCCAGTGACCGTCTTTGCCGCCGCCAGCCTCAAAACTGCGTTGGATCAGATCGCCTTAGAGTGGCCGAGAAAGGTAACAATTTCGTATAGTGGAAGTGGCGCCCTCGCCCAGCAAGTGAGTCAAGGGGCTCCAGCGGACGTCGTCATCTTAGCCAACACACGGTGGATGGACTGGCTTGAAAGCAAAGGTATCATCGACTCTGATCTTCGCCGGAATCTGCTTGGCAACAGGCTGGTTTTGGTTGCCGCGTCTGGCCATCCTCCCATAGCCGCAGATCAGCCCGGCGCCGTTTTGGATACTCTGAACGGCGGCCGACTTGCTATCGGTCAGACGACCGGTGTGCCTGCGGGGATATATGGCCGCGCTTGGCTGAAGAATGCCGGCCTCTGGGAAGAGCTTGCACCGCATCTCGCCGAAACCGAAAATGTAAGCGCAGCGCTTGCCTTTGTGACCCGATTGGAAACACCTCTGGGTTTGGTTTATGCCAGCGACGCGACTGCTGAACCCAGCGTGGACATTGTTTATGAAGTCCCCCCAAGCCTGCATCCGGAAATCATCTACCCGGCGGCAGCCCTCACGCCAGAAGGTGAGACCTTTCTGAGTTTTCTGTTCCAGCCTGCAACATTGCAAATCTTTGAGACCTACGGATTTCTGACGACGGACCCCGCCTCATGACTCTGTCCGAAGCTGAATGGGCTGCCCTTCTACTGTCGCTCAAAGTGTCGGTATGGGCCACGATTTTCACTCTGCCCATCGCGCTTTGGGTAGCCTGGCTGCTGGCGCGCAAATCGTTCTGGGGTAAAGGCATGTTAAACGCGGCAGTGCACCTGCCGCTGGTTCTGCCACCGGTTGTCACGGGGTATCTGCTGCTGATTGGATTTGGTCGCAACGGACCCATTGGCCAAGTGCTTTATGACTGGTTTGGGATCACCCTTGCGTTCCGGTGGACTGGTGCCGCGCTTGCCGCTGGCATTATGGGATTTCCACTCATGGTGCGCGCCATCCGGCTGGCAATCGAAGCGGTTGACCCAAAACTTGAACAAGCAGCGGCGACACTGGGTGCACCCCACATTTCAGTCTTTTTGCGGGTAACGCTGCCTCTGATTGTTCCGGGTGTCTTGGCGGGCGCCGTCATGGGGTTTGCCAAGGCGATGGGCGAATTCGGGGCCACCATCACGTTTGTTGCAAACATACCTGGCCAGACTCAGACGTTGCCGTCGGCAGTTTACGCATTCCTGCAGGTTCCGGGCGAAGAGCATGCGGCCTTCAGACTGGTCGTGCTGGCGCTCATCGTAGCCCTTGGCGCCGTTGCTCTGTCTGAATGGCTGGCCCGCCGCGTGGCCCGCAAGATTGCGGGGCACGATGCTTAAAGTTTTTGTGCAACACCAGTTGGGTGACTTCCAGATTGATGCAATGTTCGAGGCTGGTCCGGGCGTGACTGCCCTGTTTGG